>DATIRW010000073.1:0-8719 GCA_035469365.1 Thermoanaerobaculia bacterium
GGTGCGGAGGCCGCGGATTCAGGGGCCGGAGGTCCCGCGTTTCACTCAGGGCGCCGGTCCTCCGACCGCACCAGGAATGTCGAGCCGTCGATCACCGTCCCGCTCGCTGAGTCGCGCGCCGTAACAGTGTGCAACCCGGCCTCGCGCGGCGCGGTCACAGTGAGGGAGAACGCGCCACTGTCGCCGACTCTTACCTTCTCGACGACGCGGCCGTCGATGGCGATGTCGACCGACGTCCCCGCCCGGAAACCGCGTCCGGCGATCTCGAGCGGTTTCTCCGGCGCGATGAAGTTCGCGACACCGGTAGCGGACGTGACGAGGTGCAGATAAGGCTTGCCGGCGGTTGGCGATTTCTCGTGCAGCGGCGGTTCTCGCAACTCCTGCTCGCTCACCGTAGACATCGACAGAGCCTTGTCCGCGAACGCCGCGCCGACGAGGTTCCCGCGGTCACCGAGCGTGAGGCCGACCATGATCGCTCGCGGTTTCCGCGGCGTGGGCGCCTTCACTCCGGAGAACCCGACTTGCCTGGTCGTCTCGGTTACCTTGATCTTCATCTCCTCCTCGTCCGAGAAGAAGACGACGGAGCTTCCCGGGAAGACGAACAGCTCCTTCAGCGCTCCACCGGCGACCTGTGCCCCCTGGATGCGGCCGTTGAAAACGAGCACCGCATACTTGACTTTCTCGCGCTCGGGATCGCCGAGTGGCGGGAACGGGAGGATGTCGCACCGCCCCCTGCACGCCTTCTTGAATTCCGGCAGCAGTTTCAGCAGCTTCAAGCTGACGCGCCAAAGGCCCCGTCCGTAGGATGAGACGAACGCCTCGTAAGCCGTTCTCCACGACACCGACGTGATGCGAGGGATGCGATCTGATCCAGGGACCTTCGACCAGGTTGCGCCGCGGTCGGGCGACAGGAAGACGCCGCCTTCCCAGCTGGCGACGGCGACGACGTTCGGATCATCGGGCGAGAAGCTGACGGCGGACGCGTGCGGGAAGATCTTGAGCCGGAAGGCGAACTTGCCGCCGTCGGTCACGAGCGACGTGAGCTGCGGGATCTCGGTCCAGTTGTCGCCGCCGTCCCAGGTCTCCATCATCTTCTCGTTGACGACGTCCGGCGCGATGACGTGAGAGGCATTGCCAGGATCGACGCCGAAGACCTGATACCACGCGAACATCGTCGGATTGATCCCCATGCCACCAAAGTTGTTCATCGTCGGATAGGACACGATCGCGCCGGATCCCGACGTTTTCTCGACGATCCGCGCAAGCCGATGGATGTCCATCTCCCGTGCAGCGTCATAACCGGTGCGAATCGACTGGTACAGCACGGGATGGAGACCCGGATCGCTCAACTTCGGGAGGTCCCGGCGGTCCTCGGGAAGAGTGGCGTACTGCTTCCACGCCGTCCCGAGGCTCATCGTCACGGCTAGCCCTTTGGTAAAGGAAGCGGCGGCGTTGACGCCCTGCACGTGAAACGACTTGCGGACGATCGCCGGGCTTCCGGCCGGAGGAGTTGTCGCATTGGGCCACCCGGCGACCCCGGAGAAGAGCGGCCCGGAAATCAGATTCGAGCACCCGGAACATGCGGTGAACGTGATCCTGCTGTCGGCCGCCGTCGCGACGCGATGTTGCCCCTCGATGAAAAACCCTTCGCAGCATATGGGGTTGCCCCACGTCTTGCCGTCGTCGCCCGACGCGTACAGATTGTTGTCTTGCGTGCCGAAGTAGAGATCGTGCCGGCCGATGTCGGTGATCCACTGGCCCTTGACTTCGGTGATCTGCAGCGCGTTGAAGCCTTTCGGTCCGCCGCCGACGAGCTTCCAGTTCAGTCCTCCGTCGGCGGTGTTGTGGAGACCACCGTCGGTGGCCAGAAGCAACGGCTGACCGGCACTGTCGAACGCGAGGTCGCGCGTGTCGACGTGGTCAATCTTCAGTTTGACCCAGGAACCGCCGTAGTCGAGCTTCTTCGTGCCGGTGATCGCCGGGCAGGACAGTTTCCACAGTTCGTATCGATTGCCGAAGTAGAGATCGACGCCGGCGCCCTTGCCGATCGCCTTCACGAACGCGATGCCGCCGGCCCCGGCGCCGCCGCCCGGCGCCGACGCGATTTTCGTCCAATGATCGCCGCCGTCTTCGGTGTAGTAGAGCTCCGTGTTGTCGTTGACGACGTATGCCTGGTCATCGACGTAAGGCGATCCTCCGAGAGCATGCATATCCGTCACGCTCCCCGGGCCGGCCGCAGGCGAAAACCAATTGGTCCCGCCGTTGGTCGACCGCCGGATGCCGGCCGGTCCGCCGGCCAGGACGAGGTTGCCGCGCCGCGCAAGGACCGAGGCGGCGCGGTGTTGGCTGCCGCCGAACGGGTCCGCAGGACTCCACGAAAGACCATTGTCGCCGCTGATCGAAACGCCGTACACGGTGGCGACGTAGATCGCTCCGGTGTCGGCTGCGACCGAGATCTCGCCCGCTCCGAAGCGGTCCTTCACGCCCGAGGGAGCGGCTGGACTCATTGCCTGCACCCACGTGCTTCCGCCATCGGCGCTCCGCCAGATTCCGCCGCCGTTGGAGGTCTTGAAATCCTCTCCCGTTGTGGCGATGACGGTTTTCGGAACGGCCGTAAGGAATATCAGTCCGTTCGTCCCGGAGGCAGGCAGGCTGTCGATGTGGCTCCATGAGGCGCCGCGGGTCGAGCTCGTGAAGAGCCCTCCCGACGGCGTCGACACGATGATCGTGTTGCTGTCGGTCGGGTCGACGGCGATCGTGTTCGCGCGTCCACCGTACTCGAGGTCCGGTTGAACCTTATCGACGGCCCAGCCGGTCAACTTGTAACCCGCGGAAGCCGGAATGGCAGTGAGCAAGACGGCGGAAAACATGAGCAGCGCGAAACGAGACAAGCGTCGCACGGCGAGCCCCCTTCCTGTTCAAGAACGCCCCGAGAACTCCTCCTTTATTTGATCTCCACGCCGGCGAGATTCTGTGCCCGCGGCGGTGACCGCGTCATGACTCGCTTGAATCAATCTCTGGAAGCGTCCCGAGGCCGCGATCGTTGACAGGGACACGGATTGGACCGGCAGCTCCGGGCGCGGCCGGACAGCGAAAACCTGTCGGGCTGGAATTCGTTGTTTAGAATTGGAATTGTGGAACCCATGAGCCCCGCCGTCGCCAGCCCGCCCGTTTCCCGCCAGGAGAAGCTCGGCCTCACCCTCTCGGCGATCGCGCGGACCGTGGCGGAGAGCCTGAAGCTGACGGACGTCTTCCCGCGCGTCGCCGAGGCGGCGCGGCAGGTGCTGCCGTTCGATGTCATGGGGGTCAGTGTCGTGGAGGACCCCGATGTTCCGTGGGAGGACCTTGAAAACGTCACGTTCTCCGCCTACGCCGTCGCGGGAGACCTGCGAACCGAAGATATCGGCCAGTACAGCCGGTCCGACGTCTCGCCCGGTATCCGCTTGAGCGAAATTGGCAGAGTCTTCCGGCATTCCGATGTCCGGACGATGCTCGACCCTTCCTACCTCCTCGACCGCCGGATCCTCGCCCTCGATTGCCTGTCACTGATGTCCTGCCTCCTGCCGGCGGCTCGCCCGCTCGGGACCATCTGGTTCTCCTCCTCCCGGGTCGGCGCCTTCGGTTCGGAGGACGAGGCCACCGTGCTGGCGATCGCGGACCTCGTCGCCGTGGCGCTCCGGCACGATCGGCTCTTCCGGGAGGAGCGGGAGCGGCGGCGTCGGAGCGAGGCGCTCGAAGCGGTGCTGCCGACGTTGTCGAAGGCGCTCGATATCCGCGAGGTCTTCGACCAGCTCTCCGCCGCGGTCGGCGGGATCCTGCCGCATGAACGAATGGCGCTGGGCCTGTTCTCGGAGGACCGCAAGACGATCCGTATCCATGCCTACACCGGAGACCGGGTCCCGGACATGCCCGAGAAGATCTGTATCGACGGCAACCCGCAGACCGACGCCGATTGGAGTTTCTTCCTCGTTCGAGACCTGCGCAAGGAGTCCCGGTGCTGCGGCGAGAAGTACGAAGGCATGAAGCAGGAGGGAATGCGGTCTCTCCTGCGCGTGCCCGTGCGGCTGGAGGGAGAGGTCGTCGGAGGCCTGAATTTCCTTTCGCGGACGGTCGGCAAGTATCGCGAGGAAGACGCCGACATCGCCCGCCGCATCGCCGACCAGGTCGCGCTGGTGCTCTCGCACGAAAAGCTGGCGGAGGAAGCCCGGCTCGCCGCGGAAGCGCGCGAGGAAACACTGCGGCTCGAGGGGCGCCTGGCCTCCCTGATGGAGGCGTTCGCGTCGTATCTGGGCGGACCGCGGCAGATCATCGGGAACTCGAAGAGCTGGCGCGAAGTGCTCGATCTCGTCTCCAGGGTCGCGGCGACGGAGACGACGGTGCTCCTGACGGGGGAATCCGGCACCGGAAAGGAGGTCGTGGCGCTCGCCATCCACGCGGCCTCCCCGCGATCGAGCAAGCCCTTCCTCGCCATCAACTGCGCGGCGCTCCCCGAGCAGCTGCTGGAATCCGAGCTCTTCGGCTACGAGCGCGGCGCCTTCACCGGGGCCCTCCAGTCGCGGCCGGGGAAGATCGAGCAGGCCGCCGAAGGGGTTCTCTTCCTGGACGAGGTCGCCGAGATGTCCTCGTCGGTCCAGGCGAAGTTCCTGCGAGTGCTGCAGGAGCGGGAGTTCCAGGCGGCTGGGAGGGTCGCGCGTTCAGAAGGCCGACGTCCGCATCATCGCGGCCACCAACCGGGACCTATCGGCGGCGCTCGCCCGGGGAGATTTCCGCGAGGACCTCTACTATCGTCTGCGGGTCTTCGAGATCGCGCTCCCCCCGCTGCGGGAGAGGAAAGAAGACATCCTTCCGCTCGCCGAAGCCTTCGTCGAGGAGATCGGAAAGACTGTGGGCCGGCCGTGCGCCGGGATCTCGAAGCAGGCGCGCGACGTGCTGCTCTCCTATTCCTGGCCGGGGAACGTTCGCGAGCTGAGGAACGCCATCGAACGGGCGATCATCCTCTGCGACGGGGGCCTGATCACCGCCGAGCACCTGCCCGCGCCGCGCCCGGGTAACGGCAAGGGGGCGATCTTGTCGGCGGCGGCGCCGAACCAGAGCCTCAATGATGTCGAGCGCAATCTCGTGGAGAACGCCCTCAAGGAGGCCCGCAACAACAAGGCCCTCGCCGCCCGCCTCCTGGGGATCACCCGCTCACAGCTCTACTCCCGCATCCAGAAGTACAGCATCGTCTGAGGTTCGCATCCTCGGCCTGGGCGCGGAGAGGCTGTTCTCCCACCCTCCTCCGGCGGTGCGTACGTCGTGGACGATCTGGTAACCTCTGCCGCGTATCGCCGGGGAACCGATGAGCCGCCACGATCGAGACCACGCCAGCGCTCGCATCGGGGGCACGTCAGGCGAACTCCGACTCGGCCGCGAGTCCTACCGGCGGCACGCCTTCGGGGATGCCTTCCGGTCGCTCTCCGTGGCGGATCGGGCGCAACCGCTGGGAGGCGACGACCTCGATCTCCTGGCGACGTCCGCGGCCCTCCTCGGCCGGGACGAGGATGCTCGTAAGGCGCTCGAGCGCGCCCATCAGGCCTATTTGGAGGCCGGCGACGGTGTGCGCGCCGCGCGCGCCGCGCTCTGGCTGGTTTTTCGTTTGCTCGCCCGCGGAGAGACTGGCCGCGCGAACGGATGGCTGACTCGCGCGAAGAGGCTGCTCGAAGGGGGCGCGCACGACTGCGTCGAGCAGGGCTACCTTCTCCTGCCGGCGGCGCGCCAGCAACTCGCGGCCAATGACTGCGAGGCCGCGTACGCCACCGCGGCCGCCGCGGCCGGGATCGGCATCCGGTTCGGCGACGCCGACCTCGTCGCCTTTTCTCGAAGCGTGCAGGGCCGGGCTCTCATGCGCCAGGGGCGGATCGATGAAGGAGTCGCGCTCCTGGACGAGGCCATGGTCGCGGTCGCCGCCCGGGAGGTGTCGCCGCTGCTGACAGGCGTGATCTATTGCAGCGTGATCGACTGCTGCCAGCAGGTCTACGCGCTCGGCCGCGCGCGCGAATGGACCTCCGCGCTGGCGGAGTGGTGCGAGGAGCAGCCCGACGTGGTCGCTTTCACCGGCGCCTGCCGGGTTCATCGCGCTGAGATCATGCAGTTGAGCGGCGACTGGCGGGAGGCGATCGAGGAGGCGCGGCGCGCCGCGGAGGGCCTCCAGAAGGGGTTCGAGCCGAAGGCCGCGGCCGCGGCGTTCTATCAGCAGGCCGAGGTGCACCGTCTCCGAGGCGAGTTCGCGGAGGCGGAAAACGATTATCGCCGCGCGAACAGCCTGGGCCTGGAACCGCAGCCGGGCCTGGCCTTGCTGCGTCTGGCCAGGGGACGCGCCGACGCCGCCGCAGCCCAGATTCGCCGCGTCGTCGCCGCGACAACCGACCGCATGCAGAGGACGAGACTCCTTCCCGCCTTCGTCGAGATCCTGCTGGCCGTGGGCGACGTCGAGGAGGCGCTCGGCGCCTGCCGCGAATTGGAGGAAACCGCGGAGGCGTTCTCGACGGACGTTCTGGCCGCGATGGCGGCGCACGCTCGCGGCGCGGTGGAACTGGCGAGGGGCGACGCGCGAGCCGCTTCAGGTCCGTTGCGCCGCTCCTTCGAGCTGTGGCAGCGAGTCGGCGTGCCGTATATCGCGGCGCGTTTGCGAGTGCTGGTCGGACTCGCCTGCCGAGCCGTCGGCGACGACGACGGGGCCGAGTTGGAGTTGGGCGCCGCCCGGGCGGTGTTTGAAGAGCTGGGAGCCGCGCCGGACCTTGCGTCCATCGAGGCGCTCGCGAAGGGAACGCGCCCGGCTCGCCCGCATGGCCTGACCTCACGCGAGCTTCAGGTGCTTCGCCTGGTGGCCGCCGGCAAGACCAACAAGACGATCGCCGCCGAGTTGTTTCTCAGCGAGAAGACAGTCGACAGGCACATGAGCAACATCTTCACCAAGCTGGACGTCTCCTCCCGCTCCGCCGCGACGGCCTTCGCGTACGAGCACCGGCTCCTCTGACCTCTCCCCCGCGTCCTGGGGGAAATCCCCCATGCCGCCGCCCGGATGAAATTGGGGGTTTTCCCCGACGCGCGGCTCCGCCCCTCCGCCGTACCGTCCGTCATGACAGGAGATGGCAAACACAAGCAAGGAGGACGTCATGACCCAGACCCGAATCGGCCAGAACCGCTCGAGACAACTGACGACCAGAATCGCCGAGGAGCAGGAGGCCGACTCTCGGCCGTCCCTTGACCCGCGCGACGGACTCATCGTCGAAGAGGGGACGGCCTTCATGCGTCTGGCGGCGGCCAGCGCGTTCGCCCCGGCCGCGGCGAGAGCGACGATCCGACAGGCGACGCCGGTTGAGACCAGGATCTCGCCGAAGACGGAACGCCTCCCGGTCGTCGTCATCGGCGCCGGGCAGGCCGGCCTTTCGGTCGGGTATTACCTGGCCGGGCGGGGCATCCCGTTCGTGATTCTCGACGCAAACCAACGGGTCGGCGACTCGTGGAGAAACCGTTGGGATTCGCTCCGCCTGTTCACTCCGGCCGGTTACGACGGGCTCGCTGGGATGCCCTTCCCGGCCCCGCCGGACACGTTTCCCACGAAGGACGAGATGGCCGACTATCTCGAGGCCTACGCGAAGCAATTCGCGCTCCCGGTTCGCAACGGCGTCAAGGTGGACAGACTCGAGAGGCGAGGCAGCCGCTACCTCGTGACGGCCGGCGACCTGCGGTTCGAGGCCGACAACGTCGTGGTCGCCATGGCGAGCTACCAGAGACCTCGCGTGCCTTCTTTCGCCCGGGAGCTCGATGCCTGCATCGTCCAGCTGCATTCGAGCGACTATCGCAATCCTTCCCAGCTCCGGGAGGGAGGCGTCCTCATCGCCGGGGCGGGCAATTCGGGGGCCGAGATCGCGCTCGAGGTTGCCCGCCATCATCATCGAACCTGGATGTCCGGAAGGGACACCGGCCATATCCCCTTTCGCATCGGCGGCTTGCCGGCGCGGCTCTTCCTGCGGCGCCTGGTGCTGCGGTTCGTCTTTCACCGCCTGCTGACCGTCGATACTCCGGTCGGACGCAAGGTCCGCCCGAAAATCCTCTCTCAAGGCGGCCCGCTCATCCGGGTGCAGCCGGAGGACCTGGCAGCCGCCGGCATCGAGCGCGTTCCGAGAATCGCTGGCGTGCGCGACGGGAAGCCCCTTCTGGACGATGGCCGGGGCCTCGACGCCTCGAACGTGATCTGGTGCACGGGGTTTCACCCGGGATTCTCCTGGATCGATCTGCCCATCTTCGACGAGAAAGGAGAGCCGGCGCACGAGCGCGGAATCGTCGCGAGTGCGCCGGGGCTGTATTTCGTCGGCCTGCACTTCCTCTACGCGATGTCATCGACGATGATCCACGGGGTCGCCAGAGACGCGGAGCGCGTCGTCGAGGCCATCCTGAGCCGGACCCGCGACATCCGGACAATCGAAGAGGCGCGGAAGCGGAGTCTGCAGGGCCGAGGCTGATTGCCGATTTCTCGACACTCTGCCGAAAAATCGTCGGTCAGTCTCTCCTGCGGGAGGCCAGCGAGCCCTGGATCCCGTTCACCTAATTGACTGATTACGAAGGGTTTCTCGCGAGCGTCCTCCTGTGAATCTTGTCTGGCACGGAGCGTGTAGTTCGATGCGGTGTCGATTTAGGAGCCCTTCATTCGACTCTAGAGAGTGAGGAGAGTCACACG
>DATIRW010000074.1:0-21806 GCA_035469365.1 Thermoanaerobaculia bacterium
GTGGGTCGAACGGCAATCGAGCGCGATCGCCATCTCGCCCGTGGGAGAGATTCCGAGGAGGTTCGAGCTCGGCAGCTCCAGCGGAAGCGAATCCGGGCTCGACGGGTGCTTGAGAAACAGCTTCAAGGGGTTGCCGTCCCAGGAGACGCTGTACACGATCGTCTGGCCGTCCGGGGCGAAGCGCGCGGCGCGAATCGTGCCGCTGCCGAAGGTGATCTGCTGGTAGGACGGGGGCGACGATCGGGAGAAGCGATTCTGGAGCAGCATCCCGGCGACGAGCGCCGCGGCGAGGGCCGCTACCGAGATAGCGGCACGAAGGACCGGGCTGCGGCCGCGCGCGGGAGCGGCAATGGGTGCCGGCGCCGGGGCCCCGCCCGGGACGGAGGCTTCCGAGAGATGCTCGCGAACGCTCCGCACGTCTTGCGCCAGGTCCCGGGTCGAGGCGTAGCGCTCCTCCGGGTCCTTGGCTAGGCACCGCTCGATGATCCAGCGGAAGGGCGCTGGAACGCTCGCGTTGACTTTTCCGATCGGCTCGGCGTCCTCGCGGATGATGGCCGTGAGCGTCTCCGCGCTCGTGCCGCGCTGGAACGCCCGCTTGCCCGTCGCGAGCTCGTAGAGGATCGAGCCGAGCGAGAACTGGTCGGAACGGAAATCGACCGGCCGGCCGCTGGCCTGCTCCGGCGACATGTAACCGATCGTGCCCATGACCGTTCCCGGCTGCGTCTGCTCGACCGCCGTGGCGCTCTCGTCTCCCTTCGCGGTCTCGCGCAGGAGGAGCTTGGCGAGGCCGAAGTCCAGGATCTTGACGACGCCGTCCCTCGTCACCATGATGTTCTCGGGCTTCAGGTCCCGGTGAACAATGCCCGCCGCATGCGCCTTGGCGAGGCCGTCGGAGATCTGAAACGCGATGTCGAGCAGCCTCCGGGTCGGCAGGAGCCCGTCCTGCTGCAGGGCGCGCAGGGTCTGCCCGTCGATGAGCTCCATGGCGATGTACACCATCGAATCGGTCGAGCCGATGTCGTGGATCGTGACGATATTCGGGTGATTCAGTGAAGAGGCCGACCGCGCCTCCTGTTCGAATCGCTTTCGCCGGGCGGGGTCGGCGGAAAGCTCGGACACGAGGACCTTGATCGCGACCTCGCGGCGAAGGCGCTCGTCCCGCGCCCGGTAGACCTCTCCCATGCCTCCCGCCCCGAGAGGCGCGAGGATCTCGTACGGGCCAAGACGTGAACCGCTGGACAGTGTCATTTGAGAAACGGGCGAGATTGTAGACGAGACGCCTCCGTGCCGGAAGACCCCGCGGGCGGGACATCAACTGTCCCGCCGCCAGCGCGACAATCCTTCCCTCCCCGGCAGACCGCCGGCTTTCGACGGAGGAATGGAGAAGGGGTCTCTCTCAAATGCGCCCGGACCCGCTCGAAGCCCTTCTTGACGACACGGACGACTGCTGCTTCGACTTGAGCTGCAACGATCCGCGCGTCGTGAAATCCATTCGCGAGGGGGTGTGCCCGCTCTGCGACTCTCCTCTCGACCGGTCGCCCGAATTGCTGGCCATGCTCGAGATGCCCTGCTCCTCGCCCGTCTGCAGTTTCGTGCTCAAGCCCCATGGAAGGCTGTCGAGAAACAGCCATTGATGAGCAAGACCGTTCCCGCCGGGGAGCGTTGTGAGTTGTGAGTCGGCGCCTACCTACACCCAGCGGAAGCGCCTGACCGCCAGGACGAACGACAGCGCGGCCCAGGCGCCAAGGACCGCGAGCCCGGCGCCGTGACCCGCGAGCGTGGAGCCGTCGTTGAACACCGCGCGCAGAACGCGCAGGTAGGGGGAGAGGGGAAGGACGAAGACCGCCTTCTGCAGCCACCGCGGCGCGCTGTCGAGCGTGAAATAGACGCCCGAGAGCAGCATCATCGGGAAAAAGACGAGGTTCGAGATCGGCCCGTAGGTCTCGATCGTCGAGGCGAGGCTCGAGAGAGCGAAGCCCATGGCGATGAAGGTCGCGGTGCCGAACATGACGAGCGCGACCAGCAACAGGTTGGACCCCTGGTTTGCGATCCGGAAGCCCAGTCGCGCGGCGAGGAGCAGCAGCGCGGTCTGCAGCACGACCACGGTGACGCGCTGCAGGATCTG
This sequence comes from Thermoanaerobaculia bacterium, assembly GCA_035469365.1. Taxonomy (GTDB): domain Bacteria; phylum Acidobacteriota; class Thermoanaerobaculia; order UBA5066; family Gp7-AA6; genus JAWOLE01. Next base: position 2,126 of record DATIRW010000074.1, read on the forward strand.
GCCGAGCAGGAAGACCCACTTCGGAAGCGGCGTCACTGCGAGCCGACGGAACTTCCCCTTCTCGCGGTATGAGACCGTCACCATGCCGACGGTGAAGAGACCCATCGTGAGCAGGTTCAATCCGATCAAGCCCGGCACGAGGAATGCCGCGTAGTTGGCGGCATGCGCATGCCCGGGGCTCTCGACGACGATCGGGATGCGCTCCGGCTCGGGCGAGCCGTTCAATCGCGCCTGCGCTACCAGGAACGCCTGGTTCGCGGCCTGCGCGGCCACCAGGCCCTGGACGATCAGATAGCTGTTCAGCCGCAGGCGATAGCCGCCTCCCGCATTCTCCAGTTGCGCCATCGTCTCGCCCGTACGCCATCGCGCCTCCGCCTGCGCGGCGGGCATCGTCACGATTGTCAGGTGCGACTCCTCGAGCGCCCTTAGGAACGCGCGATCGCGCTGGGACTCCTGTGCCGGCAGGACGCGCACGATCTTCGGCGCCGGGGGCCCCCCCGAGCGGAAGATCACGCCGAAGCCGAAGAGCATCAGCAGCGGGAAGAGAAACGTCCAGAACATGGCGCCGCGGTCTCGCGCGTACAGCCGCCATTCGATGCGGAACTGCTGCAGGAGAAGCCTGGACGGATTCGGCAGCGTCATTGGGGTCTCTCCGTTCATTCGCGCAGGCTCCGGCCGGTCAGGTGGAGGAAGACGTCTTCGAGCGTCGCCCGGCGCACGTGCACCTGGCTGTATTCCAGGCTCTGGCTCTCGATCGTGGTGATGAGGCGGGGAAGGAGCGTCTTCGGATCCCGGGTCGGGATCTCCCAGACATCGCCGCGCGCTTCGATGGCGACGGCGTCACCGAGCCGAGCCGCGAAGGCGGAGGGATCGGGCGCCGCGCCGTCGAAAGTCAGCTCGACGACGCTCGGGATCCCGAGGCCCGCGATCAGCTCGGCCGGCGTGCCCGAGCGCAGGATCTTGCCGTGATCGAGGATCGCCAGCCGGTCGCAGAGCGCCTCGGCCTCGTCCATGTAATGCGTCGTGAGCATCGTCGTGCGCCCTTCGGCCTTCATCCTGCGCACGACCTCCCAGAGCGAGCGGCGCCCCTGCGGGTCCAGGCCGGCGGTGGGCTCGTCCAGAAAGACCACTTCCGGATCGTTCACCAGGGCGAGCGCAAGCGCCAGGCGCTGCGCCTGCCCGCCGGAGAGCGTCACGTGGTAGGCGTCGGCCTTGTCCTTCAACTGCACGAGCTCGAGGAGCTCGTCCGTGCCACGCCGCTTCGGGTAGTAGGAGCCAAAGAGATCGAGCGCCTCGCGCGGGGTGATCTTGTTGTAGAGGCTCGTCGCCTGCAGTTGCACTCCGATCCGGGCCCGGATCTGCTGCGCGTGCTGGCGCCAGTTCAGGCCGCAGACCTCGATCTCTCCGGCGTCGGCCGGCGTCAGGCCCTCGATCATCTCGAGCGTCGTCGTCTTGCCGGCGCCGTTGGGCCCGAGCAGGCCGAAGACCTCGCCGGCGGCGACGTCAAGATCCACCCCCGCCACGGCGAGGACCTTCGGGAACTGCTTGCGGAGGCCGCGAACCACGATCTGGCCGGACATTTGACGCGAGAGACTATCGCTTTGGAGGGTCCTGTCGGGTGAGGAACCTGAGAACGCGGGCGTGGAGCCGAGTGTTACGCTCGCCCTGGAAGGAGAGCCCATGAGATCGAGAACGGGGCGCGCGGCCGTCGCCGTCGTTTTGTCTTCGCTCCTGATGCCGCTCGGCTGCGGCGGGAAGGGGAGCGAAGTGAAGGCTCCGGCGCAGAAGAGGTCGCCCGGGAGAACGACTCCCGCCCTGCCCCCGTTGTCGGAGGAAGTACCGGTCACGGTCGAGCTCCTGGGCCTCGCAGCGGACCAGGAGCACATCCGCTACCGCATCCATCTTGTAACCGACAAGCCGGTCATTCAGGTGGACGTCGGGCTCACCTACAACGGCTCCGACGGGAGAGAGCAGAGGGCAACTGCCGTCTGGCACAACGTCGAGCGGTCGAGCCGGCAGCCGAACGAGAAGGGCAAGACATACGAGGACGAGGCTTACGTCGGCCGGGGCGCGACCGGCGTCGTTTGCAAGGTCCTGCACGTCGTGTACAAGGACATGACGAGCTGGGCTCCGTCCAGGTAGCTCCGCTCGACGATTCCGACGTCTCTACCTGCTGAACCGGATTCGAGAGCAGGGAACCAGCGTCCTTGTTCGTTTCCGGACAGGGCGCTCCCGGGACCGGACACCCGGCGCGCGATCGTGAGATGGGACGCTCTGGGGCAGAAGGAGTTGCGGCGGCGGGGCGATGGTACGAGGCTCGCTACCCGGATGGACCCGGCCGGAGGTGCGTTGATGCGTTCGTTCCTTGCCGATCTGCGTTACGGGCTGCGCGGGCTCCGGAAGAACCCCGGCTTCGCCGTGCCGGCGGCGGCGACGCTCGCCCTTGGGATCGGCGCGACAGTCGCGATCTTCGGCGTCGTGGACGCCGTCCTCCTGAAGGCGCTTCCGTACCGCGAGCCCGGGAGGCTCGCCCGCGTCGGGTCGCTTCATCCCGTCAAGAACTCGAACGGGATCGGGGCCTCCTACATGGACCTTCGCGACTGGAGGGACCGCAATCGCTCGTTCGACAAGCTCTCCGGCATCCTGGGAACGTCAGTCGTCCTCGGCGGCTCCGAGAGCGCGGCGCAGGTGGATGCCGCCTTTGTCTCCGCGGATCTCCTCCCGCTCCTCGGTCTCGAGCCGGTCGCGGGCCGCAACTTCCGGCCGGATGAGGACCGCGAGGGCGGCCCTTCACGAGTCGTCCTGCTCTCGGAGTCCGTCTGGAAGAGCCGCTTCGGAGGAGATCGGGCGGTCGTGGGCCGGAAGATCCTCATCGACGGGGGACCGTACGAAGTCATCGGGGTCGCGCCGGACGACGCGCTGGTGATCGGCGCCGGCGTGATCGCGCCGCTCGTGAACCAGGCCTTTCCGAGCCGTTCGGGCCGCGCCGTGGATGTCGTGGGGCGGCTCGCGCCCGGAGTCACACTCGCGGCGGCCCGCCGGGACATGGAATCGATCGGCCGCGCCCTCGCGAGCGAATACCCGGAGGAGAACACCGGCTTCTCGATCGCGGTGCAGCCTCTCCAGGAGTCCCTCGTCGGCGGGCGGCGTCCGGCGCTGCTCGTCCTCTCCGGGGCGGTCGCTCTCCTGCTCCTGATCGCCTGCGCGAACACCGCGAACCTGCTCCTGACGCGCGGGGCGTCGCGGCGCCACGAGCTGGCAGTGCGCGCTGCGCTCGGGGCGGGACGCGGCCGGCTCGCGCGGCAACTCTTCGCGGAGGCCTCCGCGCTCGCCTCGATCGGCGGAGCGGGAGGGCTCGCCGCCGGGAGCTTCCTCCTCGCCGCGATCCGCCGGCTCGCCGCGGGGTCGGTCCCGCGCATCGAGACCGCGACACTGGACGGCCGGGCGTTTCTCTTCGCGCTCGCGGCATCGGCGGCCACGGCGTTGCTCTTCGGAATCGTCCCGGCCGCCCTGACGTCGGGCCGCGCGATGACCGAGGGGCTGCGCCTTTCCGCGCGGGGTGGCGCGGGGAGCTCGCGGGCGCTCGACGGCCTGGTGCTCTTCCAGACGGCGCTCTGCCTCGTGCTGCTCGTCGGCGCCGGGCTCCTCGGTGGGAGCTACCTGCGCCTGGCGCGCACGAGCCCCGGTTTCTCGGCCGAACGAGTGCTCTCGGTCTCCCTCTCCCTGCCGCGCGCGGCCTATCGCGAGCAGGCGCCGCGCAATGCCGTCCTCGAGCGGTTGATCGGCCGCGTCGCCTCCCTTCCCGGCGTCCGGGCGGCGGGCCTGATCGGCTGGCTTCCGGCGGGGCAATCGATGACGATCTCCTATACGCCCGAGGGTCACCCGAAGCTCTCGCGGGCCCAATCGCCCCAGGGCGAGCTGCGCGAAGTCTCGGCGGGAACGTTTGCCGCGCTCGGGATCCCGATCCTGGCGGGCCGCGGAATCCGGGAGAGTGACCGAGCGGACGCGCGGCCCGTGATCGTCGTCAACCGCAACCTCGCGGCGAAGCTCTGGCCCGGGCAGCCCGCGGTCGGGCGCCACATCACGCTCTTCGCGGACCGCGTCGAGCGGGAGGTCGTCGGAGTCGCCGGCGACGTGCGGCGCATGGACCAGGGAGCCGCGACGACCGACCAGATCTACGTTCCGTTCGCGCAGGACCCTCTCTTCATCCGGATGTCGGCCGTCGTGCGCTCCGACGGAGAGCCGTCGGCGCTCGCGGCCTCGATCGAAAAGGCCGTCGCCGGGATCGATCCGGGCATCGCCGTGTCCGACGGGAAGACGATGGAGCAGGTGATCTCGGGAAGCGTCGCCGAGCCGCGGTTCCGGACGATCCTCGTCGGCTTCTTCGCGGCAGCGGCGTTGCTGCTCGCTTCCGTCGGGCTCTACGGCGTGACCGCATACACGGTGACCCGGCGCCGCTACGAGATCGGCGTGCGGATGGCGATGGGCGCGACTCCCGCCGGGGTCCTCCGGCTCTTCGTCGGGGCAGGCCTGCGCCGGGCCGGCGCCGGCGTCGCCGCGGGCGTCCTCGCCGCGGCGGCAGCCACGCGGCTTCTCACCGGACTTCTCTCCGGGATCCGGCCGACGGACCCGGCGACGTTCGCGGCGGCCGCGCTTCTCCTGCTCGTCGTCGCGTCGCTGGCGAGCTTCGTCCCGGCCCGCCGCGCCGCCGCCACCGAACCTCTCGCCGCCCTCCGCTCCGAGTAGCGGCCGCCCCGCGCCGGCGCTGCGAAACGGGAAGCGAAACCGCGGATGCCTTGCCAACGTAGATGCGAGGAGGGCTCATGCGATTGACGGCTCGGCTTCTCGTGGGAATAGGCGCCCTTCTGGCGGCGAGTGTGGCGCGGGCCCAGACGCCCTGGCCGACTCCCGTTCCGGAGTTGACGGTCGAGGAATACGAGCCCAAGTCCACGCTCGTCGTGCCCGGGCACGAGAGCAAGCGAGCAAAGTATCCCTTCATCGACGTCCACAACCACCAGGACACCGACCTCTCGGAAGAGGCCGTCGCAAAGCTCGTGGCCGACATGGACGCACTGAACATGCGCGTCATGGTCAACCTCTCCGGCGGGCAAGGCGAGACCTTCGCGCGGGGGTTCAGGAATCTGAAGGGGCGATACCCGAAGCGCTTCGTCGTCTTCGCGAATCTCGATTTCAAGGGCGTCGGCGAGCCCGGCTGGGGCGAGCGCGCGGCCGCCCAGCTCGAACGAGACGTCAGGACCGGCGCGCAGGGGCTGAAGATCTTCAAGAACTTCGGGATGACGGTCAAAGACGGGACGGGCGGGCGAGTCCCGGTGGACGACCCGCGCCTCGACGCGGTCTGGGAAAAGTGCGGGGCGCTCGGGATTCCGGTGCTGATCCACACGGCCGAGCCGGCCTCCTTCTTCCAGCCGCAGGACCGCTTCAACGAGCGCTGGTTCGAGCTGAAGCAGTTTCCCCGCCGCGCGCGCCCGCCCTCGGAGTACCCGAGCTGGGAGACCCTGATCGGCGAGCAGCACCATCTCTTCCAGAAGCACCCCGGGACGAAGTTCATCGACGCGCACCTCGGCTGGATGGGCGGAGACCTCGAGCGCCTGGGACAGCTCCTGGACCGACTCCCGAACGTCTTCACCGAGATCGGTGCGGTGCTCGCGGAGCTCGGGCGCCAGCCGCGTTTCGCCCGCGACTGGTTCATCCGTCATCAGGACCGCGTGATGTTCGGAAAGGACACCTGGGCGCCCGACGAGTACCACGTCTACTTCCGCGTGCTCGAGACGGCCGACGAGTACTTCGATTACTACCGCAAGCGCCACGCGTTCTGGAAGATGTACGGCCTGGATCTTCCGGACGGCGTCCTGGAGAAGCTCTATTACCAGAACGCGCTGCGCGTCATCCCCGGCATCGACACCGCCGGCTTCCCGAACTAGCGGCGGTTTGCTCGCCGCCGGTCAGCTTCGTTTCCCGCCGGCGAACATTGCCGCGAAAGGGCGGCCATCGAAGGCCGACTGAACGCGTGCGATCTTTCCATCCTTCATCCGGTGCCATTCCGCGACCAGGGTCGTGGCGGCTGCGGGAGCCCTGGTCTCCAGCTCGAAGAAGATGGCGGCCTGGTTCCCTTCCGCGATGATCGTCTTCACGTCCAGTCGCACGACGACCTGTAAGAGCTTCGTCAGGGCCGCTACGTATTCTTCGGCGTTGTGGTACGTCTCGAAGAGCCCCAGGAATAAGAGGTCGTCCTTCAAATAGCGGCGGGCCTCGGGGATGTCCTTCTTCTTGACGGCGGCGTAGAACTCCCTGAGGGTGTCGCCTGCGCTCGGCATGATCGAATCTCCTTTCGTCACTGTCAGACGAACCGCCTCGCCAATTGTTTCGGATCTCGAACTTGACCCCGGGTCCGGCCCGGCTCGGTCATTTCGATTGAAGGCTCGCCTCGAGGGTGGCGATGGCGGCGGGAAGGCGCTGGCGCCAGGTGGCGGGAGCATGATCTCCGTCGGGGACTTCGGCGTAGATGACGGCGTAGCCCTTCTTCGTCAGCGCGTCGCGCAGGTGACGGTTCGCTTCGAGGATGGAGGGGGCCGCGCCTCCCAGCGCCCCGCGCGATTCGCGGGAGCCCACCTCGAGGAGGAAGCGAATGTCCTTCCTCGGCGACGCGGCGTACTGGCTCGTGAGCCATTCGTAAGGCGCCTCATTTGACCCCTCGTTGCCGCGCCAGAATGCGCCGCTCTGCGACAGAACGTTGCCGAAGAGGTCGGGGCGCTTGAAGGCGACGTAGGCGGCCCCGAGGCCGCCCGCGCTGGAGCCGGCCACGATCGTCCGGCGGGGATCGTGAGTCACGTTCCAGTGCAGCCGCACCCACGGGATGGCTTCATCGGCGAGGAACGCCGCGAAGCCCGCGCGGTTGGCGAGATCGCCCAGCCGCGCCGTGGACGTTTCGTTGTCAATGAGGACGGCGACGAAGGGGGGAGCCTTTCCGTCGGCGAGCAACGCGTCGAGGATCATCGGCAGCGGGATGTCGTTCAGATACTCGCCCCCGTCGAAGACGACGAGCAGGTCGTAACCCGCGGCGGCAGCCGGGGAGTAGCCCGGAGGCGTGTACATCCAGAGTCGGCGGTCGCGCCGGTACTGTCGGCTCGGGATGGCGTACTCCTCGACGCGGCCCGCCCGAACATTCAGGCGCGGATCGACCGTCCGCTCGATCCGGGTCCCATGCGGCGAAGGGGGCGCGGGGCTCGTCTGCGTGAGCGCGCCCAGAACCGCCACTGCGGCGAATGCAGGCGCGCGTGAGATCACGAGGCGGGATTCTCCGAACCCCTGATTCCTCCACGCCGCCCGGCCGGAAATAACGAGGCGGGCATTCTCAGGCCGACAGAATGCGGTCGGCGGCCAGGTGCGCCAGGGCCATCGTCGTCATCTGCGGGTTGCGCTCGCAGCCGGCGGGGAAGAGGCTCGTGTCGGCCACGAAGACGTTGTCAAAGTCGTGGAGGTTAAAGCCGGGAGAGACGACGGAGCGTAGGGCGTCCTGGCCGATCGCGTTGCCCCCCTGCACGTGCGCCGTGCTCAGGGTCAGGTCTGCCTGCCCGACGACGGAACGGCGGAAGACCGCTTCGTCCGTGTCCTTCGTGGCGGCGTTGATCTGCAGGGGACGGGCGGTGCCGGGCAGCACGCGCGATGCGCCCGCCGCGAAGAAGGCCTCGGCGATCTGCACCATTCCCTCCTTCATCTGCGCGATCTCCTCGTCCGAGAGGGAAAGGACGAGATTGTTGGTGGGCCCCAGCTCCCCATTGTTCGCGGTCGGGACGACGACGGCGCAGACGGCGAGCCTCTTGTAGGCCTTCATCACGCCGGCGTGCTCTTCCAGCCATTGCGGGAGAGCGGCCGCGAGGGAGCCGGGATAGTGGAACCAGGACTCGAGCAGATGGCCCCCCTGATCCACGAACACGCACATCTGCACGCCCGGGTTGTCGCGGGCGGGCTCGATGTCCCGCGGCAGCTCCGCGAAGACCGGCGAGACGACGTTGGCCGCCATGTGATGCCCGACGGGACTGAGGACCTGGAAGAGACTGTCGCGCAGGATCCTGCTGCTGGCGATCGGCCCCGCGGCGATCACGAATTGCCGCGCCTGGACCTGGACCTCCCTCTTGCCGTCGGTGAGGTCCTGGCACTTGAGGGCGACCACCCGCCGCGAAAGGAAGTCCGCGACGAGGTTCACGGCGCGCAGGCCTGGCCGGACAGCGCAGCCCGCCGCGAGGGCCCGCTCGAGATAACTGGAGGGCCGGCCGGCCGGCCGGTGGCCATGAGGTCCGCCGGTCTTCCTGCCGAACTGGCACCCGACGTTGCAGCCTCCGCAGCCCAGGCAATCGAGGACCGACAGCGGGAGGTCCTCGACGGGCAGGCCGAGCCTTCCGGCGCCGGTTTCGAAGGCCGTGCTTCGTTCTCCCTGCGCGCGCTTCATCTCCGACGTGCTCACGCCCAGATCGCTTCCGACCCGCGAGAGAGCGGCGTCGAGATCCGCCCAATCGACCGGGAAGGAGTAGTCGCTTCGCCATTGGGACCAACGCTCTCTCTTGATCGGAAGATGAATCGCGTTGTTCACGACAGGCCCGCCACCGAAGACCCTGGCCTGCAGCACCGTCATGAATCCGAAGCCATGGCGGCGCGGGATGTAGTCCAGGGCCGGCAGGGCGGGCTGGATGCCCGAGTCCCGATAGAGCTGGTTGAGCGCGCGGTCGTCGCGGGCGCTGTACGACTTCGGATTGACCCACGACCCCTCGTCGATGAGGAGGACGTCCCGCCCGGCGGCGGCCAGCCGCGCAGCCACGACGGATCCTCCGGCGCCCGAGCCGACGACGCAGGCATCATAGGTGCGTTGGAGACTGGCGGCGTCCGGCGACGGCCTGTCCTCGGGTGGAGGCAGGTCTACAGAACGGGAGAACCCCACGCGGCGGCGCGCGGGCTCTCGCGAGTAGATGACGAGCCACGAGGCGCGGGCCAGCATCGTGAGCAGAGTCTGCCCGAGCTGGTCCCGGGCGACGCGGTCGAGGGCTGAGCGCCGGTCCGGCAGGTCGAGTCGGGCGAAGGGCAGACCGAATGCCGTCCGGGCGGTCCAGTCGATCCGATCGAGTGCCAGGCCGAACCCTTCGGCGACGAGGTGCGGAGCCCCGTCGAGATACGTCACGACGTCGGCCGCCACGGCCGCCGGGTCATCCAGAAGCGGGGCCGGCGCCGGATCGATCGCTCTGAGCTGGAGCTCGGCGAACGCTCGGAGGACTTCCTGCCGGAGAGACATCAGCGGCTCCCGCGAAGACCCGTGGTGTCGGAACGCCTATTCATAGTCGGCGATCCCCACGCGCTTGGCGAACGCGCTGTCGAAAAGGTGATTCGTGTTGAACCTCTTGTAGGTCTCGAGCCAGCTGTCGTAACGCGGATACATCTTCCTCAGGACCCGGTGGCCGCCCGTCACGTAGTTGAGCTGGCCCCAGTGGGGACGGGCGCCGTACTTGTAGAGCTCCGTTTCGTAGAAGTAGATCATCTCGTTGGCGCCTTTCGTCCCCTTGCCGAAGATGATCTCGAGCATGCAGGTGTCGCGTCCGCTCTGCGGGGCCAGATACGCCTTCGAGGCCTTCACGAACCGCAGCGAGACGGGAGAGCTGTGGCACCGGTCTCCCGTGGCCCGCTGGATCTCGGCGAGCTGCAGGAACCGGTCGATCGCATCCAAATAACGGTTCCCCGCCATCGGAAAGGCAAGCTCGGCGGAGACGGCCTGGATGTTGTTCGGAGCGCCGATGTTGAGCACCTCGTAGCTCACCCGCGTGTAAGGCTCCCGGACGAGAAGCTTTAACGCGAGGTTCAGCTGTTGCGGCGCCTTGTCCGGCTCGGGCTCCAGGACTCCCGGCGGGAGAAGCGAGCCGAGTGCGACGAGGAAATTGCGCTCGAGAAACGGCGACTCCCGGATCGGCGGGACTGCCGGGTCGCGGGTCGTGATGAGACTCAGGTTCACTCCGTCGAGCGGATGGGGATTCAGGAGCACCTCGTAGTGACGGTGCTCGCGGATCACGTCCCCCTTCTCCAGCGCGGCGCGGACCTCGGGCCACGGGCTCGTCCATCGCCTCTCGGTGAGCCAGTACTTCTCGGTCACGCGCAGGACGACGGAGGTGATGACGCCCATGCACCCGATCCCGACGATCACCGAGTAGAAGGTTTTGTCGTCCTGGAGAAGCTGGACATCGGGGTGCCGCCTCGCGAATGCGGCCGGGTCCGTGATCCCGTTTGCCGGCTCGATCCGGTAGAGACGGCCGTCCGCGGGAATGATCTCGAGGGACTCGATGACGTCGCAGAGCGGGCCAAACTCGATGCCGGAGCCGTGCGTCCCCGTCGAGGTGGCGCCGGCGATCGTCTGGCCGTCATAGCCGCCCATGTTGATGAGGCCCAATCCCGCCGCCGCGAGGGCTTCGTTCAACTGCCGGAGGGTGATGCCGCTCTCGACGCGAAAAAGCAGGGGGGGCGCCGAGGGCTTCAAGATCTCCCTCTCGAGCGGAAGAACGGATCGCAGGTTATCCGGCAGCACCATGACTCCGTCGGTCAGGGCGACATCGGACCAGGCATGGCCGGAGCCGACCGCCTTGACCGAGAGGCGGCGGGCGCCCGTCTCCGCCACGATGGATGCCGCGGCGCCGGAGCTCGCGGGAGCGCAGAGGGCAAGCGGCTCCGCGGTCTGGGTCCCCGCGTAGTTCGACCAGGACTTTCGCTTCGAGCAATCCAGGAGCGCCTTGCCCGCTGTGTCCGGAGCGGCCGGCCCTCCCGGAGCCGCCGCTACCGGAGGCCCCGGAGCGCTCGAGCATGCCTGCAGCGCCGCCACCGCAGCGGGTGCGCCGAGGAGCGTGCGAAGGAATCGCCGGCGCGTCGATTTCTCTCCCATCGTCGTTTCCGAAGTCCGCCTTCGGTCCTTTCCGCGAAACCTATCCCCGCGCGCGGGCAGGGTCAACAGGTGGGATTGCTCGCGATTCGTTTGATAGGCTCCCGCGACGCGGCCGGCAAAGGGGGCGCGCATGGCAGACCAGAACGACTTTCTGGAGACGTTGCTCGGACGCTTCCAGGTCTTTCTCGTGAACCGTTACGTCGATCGGGATCTCGGTTTCGAGAACGATCCGACTCTCCGCGTCTTCATCCCCGACCTGCATTGGATCAGCACCGACCGGATGAGCCATTTCCCGGACTATCACTTCAACAGCTTCGAACTCTTCCTGGCGCTGCTCGACGTCCTCGAAGTGACCCCCCGGGTCCAGGTCTTTCAGAGCGGCGACCGGCTCGACTTCTGGCGGCAGGACCCGCCGGATGGCATGGTCGCCGACGAGGTGTTCGAGGCGATCACGCAGGACCCGAAGATCCGGCCCATGTACCGCGGCCTCCAGGATCTCGGCGCGACGATCGTGCGGGGCAACCACGACGGCCCGCTCGCGGACACGACCACAGCGCCGGAGGACGAGAGGCCGGAGATCACGCCGGCGGCGGGCGGCAGGATGTGTCTCACTCACGGCCACATCTGGGATCAGATCGAGCGGCTCCCGGAGAAGTGGAAGGCGGCCCTCGTGATCAGGGCGGAGCATGTTCACGCCGGGTTGTACAGGGTGGGCCAGTTTCCCGAGGGGTACCAGGACACGATCAACATCCTGCTTCGGGCCAGAAGGAGCGATCCGAGCCGGACCTTCCCGATCGTGATTCCGAGTCCGACGGGCGCGGTGCCGGTCACGGGCCGAGCCGACGTCGAGGCTTCCAGGAACATGTGCCTTCGCGTGGACGGCTTGGAGGATCCCGTCACGTCCGCCCACGGGCGAGACGATTTCCATCAGAGTGCCGGCATCATCACGTTCGGCGGTGACGTTCGGGCAAGAGCACGCACGCCGGAGGGGCGGAGCCACCGTCTCTTCGTCATCGGTCACACGCATCACGCCCGGCTCCTCGTGGACAGGCATCCCGACGGGGGGCCGCTCGTCACGATGGACTGCGGCGGCTGGATCGAGAACTGCACGATCCAGGGGGGAAGCTCGATGCCATCGGCCCAGTTCGGGGTCCAGTGCGGCAACGAGCTTCGGATCTATCAGCTCGGGCCGAGATAGCCGGCGGCGCGCCGCTCGAGGAGGAGGACCGTCCAGTCGTCCTGCAGGGCGCCCGGGCTCGCGGCGCGGACGGAATCGAGGAGCCGGTCCACGAAGTCGCCCGTCGCAGCCGCGGCCGACGAGACGAAACGCGAGAGAGCCTCGTATCCGAGCGGATCGCCCGCGGCGTCCGGCGCCTCGGGCAGACCGTCGGTCAGGAAGAGCACGCGCTGCCCGGCCGCGACGGTGATGGTCAGCGACTCGTAGGCGACATCGCGGCGGGCGCCCAGGGGAAGGCGGGGACCGGGGACGGAGAGCGCCTCGACGGCCCCTTCCGCGAAAAGCCGGTAAGGATCCGGTAATCCCGCATTGGCGATCTCGAGCGTTCCGGACGCCGGATCGTAGCGCGCGAAACAGAGGGCGACGAAGTCGCGGGGGGCGAGCTCCGCCGAGAGCTTGCGGTTTAACCGCGTCAGGGTTTCGGCGGCCGAGCGGTCCGCCGCGACCAGAGGCACGACCGCTTTCACGGAGGCCATGATGAGCGAGGCGCCGATCCCCTTGCCCGAGACGTCCGCGATCACGAGCCCCACGGTCCCGTCGGCCTGATGGAAGACGTCGTAGAAATCCCCGGCGACGAATCGGGCCGGCAGGTTACGGGCCGACGCGCGGTAGCCCTCAGCCTCGATCGCGTCCGGCGGAAGAAGCCGTTGTTGAATGGATCTGGCGAGCTCGAGCTCCTTCTCCGCGAACTCCGCTTCCTTCAGGCGCTCCACGCTCTCGCGCAGGCGCTGCTCGAGGACGTTAAAGAAGTAGAACGCGAATCCGATGACGACGACGGACGCTCCTGCCACCGCGAGGGCGATGCGGAAGTCCCGCGCGGAAAGGAGGAGATGGATGAGCCCGAGTCTCCTCGCGAGGAGCGTGATCAGGACCCATGCCAGAACGCCGCCCATGAAGAAGGCGATCGCCGCCGCCAGGGGGCGCGGCAGGATTCCGCGCTGATGAATCGGCTCGGCAACCAGCACGAAGAGCGCTCGACAGAAGGCGTAGGCGGACAGCCCCAGAAGAGCGCCATACGCCGCCAGGCGCCAGCTGAATGGGGCCGGCCGATCGAGGAAGATCAGGAACTGGACACCGACGCCGAGCAGCGCGGACAGGATCGCGAAGCGAAGCGTCCTCGTCGTCCAGGACCGCTGCGCCGGTAGAGCCTCGGTCGCGGATGCCATGCCGTATCCTACGGCGGCGATGGGCACCGGGTTCAGTGCGGCGGACCAGCAGACACTCGCCGTTCCCGAAACCGTTCCGATTCCGGCCGGGCGGCTCGCTCTTCGAGACGCGGACGGCTCGGCTCGAACGATCGAGATACCCTCCTTCCGGATCGGCCGCATGCCAGTGATCAACCGCGAGTACGCGCCCTTTCTCGCCGCCGGACGCGCGCAGGCTCCGCCGTGGTGGACCGATCCGGATTTCTCCGCGCCGTGGCAGCCGGTCGTCGGCGCAACGTGGGACGACGCCGCGGCCTTCTGCGATTGGCTCTCGGAGGCCGCCGGAGGGCGCTGGCGCCTGCCGACGGAGCAGGAGTGGGAGCTCGCGGCGAGCGGAGGGCTCACTCTCCCGCGCACCGCGTGGGGAGAAACGATTCCTCCCGGCGAGATCCCCGAGGGTCCGATCGCCGGCCCGTGGGAAGCCGGCCGCGGAACGCCCAACGGCTACGGCATCTTCGATGCCGGCACGATCGTTCACGAGTGGTGTCTGAACTGGCGCGAGCCCGACCACGCCGTCGGCGCCCCCGCGGGCGGCTCGCTTCCCCGTCGCGCGAGCCGCGGAGGCTCCTGGCGCCACAGGATCCGCTGGTCCTCGCCGTCGGCGCGCACGAGCCTGCCGCCGGGCTACCGCTACTCCGACTACGGGTTCCGCGTTCTCCGCGAGCTTCGCTGAATCCGCTGGACTAGAATTCATCGCAGTCGCACCGGAAAGGGATCCACGCCCACGGTGAAGCCCGACACGTTGAGATATCTGACCAGGGCGGCCCTTCTCGCCGCCGTCTATGCCCTCTTCGCGAAGCTCGGGCTCTCGGTTCAGCCCGTCAATGCTTTCGCGACGCTCGTCTGGCCGCCCACCGGGATTGCGCTCGCCGCGCTTCTGATCCTCGGGAATCGTTTCTGGCCGGCGATCGCCTGCGGGGCTTTCGTCGCCAACGTCTGGACCGGCGCGCCTCTTCTGGTGGCGCTCGGCATCGGAGCGGGAAATACTCTGGAAGCGCTTCTCGGCGCGTATGCGCTCTCCCGAATCCCCGGCTTCCGCCGCTCTCTCGATCGCCTCCAGGATGTGCTCGGCCTGATTTTTCTCGCCGGAGTCATGAGCACGGCCGCAAGCGCCTCGATAGGAGTCGCGAGTCTCCTGCTGGGAGGCGTCATTACTCCCGGCCACATCGGAGCGACGTGGCGGGCCTGGTGGCTCGGGGATGTCATCGGCGATCTGGTCGTTGCGCCTCTGATTCTGACCTGGAAGCTGGCGGAGGACGCCCAGGTTCCGCGGGGGCGCATCGGAGAGCGGGCGGTGCTCGGCGTCCTGCTCGTTGCCGCGAGTCTCTTCATCTTCGACCACACGAGCCAGGGCATGCCTTCACTGCTGTTGCCCCTGCTCGTCTGGGCGTCGATCCGTTTCGACGAGCGCGGCGCGGCGAGGGCGACCTTCGTCGTGTCGGCGATCGCCGTCTGGGCCACGGCGCGCGGGCACGGCCCGTTCGCAAGAGGCGCGATTCCGGCGGGCCTCTTCTCCCTGCAAGCCTTTTTGGGCCTGACCGCGGGGACGTTTCTGGTGCTCGGGGCGGTCATGTCCGAGCGGCGCCGGGCGGACGCCCAGCGGAAACAGGCCGAGAGCGTCATCCGGGGGAGCGAGGAGCGCTACCGCACGCACCGAAGCCGTGGATCAGCTGATGTGGGTCAACGATGCCGCCGGACGCACGACCTACGTCAACCGGAAGGTGGAAGAACTGTTCGGTTCCTTCGATCTCTTGCGGGACTCTCCTTCGACGGAGTTCCTGCATCCCGACGACCGGGAGCCCGCGCTTCAGGCCCGCCTGCACGGCCTGGTCGCCGGCGAGCCCTACCGGATGGAGTACCGCGCCCGGATGCGGGATGGCCAGTACCGTTGGATGATGGCGCGCGTCGTTCCGGTCAGGGACGCTCGGGGGCACATTCTTTCCTGGATCGGGTCGGCGGCGGACATCCACGACCTGAAGACGGCCGAGGCGGAGTTGCGGCGCGCCAAGGACGTGGCCGAGGCGGCGGACCGCGCGAAAGACCAGTTTCTGGCGGCCCTGTCCCATGAGCTGCGCACCCCGTTGACGCCCGTCCTGGCGATCAGCTCGGTCCTGGAAGAAGACCCGCAGCTGCCGGACGGCGCGCGCCATCAGATCCAGATCATCCGGCGCAACGCCGAGGTGGAAGCGCGTCTGATCGACGACCTGCTCGACCTGACGAGGATCGCCAAGGGGAAACTCCAACTCGAGGTCGAGCCCATCGAAATGGCCTCCGCATTGGACGACGTGGTCGAGATCTGCCGGCAGGAAGCGGCCGCCAAGGGTCTCGTGGTCGAACGCGCCGGGCCCGATCGCGGGAAGTTCGTCGTCGCCGATCCGGCGCGCTTGAAACAGATTCTCTGGAACATCCTGAAGAACGCGATCAAGTTCACGCCGGTCGGGGGCAGGATTCTGTTGCGGGTCACCGAGCCCTCGCTCGGCAGGATCGCCGTCGAGGTCTCGGACACGGGCGTTGGGATCGATCCCTCCGAGATCGACCGCATCTTCCTCCCTTTCGAGCAGGCTGGCCAGCGCAGTGGAGGACTGGGACTGGGCCTGGCGATCTCCAGCGCCCTTGTCGAGGCGCACGGAGGGACGTTGACCGCCGCGAGCGGGGGCCTCGGACGCGGCGCGACGTTTCACGTCGAGTTCGCGCTCTCCGCCGGGCGCAGGCCTCGCCGCACGCCGGTGCCCCCGAGCTCGGTCGGAAGCCCGGGGCGGGCCCGCCGCGTGCTCCTCGTGGAAGATCACGGCGACACGCTCGGGGCGGCGCAGGTTCTCCTGGCGGAACTCTCCTTCGAGGTCGTGACGGCGGCCACGCTCCGGGACGCGCTCGCCGCGGCGAAGGCGCAGGCCTTCGACCTCGTGATCTCCGATCTCGGCCTGCCCGACGGAAGCGGTCTCGATCTGATGAGGTCCCTGCGCGACTCCTACGGCCTCTCGGGGATCGCCGTGACCGGCTATGGGATGGAAGACGACTTCCGGCGCAGCCGCGAAGCGGGATTCGTCGAGCACCTCGTCAAGCCGATTACTTTCCAGCGCCTCGCGGGTGCGATCGAGCGTTTCTTCGCCGCCCGTCCGCCGGACGCCGCGACCTGACGCGGCGGGGGGCGCGAAGGCGACGTGCGGCCTGATCGCGCGACAATAATTCGCGCAGCGGAGCGAGCTCTTCGGAAGCCTCCTGCACATTCCCCAGGCCGTTGAAATAGCGGTCGAGCACGTCGCCGGGGCGCGTCGGGACGAGGAAGACGTGCGTGTGCGGGATCC
Organism: Thermoanaerobaculia bacterium; assembly: GCA_035469365.1. GTDB lineage: Bacteria > Acidobacteriota > Thermoanaerobaculia > UBA5066 > Gp7-AA6 > JAWOLE01. The sequence continues at coordinate 18,803 of DATIRW010000074.1, forward strand.
TCCGGCCTCGGGCCATGAGACAGACGAACTCCGGTTCGAAGACCCGCCGCAGCTTTCCCGCCAGTTTGTGGGCGAGGGCGAAAACGTCCGCGGCTTCTCTCGCGGTCATGTCATGCCAGACGGGGACGTGCCGCTTCGAGAGCACGAGCGCATGACCGGTCGCGAAGGGTTGAATATCGAGGATCGCCAGCGCGCGCTCGTTTTCGCCGACACGGTGGGCCGGCGCGCGGCCGCCAACGATCTCGCAAAACACGCAGTTGCTCTTCGCCATCCCGTCCTCCGAAGGAATTGTGAATCGTGAGTTGCGAATTGTGAAGCAGCAAACTCCGGAGTTGGTGCCCGAGAGAGGAAGCCCCCTGGCGAGGCGTCTCACAATTGACAATTCGCAAATCACAACTTTCTTCTGATTCATTTGCTTCATGCCGCGAGGCTTCGATGCCGACAGGATGGACTCGGCCATGGATTCCTCGAGCCCGCAACTGCGGGTGCTGCTCCCGGCCAAGCCGGAAGACGATCTGAAAGACGTTTCGCGCGTCCTTCGGGCATTCCTTCCCGCGCCGCGCACGCACTTGCGGAGGCTCTACGTCCACCGGCCCGTGAAAGCGGACTTCTACGTTCCGCAGACGTATCCGCGGTTTGGCGAGATCGCCCAGCTCGAGCAGGACGCCGTTAACGCGACGCGCGTGGAGTCCGAGCGGGAGATGAAGACGCTCTCGGCCGACGGCTTCCAGGTCAGCGCGGACGTGATCCGCGGCACTCCGACCGAGGAGATCCTGCGGGAGTCGGCCTCCTGGCGCGCCGATCTCGTCGGCGTGCGCACGCGGAGCCTTGCGGCGGAGGACCGGCGGATCGGCGGCATGGCGTCGGCCCTTCTCTACAACGCGGACTGTCCCGTCCTGACGCATCACGACGTGCCCGAGGGCTATCGCCTGCGGCGCATCCTGATTCCCACGGATTTTTCGGAAGGCTCCCGGCACGGCGCGGACTGGGGGCTCGCGCTGGCCGCGCTGACGGGAGCGGAGCCGGTCCTGCTCCACGTGATCGCCCGGCGGGCCAACCGGCACGGAATCGACCAGGATGAACTGCTCGAGATCGCGACGGGCGAGGTCGCGCGCTGGAAGGCGCGGCTCGATCCGATCCTTCCGGGCCTCGTCAACGAGGGGCGCGTGATGGCAGCGGAGACGCCGGCGGAGGGGATCCTCTCCTTCGCCCGGGAACGCGGGAGCGACCTGATCGTCCTGTCGGCAGTCGGAGTCTCGGCGGTCCGCGCCATCCTGCTCGGCTCCAACACACGCAAAGTGGTCCGCGCGAGCGCCTGCCCCGTGCTCGTGATCCCCGCCTCCAACCGCGTCGCCGCCGAGGACTTCCTGCGGAAGGCCCAGGGGCTCCCGCTTCTCGCGCGCACGAGAGAGAAGAAACCCGGAGCGCATTTCCAGCGCATTCTCGTGGCGACGGATTTCTCCGCGGCCTCGGCGCCGGCGGTCGCGAGGGCCACGGTCCTCGCCAGGGAGACCAGCGCGGAGCTGACGATCGCCCACGCCTACCAGCCGCCCAGCCTGATCCTCGACGGCTACGTTCCTCCGGCGACGTACGAGAAGTGGGACCGCAGCCTTGAGGAGGAGGCCGGAAAGAAGCTGCAGCGCCTCGTCGAAGACGCCCAGAAGGCCGGGGTCATCGCCATACCGCTCGTCCTGACCGGCGCTCCTGATGAAGCCATCACCGAAGCCGCGAAGAACCTCGACTGCGACCTCGTCATCATCGGCACCCACGGCCGCACCGGCGTCTCCCGCTTCTTCCTCGGCAGCGTCGCCTCGCGCGTCATCTCCAACGCGTCCTGCCCCGTGATGACGATCCAGGGGAGCCAGGTCCCGGCTCCCTAGGACTATCGCGGAAAAAGCTTCCGCCTCCCTCCTCCGCGACCAGCCATAGTGTGGCAGGGGGGCGGAATTCGGTTCTCGAGCCGCGTGGGGCCGGTCCGAAAGATAATCCTACCCATGACGAGCAGTTCCGGAGAGCGCGGGCGCCGATCCGGTTCGGAGTCGGGCTGGTTCACGGCGCGCCGCCTGAAGTCGGCCATTTCGTCGTGGCGCTCCTCCGTGCGCGGAACGGACATCCTCGTCGCGAGCGTCTTCGTGGCGCTGTCGCTCGGGCTGGGCGCCTACATCTTCGCGCGTGCCCAGGCCGCCGCGCACCTCGCCTTCACGGAGAAGGCGCAGCGGCTGCAGGCGGCGGTCACACAGACGCTGGTCCTGCCGCAGGAGGACCTGACCGCGCTCTCGAGCTTTCTCGAGGCCTCGGGCATGACGACGCGGCGGCAGTTCCGGCTGCTGACGGAGCCGATGCTGCTCCGCCACCGGCTCGTGTACGCGTTCGAGTGGCTTCCGGTCGTCCGCGACTCCGAGCGCGCCGCCTTCGAGGAGGAGGCGCGCGACGCGGGCCTGACGGGCTACCGCTTCTGGGAGATCGGTCCCGACGGGAAGCCGATCGAGGCCGGCCGCCGGCCCTATTACGTCCCGGTCCACTTCATGGAGCCTCCGAGCGCGCTCGCCCTCGGCTTCGACGTCGCGGCCGAGAAGGTCCGGTGGCCCACTGCCGAAAAGGCGCGCGACTCGGGCGTGATCGCGGCGTCGCCCCCCTTCGGATTGGTCGAGGACGCGGGGAAGCCGGATGCCCAGCCGGTCGTCGCGATGTACGCTCCCCTGTACAAAGAGGGCGACCCGGCGTCCGACACGGCGCGCCGCAACGCGCTCTCGGGCTTCGCGATGGCGATTTTTCGCGTTGCGCCTCTCGTGGACACCGCCGCGGCGGCGGCGGACGCCTCCGGCCTCGGCCTCGCGCTGAGGGACCCCGAGGCGAGGGAAGCGCCCGTGCTCGCGCAGAGGCCCAGGCAGGCGGTTGCGCTACCGCGGCGAGTCGGCTTCGATCTGGAGTTTCCGGTGCAGTTTGCCGATCGCCGGTGGGCCCTAACGGTCTTCGCGCTGCCCGGCGCCTTCCTTCCTTCCCG
>DATIRW010000075.1:0-19449 GCA_035469365.1 Thermoanaerobaculia bacterium
CGCTATTTTCGTGTCCAGGTGGTGGATCCCCGAGCCTGGCAGGCCTTCGAGGCGGACCTCCACGCCGTCGCCAGTTTCGTCAAGCCATTCGCCAACCGCGACGAGATCCGGGTCAGCCCCGTCTTCTACGAGTACCCGATCCTCCGTTTCCATCTCGGCGACCGATTTCCCTACGACCGGTTCCGGTTGACCGATGAGCTCCCCCGCGCGACGGCGCAGCCGGCCGCAGACAGGCAGGAAACCCTTTACGTCCTCGAGCCATTCCAGAAAGAGCTCTTTCCGCTCTTCCAGTCTCTCTACCCGCACGCCCGGCTCGAGGAGCACTGGGATCCCTTCGGGCGGCTGATGTTCGTCGGCATCTTCGTGCCCGGCGAGGAGCTGAAGCATCCTCTGGATACGCAAGCCGGCCAGAGGGGATTCCTGGGCGCGTATTACGCGAACGAAGAATGGCAAGGGGCGCCGGCGATTCTGCGCCGCGACCCGACGGTCGCGTTCCATTTTCATTGGGAGCAGGAGGCCCTGCCCGGCTCCTTCACCGCGGACTGGGCGGCGAATCTTCGCGTTGAGCAGCCCGGACCCTACCGGTTCGAAATGATGACGAGCGGCCTGACTCTTCTGCTCGTTGACGACCAGAAGGTGATCGAGACGAGCGACGTGGACCGGGAGTCTGTGCCGCAGGGCCCGGTGATACTGTCTCAGGGAGAGCACCGAATCATGGTCCGCTACTTCAAGAAGGGCTTCTTCTCGACGATCCGCTTGCTCTGGCAACCGCCTGCCGGAGAGCTCTCGGTCATTCCGCTGCGGTTGCTGACGCCTCTTCCGCGCGAAGAATATATTCGATGGCGCGATCGGCTTCCGCTCCCGCGGACAAGGTGAGCGACGCCGGAAGCGCGACCGATTCTGGTACCCTTCGCCCGGGAAAAATGACGCCATCGAACATCCGGCGCGACCGCTGGCCGCTCGGCGCGCTGTTTCTCTTTGCGGCTGTCGTGCGTCTCGTCGGGATCCGATGGGACCAGGGTCACTTCTTCCACCCCGATGAACGGGCCATCGCAATGGCGGTCGAGAGGATCTCCTTCGCCCCTCTCCAGCTCAATCCGCATTTCTTCGCCTACGGGTCTTTTCCTCTGTACGTGACCCGGGTCGTCACGTCGCTCCTCGCAAGAGTTCGTCCGTGGTTTGGCGGCTATGACGGGATCATCTTCACGGGGCGCCTTCTCTCGGCGTTCTGGGGGGCGGCGACGGTCGTGCTGCTGGCGCTGCTGGGTGCCCGGCTCTACGGGAGGCGGGTCGGCCTGCTGGCAGGAGCTCTGCTGGCCGCCACCGTCCTCCACGTCCAGAGCTCCCACTTCGCGATCAGCGATATCCCGTTGACGTTTCTCATCCTGCTCTCTCTCTTCTTCTTGATCGAGGTCGTTGAGTCGGGCAAGCTGTCCCGCTACCTGCTCGCGGGCCTCTCAATCGGGCTGGCCGTCGCGACGAAGTTCAGCGCTCTGCCGATCCTTCTGCCGCTCGCGGTGGCGGTCGCGATCCGGTGGCATGCGGAGAGAAAGGCCCGCCCGCTGCTCTACGGCCTCGCGGCCGGCGTCGCGGCGGTCGCGTTCTTCCTGCTCGGACAGCCGTACGCGATCCTCGACTTCCGCGCGTACATCCACGACATCCTCGAGCAGAGCCGGATGGTGCGAAACGCCGGGATCGTCCCCTACACGAACCAGTACATCGGCGTCACGAAGTATCTCTACGACCTCCAACAGATGATCCTCTGGGGGATGGCGCCGCTGCTGGGCCTGGCCGCGGTCTGGGGAACGATCCGGTGCGTCGGGCGCGTTTTTCGGAAGGTCAACACGGCCGAGCTCGTCCTTCTGTCATGGGTCCTGCCCTTCTTCGCGGTCACCGGGTCCTTCGACGTCAAGTTCCTGCGGTACCTTCTTCCGATCTATCCGTTGCTGATCCTCTTCGGCGCCGCCTGGCTGGAGAGTTGGGCCGAGCGAGCCAGAACGGGAAGAGTCGTCCGGGCGATCGTCCTGGCGGGGACCGCCGTCGCCCTCCTGTCGTTCCTGACGATCTACACCCGGCGGCATCCTGTTCTGAGGGCCTCGGAATGGTTCTACGAGAATGTTCCGGCGGGCGCCCGGGTCGTGACGCAGCACTGGGACGAAGGCTTCCCCTTTCCCCTGCCGGACCGGGACCCTTCGCGCTATCAGATCTTCCAGATGCCCTACTATGAGCCGGACACCCGCGAAAAAATCGCCGGCATCTGCCGGGAGCTGGCCGCCGCCGACTACGCGGTGCTCCCGACCAAGAGAGTGTATGGATCCGTCACGCTCGCGCCGGAGAAGTTCCCGTTCACGAGCCGCTACTTCTACGAGCTTTTCGGCGGGGACCTCGGCTATACGCTCGTCAAGGACTTCGCTTCCCGCCCGTCGCTTCTCGGGATCGAGATTCCAACCGAGCTGGCCGACGAGTCGTTCTCCGTCTACGATCATCCGAAGGTCCTCATCTTCCGCAACACGGGACATCTGGCGGCGGCCGAGATGGAAGCCCGCGTCATCAGCGGCCATCCCTCCCGGCCTCTCGAGCGCGTCGATCTGCTGCTGGCGAGTTCAGGGCGGACTTCGCGTCTCACCTCCGCCGCCCCCGCCGTGAACACCGCCCCGGCCTCTCCTCCATCGGCGTCCCCGGCTGAAAAGGTCGCGGGACCGAAGCAAGCTCCGGCAGGCTCGCCCCCGGGCACCGCCCGGGTGGCGGAGAGACCCCGATCCGCTCCGCCGGACTCCGCGGTCGGGTCTTGGCCGGCCGCCATTCTCTGGTACCTCGTCCTGCTCGTCATGGGTGTGCTCGCGTTTCCGCTGGCCCATGCTCTCTTCTCGCGTTTCCAGGATCGCGGCGCCGGTTTTGCCCGCATCCTGGCGATCCTCCTCGGCACCTATCTGCTCGGGCTGCTGGTGAAGTTCCGGCTGCTCCACAATGGCCGAGGGACGGCCTTCCTCTGCCTGCTCCTCACGGCGCTTGCGTCGGCTCTTCTTCTGCTCGCGCGCAAGGAGATGATCCGCCGGTTCCTGCGTGAGAACTGGCGCCTGCTTCTCGCGGGGGAGATCGCTTTCGCCGCCGGATTCGTCCTCTTCCTCGGGATCCGGGCGCTCAACCCCGAGATCTACTGGGGCGAGAAACCGATGGATTTCTCGATACTGAACATCCTCGTGAGGACGAGCCGGCTCCCGCCGTCCGATCCGTGGTTCGCCGGAGCCCCGCTCGGCTACTACGCGTTCGGGCAGGAAATGATCGCTTTCTTGACGCTCCTGACCGGTCTCTCGACCCGCTACACGTTCAATCTGGCGATTGGACTGCTGGGAGGCACGATCCTGCAGGGAGCCTTCACGCTCCTGCGCAACTGGGCCGGAACGCTGCGGGCAGGGATCGCGGGCGCCAGCCTCACGGTGCTGCTCGGGAACCTGGCAGGCCCGCGCGAGTGGCTGATCAACAAGCGTCCGCTCAACTGGGACTATTTCTGGGCCACCTCCCGAGTGGTCAAGGACACGATCAACGAGTATCCCTTCTGGAGTCTGGTGTTCGCCGATCTGCACGCGCACGTACTGGCGATCCCTCTCTTCCTCTTCGTCGCGGCCTGCGCTCTGCAGTTCGTCCGCGCCCACTCGGAACCTCCGGCGCGGTTCGCCTCGCGGCTCGCCGCCGGGACAATCCTGGGTTTTGCCCTCGCGACGCAGGCGCTCACCAATGCCTGGGACACGCCGTTGCTGGCGGGCCTTCTCGTGCTGGTTCTGCTGGTCGCGGTGCCCGGATCCGGCGGCCTCTGGCGGGGCCTCTTCCGCGTCGCTCCCGGCGGAGCTGCCGCGGTCGCAGCGACGCTCTTCTTCGCCCTGCTTCCGTGGGTGCGCGGCGGCGGACCTCCCGGTTACGGCTGGAATCACGAGCGAGGAGCGGCCGGCGTGGACGTGGTGACGGTCTTCGGTCTCTTCTTTTTTCTCGCGTTCGGGTGGTGGCTCGCGAGGTTCGCCTGGCAGCTGGCGCGGCAGGGGCTCGGCCACAAGATCCTCGTCGCCGTCATCGTCACGCTGGCCCTCCTCCTGACGCTCCTCGCCTTCATCTCGGTGGAGGTCTTCTGCGCGGCCGGGATCCTCCTCTTCCTGCTGGCGGCGCGGAAGATGGCGGACGAACCGGAGGACCGGCTGGCCTTCGGGTTCCTGGCCGCGGCCTTCTTCCTGATCCTGTTGACGCAGAGGATCTTCATTTCCGACCGGATGAACACCTTCTTCAAGCTCTACCAGGAGTCCTGGCTCCTGCTTGCGCTCGCGACGACCGCCCTCGTCTTCGGCCCCCGCGAGAAACCGGGCACGTTCCGGAATTGGGTGTTGCCTGCGAGGCTCCTCGGCTTCTTCCTCGCCGCGGCCGCGCTCTTCACGACTGTGACAGCGGCCCGCGGGGCGGTGAGCAAACACTTCGTCGACTACTCCGGTCCTTCTCTGGACGGACTGCGCTACCTCGAAAAGGATCGTCCCGGCGAGTACCGCGCCGTCCTCTGGCTGCGCCAGGCTGTGCGCGGAACGCCGGTCGTCCTCGAGGCCCAGGGGGCCTCCTATCAGGACTTCAGCCGCATATCGATGCTGACCGGGCTGCCCACGGTCCTCGGCTGGGAACACCACGAAAAGCAGCGCGGCAATCCGGAGGAGCAGGTCGTGGAACGGCGGGAGGCCGTGCGGCAGATCTATTCGACTCCCGAGGTCCCGAGGGCCGTCGGGCTCCTCCGCCGCTACCACGTCGGTTACGTCTACGTCGGCTGGCTGGAGCGCCAGACCTATCCGGCCGAGGGACTGCGCAAGTTCGCCGCCGCGAAGGAATCCTTCGAGATCGCCTATGAGAACCCCGAGGCCGCGATCTATCGCGTGATCGGCGGCGACGTTCAGGACGTCATCGCTCCGACGCATGAGACGATCCCCAAGACGGCCGAGACCAGGCCGACTCCGAGCGAGGAGCCCGAGGAGCGCCCCGTCATCCGCGAATCGGCCGAGGCAGGCGCCCCTCCCTTCTCCGGAATGAGAGAGCCGCGCGACGCGGCCGTTGACAGCCAGGGCCGAATCTGGATCGCCGACTTCGGAAACTCGCGCCTGCGCGTGTTCGACCACGCAGGCGGGGTTCTGGGAGGCTGGGGAGGACGGGGCAAAGGCGACTACGGCTTCAACCAGCTCTGCGGCGTCGCGATCCGGGGAGAGAACCTGTACGTGGCCGACACCTGGAACGGCCGCGTCGAGCTGTTCACGCTGGCTGGAGAACGGAAAGCCGCGGCCGGCGACCTCTTCGGCCCGCGCGGCGTGGCGGCCGCTCCCGATGGCAGCGTCTGGGTGAGCGACACGGGCAACAAGAAAATAGTGCAGTACGACAGCTCACTGAAATTGATCCGCTCCATCGGCAAGCTGGGGAGCGGACCTCTGGAGTTCTCCGAGCCGGTCGGAATCGCCGTCGACCCCTCGGGATCGGTCTACGTGGCAGACACGGGCAATCATCGAATTCAGGTCCTGAGCGCGGAGGGGCAGTTTCTCCGGGCGCTCCCCGTGCCCGGGTGGTCCGTGGGGATTGAGCCTCATCTGGAGGTGGACGCGAAGGGAGTCATCTATGCGTCCGACCCGGTCGGAAACGCCGTGCTGGAATTCGATCCGTCGGGAAAGCCGGCGCGCCGGACTTCCGACGACGCAGGAAAGGCCTTCGCGAAGCCGACCGGTATTGCCCTGGACTCGAAGCGCGCCGTACTCTACGTCGTCAACTCCGGCGACAACAGGGTCTCGCGGCTCGCCCTGCCAGGGAAGCCGTGAGATAAGATCTGGAACCTCGATGACCATGCATGCCGCCGCGTGACCACACGGAGAATTCCGTGAGCGAACCCCAAGGGCTCGCGGCGGACCAGCGGCGTAACGTCCGCCGCGCGTTCGTGCTGCTCTTCCTGCTCGCGGCGCTCGCGACACGGTTCTACCGGCTGGGGGAGCGGCCGCTCCACCACGACGAGTCCATTCACGCCTTCCAGTCCCACACGCTGGCCAAGGACGGCACCTGGCGGTATGACCCCGCCTACCACGGACCCTTCCTCTATTACGCCAACGCCCTTATCTACAAGGTTGTGGGCCTTCCCCGCGTGACCAACGCGACGGCGCGCTTCCTGCCCGCCGTGTTCGGGCTCATCCTCATCGGCTTCGCGTGGCCCCTCTCGCGGTGGATCGGCAAACCGGCCGCGACCGTCTTCGCCGTGCTCGTCCTGATTTCACCGCACATGGCGTACTTCTCCCGATTCATCCGGGAAGACCTCTATTCGCTCGTCTTCACGCTCGGGACAATCCTCGCGTTCCGGTATTTCCTGGAGACCGACCAGGCGCGCTGGCTGACGACCGCCGCGGTCCTCTTCGCGCTCGCGGGCGTGACCAAGGAAAACGCCTATATGACGGGCGTTCTCTTCGTGCTCTTCGGCGTTTGGGCCTTTCTCGCGCGCGCTCTGGCCGGCAAGGTCGGTGCCGCGGTGAGCTCGACCGTCGGGTGGATCCGCCGGCACTTCGTTCCCCTCGTCACGGCGGGAGTCGTCTTCCTCTTCATCTGGGCGCTGATGTACTCGGCCTTCGGCAGGTACCCCGGCGACTGGCTGGCAATCCCGAAAGCGGTCAAGTACTGGATGGGCCAGCACACGATCGCCCGCATTCGCGGCCCCTGGTACTACTACTTCCCTCAGCTCCTGTACTACGAGACCGGCATCTTCTTTGCCGCTTTCTTCGCGTTCCGGATCCGGAGGCGCGATCCGTTCTTCGGTTTTCTCGTGTTCTGGACCATCGGGTCGCTGGCGATCTACGGCTGGGCCCGCGAGAAGGTTCCCTGGCTGACCGTTCACCCTCTCCTCCCCCTCATGATCCTGGCCTCGATCGGCCTGGCCGACCTCTGGCAGGACCGCGCCAACAAGCGCTCGCGCCTCGCGCTCGCGATCGCCGCGGTGCTCCTGGCCATCAACACGGGGGGGATGCTGCTCGCGTGTTTCCGCTACGGCGCCTACGACCTCGAGAAGGAACCCCGCCACGCCGAGATGCTCGCCTACGTTCAGACGACCTGGGACCTGACGCGCGCGCTCGAATCGGTGGAGAAGGCGAAGTTGCGCGTCCCGGCGGGACAACAGGTCATCACCGTCGCGGGCGAGGCGACCTGGCCGCTGACCTGGTACCTGCGCAACGTCACGACGCGCTGGGTCAGCCGCGTCGAAGACGCTTCGACGCCGATCATCGTGGCCGACTGGGACCCCCAGGGCGCTCTCGAGAAGCAGCTCGCGGACCGGTACAACGCCAAGCGCGTGCCGATCCGCGCCTGGTGGTTCCCCGAGAAGACCCCGCCCACCGAGCCGGGCGCAGTGGCCCGGCCCACTCTCTCGGATTTCCTGCCGTGGTGGATCTTCCACGAGATCTGGAGCCCTATCGGGTCGCAGGACGCCGTGTTCTACGTCCGCAAGGACCTGGGCGAGGGAACCGGACCGCTCGCGCCGATGACGGTCAAGGTGGAGGACACGACAGCGCGCGACTACCCCTCCGAGGCAGCCGTTATCCCGGCCGCCCGGCAGTCGGGGTCACAGGGCTCGGGGCCGGGCCAGTTCGCCGAGCCGCGCGGCCTCGCGACCGACTCGCGCGGAAACCTGTACGTCGCGGACACCAAGAATTCCCGCATCCAGGTCTTCGACGGCAACGGACAGTTCGTGCGGCAGTTCGGCACCAAGGGGCAGGAGAACGGGCAGTTGAACGAGCCCTGCGGTTTGAACGTGGACTCGCGGGGCGAGCTCTGGGTCGCCGACACCTGGAACCATCGCATCGTGCACTTCAACCCCGAGGGGAAGTTCATCGGGTCCTTCGTGGACACGGAGAGGGGATTCTTCGGACCCCGCGCCGTCCTCGCTTCCCGGGACATCCTCTACGTGGTCGACACCGGCAACAAACGGATCGTCCGGTTCGACCGGGAGGGCAACAAGCTCTCCGAATGGGGGAGCAACGGCCTCGGCCCCGGTCAGTTTGTCGAGCCCGTCGGCATCGCCGCGGATCCATCCGGGAACATCTACGTCTGCGACACCGGCAACCACCGCCTCCAGGTCTTCGACGGAGAAGGCAAGTTCCTCCGGCAGTTCCCCGTCTCGGGCTGGAAGGATTTCTACACCGAGCCCTACATCGCGATCGACCCGGCCGGCAACGTCTTCGTGACCGACTCCGTGGCGGACCGGATCGCGCAGTACGACTCCTCCGGGGCCTTGAAGCACTCCTGGAAACCGGAGAAAGACACCAAGCAGCCGACCGGCATCGTTCTCGATGCGTTCGGCCGCGTGACCGTCTCCGACCGGGGCACGAACCATCTCTTCACCTGGGACCGGTCCTCCATAGTGAAGTAGGCCGTCGCTCTGCCCCGGTCGCGGCGCGAGGAGCCAGAGGGGAGGAGCCTCGCGCCGCGGGAGCGTAGCGTTTGCGGGGGATCAGGCAAGCGATCGAGGCCGCATCCGGCCGAGTCGCACGCCGGTGCGCCGAAGGCGCAGATCCCACGCAGGCGCGGAGCGACGGCTAGCTGCGGAAGACTTTCTCTTCGGTGTTGTCGAGCCAGCGATCGACCAGCTCGACGCCCTGCATCAACGAGTGGTCCTGGTTGCCGATTTCGTACTTCCAGGCGCCGAAACGGCCGCGCGAGAAGATCTGCCTCGGCTCGAGATAGGCGTGGATCACGGCGAGCGCCTGGTCCCGGTCCACGCTGGGGATCGGGTAGGCGTGCCCGGCGTGGATCAGGTAGGTCGACTCGACGAGCTCGAGGTCCGAGGGCTCCAGGATCCCTTCGGCTACGAGGCCGTCGAGGACCGCTTTCACGAAATCTCCGGCAGGGAGCGGGCGGAAGCCTGAATAGGTCGTTTCGGTCAGGATCGAGCAGAAGCGGGAGGTGTCTCCGCCCGGCACGACGTCCGGCGAGTAGTTGGAGAGGTAGGTGATCCGGTAGAACGGAGTCGCGGGATTGGGGAAATAGATCCAGTTCTTCGTCGAGGGCGAGGGGCGTTTCAAGCCGACGCCGACGGAGAAGAGCCGGTTGAAGAGGAGCGTCTTCGCTGCCTGCCGCACGCTCTCGGGCGCGTGCTTCAGCCGGGGGATGAACGCGTCGAGCGGCAGCGTCGTCAGGAGGCGCTCGTATCGCGCCTTCGATCCGTCCGCGAACTCGATCTCACGCTTCTCCTCGTCCACGCAGACGGCGCGCTTGCGGTAATGGATCTTCTCTTCGCCGATGAAGGGAAGCGGCGCGAGCCACAGCCCCAGGGTGCCCTGCGTGGCCGGGTATCCGAACGTCGCATTCGGACCCCAGTCGGTCGCCTTCGGGCGCACGGTCGAGTCCAGGGCCTTCTTCCAGTCCACGACGCTGACCCTCTCGGCGATCCAGTAGAAGCCCATGCGGTTCAAGGGCGTGGACCACACCTTCAGGTTGTAGGGAAACATGAAGTGCCTGGAGACGCCCGCGCCGAACTTCGCCAGCACCCACTCCTCGAAGTTGTGGAAGGCCCGGTCCTTGTCGATCGTCTGCGACTCGATCAGGCCGATCAGGCACTCGAGCATCGCCTCCTCCGGGAGCGAGGAGAGATGGTTCTGGAAGGGGTAGCGCACGTAACGGTCCTCGAACTTGATCCAGCTCTCCCGGTCGATGCGGCGCATCCCGTCCTTGCCGAGGACCTTCTCGAGGAACGCGTTGAAATAGGGGTAGCCCGAGAAGATGATGTGGCCCGACACATCCCACGTGTACCCCTTCGGGTCGCGGAAGCTCGTTGCCAGCCCGCCGACCCGGTCCGATCGCTCGAAAATCTGGAAGTCTTCCTCGCCGCGTTCGCAGAGGCGGTAGGCGGCGCCGAGGCCCGTCGGCCCCGCGCCGAGGATGACGGTTCCTCTCATCGCGCGGCCACGACCCGCTTCAGCGCGTCCGCGCGCCGGATCTCTTCGCGCAGCTCGAAGAGATACCGCAGGACGCGGCTGATCGTGCCGAGCATCTTCCACGGGCGGTGGATGCTCTGCCCGGCCTCGCGCGGGAAGTGGCGCACGACGACCTCCGAGACCTTCCACCCCGCGATCCGGCAGCGCGCGAAGATCTCGTCCCCCACGAAGTTGATCCGGTGGCGGATCTCCAGCTTGTGCGCGACCTCCCGGCGAAAGGCGCGGCAGCCTCCGTTGATGTCATGAAGGGGGGAGCCGAGGATCCAGCGGGACAGAGTGTTCAGGCCCTTGGAGAGGACGAGGCGCGGCAGCGGATCATGCCGCTCTTTCTTCCAGCCGAAGACCACGTCGGCGCCCTCGTCGATCGCCGCCAGGAAGCGCGGAGCGTCGGCCATCGTGTGCTGCCCGTCCCCGTCCACGACCATGACGACCTCTCCCGGCGTGTTCCGCAGGGCCGTCTCGGTCGCCACGGCGTAGCCCTTGTTGCCCTGGTGGTGCACGACGGAAACCCGCGAGTCCTTCTTCGCCAGCCCTTCGGCGATCTCCCCCGTCCTGTCGCGGCTGCCGTCGTTCACGACCAGGACGCGCCAGTCGAGCCCCGGGACCGCCGACAGCGCGGTGACGGCCTCTTCGACCGTCTTGGCGATCAACTCCTCCTCGTTGTAGGCCAGGAATGCCACGCCAAGGCGGGGAGCCTTCTCATCGGCCATAAATGATTCCTCCCGCCGTGAGGACCCATCCCACGACGATCGAGAGCAGCCACGGGTCGTCTATCAGGAGCGCGCGGGTGGGATTTCCTCCTCCTCCGCGCCGGTATACCAGTCGGACGTAACGCGCCACGCCCAGGATCACGAACGGGATCGTCGGCGCGAAGGAGCGGCCGCCATGTCGCTGGAGCGTCGAGGGGATGACGCTGTACACGGCGTAGCCCGCCACGACGGTGAGGGCGGACGTCACGAACAGGAAGTCGAGCCCTTCGACCCCGTAGACCGCAAGGACGGAGCGGTGCTCGGCCGAAGAGGTCCTGCCCGCGTTCTGAAGCTCCCACTGGCGCTTGCCGGCGACGAGGAAGAGCGCGAGCAGGTAGGCGCACCCCATGAGGAACAGCGACGCCGGCACCTGCGCGAGCGCCGCCCCCGCGAGAGCCCGCAGGGGAAGCCCCGCCGCTACGATCAGGGCCTCCAGGAATGGAACATGCTTCAGCCACAGGGAGTAGGCGACCATGAGCGCCGCGTAGAAGAGGCACCACTTCCCGAACCCGGGGCTCAGGAGGAAGGCGGCCGGAAGGCCGGCCGCGAGGAGCACCGCCGCCGCCGTCAGGGCCGTTCCGACTCCCAGCTCTCCCGTCGCGAGTGGCCGCTGCCGTTTCACCGGGTGCGCTCGGTCGCGCTCCCTGTCCTTGACGTCGTTGACGAGGTAGATCGCGCTCGAGATGACGCAGAAAACGGCGAAGCCGGAGGCGGCGAGAACCCAGCCCCGAACCTCCCCCAGGGCCCGCCCGAACAGGAAGGGGAGCGGCAGCACCAGGTTCTTGACCCATTGCGCGGGACGCAGCGAGACAAAGAGAGCGAAGAGCGTGCGCACAGCCGAGTCTCCGGCGGCCGGCGCCGTCTCTCTCGAGGATGTCGCCTTCATTTCGGACATTGTAACCGCGCTTGGGGCATCCCGGCTTCCGGAGGCGTCCCGGGTGCTTCCCGGCGGCCCGAGGCTTAGAATCGCCGCGGAGGCCATCGTCCGATCTTGCAGCTGCCAGGAACGTTGATCGAGGGGAAGTACGAGATCCTCGGCAAGCTGCGCGAGGGAGGGATGGGGACCATCTACCGGGTCCGTCACCGGCTCCTGGACGAGATCCGCGTCGTCAAGGTCCTGAAGCCGCAGGCGCTGTCCAGCGAGGAGATGAAGAGGCGCTTCGTCGAAGAGGCGCGGACGGCGACGAGGCTGAAACATCCCAACATCGGCACGATCCATGACTTCGCACTGGACGAGGAGGGAAAGGCCTACCTCGTCATGGAGTACATCGACGGCGTCAACCTGGCCGACCTCATGAAACAGCAGGGGCCACCCGGAATCGCGCTCTCGCTCGAGGTCGCCCACCAGACCCTTCTCGCCCTCGGCTATCTTCACCGCAAGAACGTCGTGCACCGGGACATCGCTCCGGACAACCTGATGCTCACCCACGACGAAGACGGGAAGCCCGTCGTCAAGCTGATCGACCTCGGCATCGCCAAGACGCTCGACCGCCCGGGAGAGATGACTTCCACGGGTGTCTTCCTCGGAAAGCTCAAGTATGCCTCTCCGGAGCAGTTCGGCTCCCTTCCCGCGGGAGAGAAACTGGACGGGCGATGCGACATCTACGCGCTGGGAGTCGTTCTCTACGAGCTCCTGACCGGCGTCCATCCCTTCGTGGGAGAGAGCCCGAGCGAGCTGCTGCGCGCTCACCTCTTCGATCCACCGCTCCCCTTCTCCCGGACCGACCCCGAGTTCAGGGTTCCGCTCGAAGTCCGCAATGCCCTGCTGAAGGCGCTCGAGAAACGGAGGGAAGACCGTTTCGGATCCGCCGAGGAGTTCGACCGCGAGGTCGGTCTCCTCCAGCAGCGCTTTTCCGTTCCCGACGACCTGGACGACACGGGCCGGATGATCTCGAAGCTCCGCGTGGCCGCTCCCTCCGCGTCGGAGCCGACGGTGACGCCGAGTGTCCAGGACTGGCTGGACCGGCAGTTCCACGCTGCGTCCACGCCTCACCCTTCCCGGGACACGCTCCTGTCCTCCGTTGGCGGCGAGAATGCCGGAGCCGCTCGAACCGCGGCCCCCTCCCCTCCTCCGGGCACGACCCAGGTCGATACCCAGCCCCTGAAGAGGCCGCCGGAACGGAGCCGGCTTCTCGCCGGGGCCGCGGCCGCGGCCGTCCTGCTGGCGGGAGCGGTGGCGCTCTTGCGATTCGTGGTCCTGCCGCGCTCCGAGCTGACGGCACCCGCCCCCGCTCCTCCGACGCTACCGAGAAAGGTCGAGCCGGAGGCGGCTCTGCCTATCGTGGCTCCCACGGCACAACCGACATCCGCCGCTGAGCCGCCGGCCGCCCTTCCTCCCCAGCCCACGGCCGTGGCGCAGGAGCCGACCCGCGCCGCCGCGCCGGAGGATTCTCGAGGACGGCTGCGCAGGGAAGCGGAGCAGGCTCGCTTGCGCGCCGCGGCCTCCCGCCGGCTGGCCGAACGGGCAAACGCGCCCGAGCGCGTTACCGCGCTGTATGACTTCGGCGCGAGCAAGGAGCGGGAGGGGCGCGATCTGTTCTCGCGGGGCGAGTTCGCCTCCGCGGCGGCGGCGTTCGACGCCGGGCGGGATTCGTTCGCGAAAGCGGAAGAGTGGACGCGCGCGCATCCGGTCGAGAGGCCGACCGTCTCGGAACGGGTCGCCACTCTCTCCGTCCCGACCATTCACCCCCAGTCCTCGGCGGCGGCTCCGCCGCCCTCGCCCGCGCCGTCGCCGGCCCGGGTGGCAGCTCCCTCTCCGGCCCCGGCAGAAGCGCCGCGCGCCGAGCGTGTCACGGAAGAAGACAGGATTCGCGCGACCATCGGGCGCTACGAGAAGGCGCAGTCCACCCTCGATGCCGATCTCTACTCTCGCGTCTATCCCGCCATTGACACGGCGCGCGTGCGGGCCGCCTTCGGGCAGCTTCGCTCGCAGACACTCGAATTCGAGATCCAGAGGATCGAGCTGGCGCCGGGAGGAAGAACGGCCGTCGTGCGTGGTTTGGAGAAGCGCGCCGCCCAGCCCCAGGTCGGCAGCGAACAGCACGCCGTCAACAACCGGGTGATCACGCTGGAGAAGCGCGGGGACACCTGGGTTATCACCCGATTGACCGATTGACGATTGAAAGATCGAGCCGCAGTCGTGGCCTGATCTCTCAATCCTTCAATCTTTCAATCGTCAATCCCTAGAAGCTGTAGTCCAGGCCCACGAGCGGCGAGAACCTGGCCTGCAGTCCGCGGTTGTTCAGGCTGAAGAGCCCGTTGATGGTGATCAGGAGGTTCCCAACCGGGTTGATCTTGAAGCCCACCGAGCCGAGGAAGTTGGTCGAGTCCTGTTCGGTCGCGACAAGCTGCTTCAACGTCGCGGTATGCAGGTCCACCGGGTCCGTGCTCGGGTTCGTGTTGTACTCGAAGGTCGTGTCGACGACCCGCAGGACCTGGGTGTTGCGGAGCGTCCGGCCCAGCGCGTCCACGATGAAGGTCACTCGCGGGTTCAGCGCCCAATCGAACCCGGCCGCGTAATCGATCGCGTCCGGAATCGATTCCGTCCGGCTCGACCATGAGTAGCCGGCGTTGACGTGAGGGGAGAACATCCCGAAATGCGCGGACCCGATCAGGAAGCCCTTGACCTGCGTGACTCCCGTACCGAGCAGATCGCGCTCTTCTCCGCTCGGCAGCCTCACGTCCAGCCCGATCGCCATTCCCGCGGTGGCGCCGGAAATCGCGCGGTACTTAGCGCGAAGAACCACGTCGCCCAGCCCCGAGGCGCTCCCGGACTCCCGGAACGTCTCGCTGTCCTCGCCGTTGGGAAACCTGTGAATCCCGACGGTCGCGGCATTGCCGCCGGTCGCGAGCTTGTCGATGGTCGCCTCCGTCTGGGCCTCGATCTGCACCCGGACGACAGGAATCGCCGCCCCCACGTCGAGGCTATCCGTCACGCCGTAGCTCAGCGTGAGGGCCGTGATGTTGGTTTGAATCTTGAGAAACGTGCGCGTCGTGATGACGTCTCCCTCGAAAAAGGGGCGCAGGCAGCAGCCCGCGGGAGGCAGGTCCTGGTGCGTCAACACGATGTCCACCCCCGAGCTGCGCAGGCCGATGTCGTCGATCCGGTTGAAGGAGAAATAGCTGAAGTTCAAGCCCATCGCGAACTTTCCCTTCCCGTTCGTGTCGGCGCGCTCCGTGTAGATCGGTCCGAAGCTGTCGGTGACGCGCGTGAAGACGCCGAGCGCCGGGTCGAGCCGGTAGGCGAAACCCCCGGCCGAAGAAGCCAGCGGAAACGTCGAGAGCTGGATCGCCAGCTCGTTGT
This sequence comes from Thermoanaerobaculia bacterium, assembly GCA_035469365.1. Classification (GTDB taxonomy): domain Bacteria; phylum Acidobacteriota; class Thermoanaerobaculia; order UBA5066; family Gp7-AA6; genus JAWOLE01. The sequence goes on from DATIRW010000075.1 coordinate 15,027, forward strand.
TCAATTGTTCGAGAGGCACGAGGGAAGCGTCTCCGACAAAGTGGTGCGCATGGCTGGGAAAGGGCGATCCCACGGGAGGTTCGGCAAGGGTAATGCCCTGACGAAAGAAGTCGGTCAGGAGATCCCTCAGGTTGAAGGCCTGAGCGGCGAGCGGGCCGGAGAAGAGAGAAAGGACAAGCAGGATCGGGACCACGCGGCGGGACGTCATGCGGGCACCTCCTGTCCAATGCTACCGACAACCGGCGGTTGAAAACTACCGCGGCCGTCCGAGTGTCAGGACCCGGTAATCCTTCAGGTGGCGCAGCGCGTCCGCTGGCCGGCCGAGCCTCTCGCAAAGGTTGGCCGCGTTGTAATGCGCGTCGGCGTTCCGGGGATCGAGCGCGACCGCCTTCTCGTAGGCTGCCAGCGCATCCGCCGGCCGGCCGAGATCCTCCAGGGCCACCCCCATGTTGAAGGCCGCCGTCGCGTCCTCGGGGCGCTCCTCGAGAGCCCGGCGGTAATGCTCCCGCGCCGCCTCGGCGTCTCCCGCCTCGTGGAGCAGCCTCCCGAGGTTGACATGAGCGTCGGCGTGACCCGCATCGATCGCCAGCGCGCGCCGGTACGCCTCGGCGGCCTCCTCAGGAGCGGCGGCCTCCAGCTCGCAGCCCCACCGGTACCATTGCTCGGCCGAGAGCGTGGCACCCTCCTCCTCCTTCGCCTCGGAAAACGCCCGCCGAGCGACCGGCGCCGCGCGGCGGGCGAGATCCGCTATTCCGAAGTCGAACAGGGCCTGTCCCGACTCCGGCTGCCAGCGAGCCGATCCGTCGCTGACGACGATGCGCTTGCCCTCGACCGCGATGCGGACGCCCCCGAGCCGCCGTCCGGCGGGGAGCTGGCCGCGCAGTTTCTCCAGGGTCTCCCGCACGCGGCGCCGGGGGATGCGCGCCGCAAACAGGCCGCGCGCTGTCTTCAGGAAAACGAGATCCTGAAAGGAAAAACGGAATTCCCCGCGGCTGCCTCGCCGGGGCTCGATCAGTCCCGACCGGACGGACGCGCGAACCTGTCGCGGCGTCAGCTCCAGGATCCGCGCGACCTCGGTGGTGCTGTAGCCCTTCACGATCGAAAAGCCAAACCGGGACCGGGGGACCGGAGACGGGCGTTTACCTGCGCGACGCCGCCTTCTTCTCCGCCGGCCCGCGGGACGCGCGTCTGGCGGGCTTGCGCTCCGTCGCGGCTGCCGCGGACTTGCGGGAGGCGGGCGCCTGCTTTCCCAGACTCCGGCGCAGGGCCTCCATCAGATCGATCACCTCGCCCTTCTCCGGAGGTGGCGCCGTCGAGATCTCCTCGCCCGTCTCGATCTTGCGCTTCAACTGCTCCTGGATCCGCTTCTTGACCTCGTCCTCGTACGCCTCGGGGCGGAAATGGTCGGCCGCCCGCTGCCCGATGAGCATCGTGGCGAGCTTCAACTCCGCCTCCGGCACCTTCTCGCGGTCCAGGCCGATCTCGGAGATGGGCCGCACCTCGTCGGCATAGAGCAGCTGCTGCATGACGAGGCCTTCTTCCATCGGCCGCAGCATCACGAGGTACTGCTTGCCGCGGGCCGCGTACTTGGCGAGGGCCACGCGTCCCGTCGTCTTCAGGGCTTCGTTCAGGAGCCAATAGGCCTTGCCGCCCCCCTTGTCGGGCCCGAGGTAGTAAGGCTTGTCGTAGTAGACCGGCTCGACTTCGGAGACCGGCACGAACTCGGTCACCTCGACCGTCTGCGTGGATTCCTCCTCGAGGGCCTTGAGCTCCTCGGTCGAGAAGAGGACGTACTGGTGATTGGCGAACTCGTACCCCTTGCTGATTTCCTCGCGCGGCACGACGACGTTCTCTTCCTTGGGGCAGATGTACTGCTGCTTGACCCTGGAGCCGCACTTGGCGTGGAGCATGTTGAAGGAGATTCCCGAGGAGCTGTTGGCAGCCGAGAAGAGCTTGACCGGGATGGACACGAGCCCGAACGAGATGGTCGCGGTACCGATTGCGCGTGCGCTCATAATGTCAAAGTCTAGCAGGCAAGAGGGTTAGTTGCTGCTGATAATCCTCGTCAGCCCTTCCGCCAGCTTCGGACCTGTGCCTCCTTCCTCGTGCTTGAAGAATACGTACGCCTCGCTCCACGGTTGCGCGAGGAGCCTTCCGGCGCGGTCGCGCAGGTCCTCCTCGCCGTAGTCCTGGCGGCGCAGGCGCAGATACCCCCAGCCCGCGGTCGCCACCCACGGTGTCGCCAGATCCTCGTCTTCCGCCACGCAGAGGGCGCAGCCGCGGCTTCGGAGAGCCTCGAAGACATCGTCCTCGAACCACGATTCGTGGCGGAACTCGAAGGCGCATCGGGACGCCGGGGGCAGGACCGCCAGGAAGTCGGCGAGCCGCGGGAGGTCCTTCTTCAGGTTGGGCGGAAGCTGGAAGAGGACCGGTCCCATCCGGTCTCCCAGCGTGGCAGCAACCTTGAAGAAGTACGCCACGGGGTCCGCCGCGTCCCTGAGTCTCTTGCGGTGCGTGATCTGCTGCGAGGCCTTCAGCGCGAAGCGGAACCCGTCGGGAACCTGCTCCGCCCACCGCGCGAGCACGTCGGATCTGGGCATCCGGTAAAACGTGTTGTTGATCTCGACGGCGGAGAGCTTCGACGCGTAATACCGCAGCATCTCCTCCGCCGGCAGGTCTTCCGGATAGAAGCTCCCCTTCCACTCCTTGTAGCTGTACCCGCTCGTTCCCGTGAGCACCCGCATGCGCCGGAGACTCTAACAAACGGCGCGATCAGGGAGTTGCCGTGGCGAAGGCGTCCACCTCGTCCAATCGCCGACGCTTCTCCTCCGGCGCGAGGAAGCTCGCCTCGAAGGAGTTCTTCGCGAGCCGGACGATCTGCTCGCGCGAGAGGGAGAGCGCCTCCAGCGCCGCGCGGTAATTCTCGGAAAGGTAGCCGCCGAAATACGCCGGATCATCGGAATTGATCGTGACGCACAGCCCGCGCTCCAGGAGATGCTTCAAGTTGTGCCGCGCGAGCGAGGGGAAGACTCCGAGCCTGACGTTGGAGAGGGGGCACACCGTCAGGGGGACGCGCCGGACGGCGAGCTCTTCGACCAGCGCGGGATCCTCCGCGCACCGCACGCCGTGGTCGATTCGCAGGACCCCGAGCTTCTCGAGGGCTTCCCGGACGTACTCCGGCGGCCCCTCCTCGCCGGCATGGGCGACCGGCAGGAATCCGAGGGCGCGCGCTCGCCCGAACACCGCTTCGAACTTCGACGGCGGGTTGCCCGCCTCGGAAGAATCGAGTCCCACGCCGCGAATCCAGCCCTTGAACGGGAGGGCTTCGTCCAGCGTCGCCTGCGCGTCGGATTCAGAGAGGTGCCGGAGGAAGCAGAGGATCAGCTCCGAAGAGATGCCGAGTCTCTCCTTGCCCTCGGCGAGCGCGCCGTGGATCCCCCGCACGACGGTCTCGAACGGGATCCCCCGCGCGGTGTGGGTCTGGGGATCGAAGAACACCTCGGCGTGGCGCACGCCGTCTGTGGCAGCGCGGTCGAGATAGGCCGCCGTCAGCTCGAAGAAATCCCTCTCCTCGCGAAGGACGCGCGCCCCCTCGTAGTAGATGTCGAGGAAGGACTGGAGATCGCGGAACCGGTAGGCCCGCCGGATCTCCTCGACCGAGGCGAATCGAAGCGGCACTCCGTTTCGCCGCGCCAGGGTGAACATCATCTCCGGCTCGAGAGTTCCCTCGAGGTGGAGATGCAGCTCGGCCTTCGGGAGGCCGCGCAGGAAGGAATCGCTTCCCAGTTCCATCCGTCAATCGTGTACGAGGCTCCGGTCGGGGCGCGAGGATCCAGAGGAGAGGAGCCTCGCGCCGCGGGAGCTCAGCGGCGGCATGACTTCCTCCTCTCTCGGCAAACTCTAGCAGGATCCGAAGATGGTCCGGACAGACTCCCGGCTCCGGTTACACTTCCCGCCTCCTCATGAACGACGCGGCGCGAAGGCAGACGGGAATGATCGACATGGAGAGCAACACCACGCTCGTGCAGTGCTATCCGGCCCACGAAGCGGTGCCCGCCGGCCAGGGTCCCTTCCCCCCGGTGATCGTCGTCCACGACCGTTTCGGCTTGAACGCCCACGTCAAGGGAATCGCCAACCGCCTCGCCAACGCCGGCTTCTACGCCCTCGCGCCCGCCTTCTACGCGATGCCGACGAGCGTCGCGGACGTCGCCCCGGATTTCATGCGCCCGGCTGGCCCCGTTCACTTCGACTACGGGGATGAAACGAGCGCCGATGAGCAAGCCGGGCTCCTGTCCGACGAGCGGGCCGAGACCATCCTCCAGCAGGCGATCGACTACACGGCGTTTCGCTCGGCGTCCCGCGAGGGCCCGTGCGGCGTGCTTGGCTTCTCGATGGGGGCCCGTCTGGCATTCCTGGCGGCCTG
>DATIRW010000076.1:0-6880 GCA_035469365.1 Thermoanaerobaculia bacterium
GGCTGCCGTTGCGCCTGGCCTGAGGAGGCATGCCGATGAAAATGGGTTTCACTGTCGCGGTCTCGGCGATCCTGATCTTCTCGGGCGGAGGGGCCCTCTTCCCGGCCGCGGCCCCCGCCGCGGCGGCGGCGTCGAGAAGCGAAGGTGTGGCCGCCTTCGAGACCGTGCGCGCCGTGCTGCAACACCCGCGCTGCCAGAACTGCCACATCCCCGGAGACGAGCCTCTGCAATTCGATGCCGGCCTCGTTCACGGTCAGAACGTCGTGCGCGGGCCGGCGGGAAGAGGAGCGCCCGGCCTTTCCTGCACGACGTGCCACGGGATCGCCAATCCTCCGGCGAGCTACGGAGAGCACATGCCGCCCGGAGCGCCGGGCTGGCGGCTGCCTCCGCCCGAGCGCAAGATGGTCTTCATCCATCTCTCGAGCGCCGAGCTCTGCCGGCGCCTCAAGGACAAGGAAGAGAACCACAACATGAGCCTCGACGCCCTGCTGCGGCACGTCAGCAGTGACAAGCTCGTGCTCTGGGGTTGGAGCCCCGGCGTTGGCCGCGAGCCCGTCTCGGTTCCTCACGACGAGTTTGTGGCGAAGTTCAAGACCTGGATCGCCGCCGGCGCACCCTGCGCCGTCGCTCCGCGCTAGCGCAGGATCTGCGAGCAACAATGCAGCGAGGGATCTTGCGGTCCCCCCACTCCCTTGGCGCACCGGCGAGCGACTCGGTCGGATGCGGCCTCGATCCCTCATCTGATCCCGCGCAAGCGCTCTGCTCCCGCGGCGCGAGGCTCCTCCCCTCGCCCCGCAAGCACCGACGGCATACCGGCGAAGTATTGGATGTGTTTCTGAGGACCTGTTCCTTGTTCCCCTGTCATCCCCGCTCCTCAGGATGACAGGGCCACGATACCGTCCTACGACTTGGTGGAAGGGAGGTACTGCGCCGGAATCGGCTTGTCCGGCTTCTCGGCGTCCCACGCGACCGAGGCGATCCACCACCGCTTGCCGTCGTTGACGAGCTGGATGGAGTTGACCCCGCGCTCGAATGGCTTCGCGTCCGACGCGGTGTGGCGCGATTCGTAGGTCGAAAAGACCTGGCACACGTTGCCGAAGCAGTCCGCCTTCCGGGCTATCTCGCGCTCGAAGAAGCCCTGTCCTGGCTCGTTCTTTTCCTTCCTGGCTGCCGCCGACTTCTCGTAGCGACTGGAGAAGCCGTCCACGTCGCTCCCGGTGATCTCCTGCCCGGGGCGGACGGGAGCGACGAGCATCCCGACGTAGAGAAAGATCGCGCGCATCCGCTCGAAGTCGGGAGACGCGTCGGGAGCGTGGCTGACGGAGCCGTACAGAGCGGCGATGATCGAATCGACCGACAGGGCGTCGGCGGGTGGAGGAGCCTCGCGGCGCCTGATGGTCTGGGCGGACGAAACACCGGCCGTCAACAAGAGAGCGGCGGCAATCAGGGTTCGAGATCTCGTCATCGGTATCTCCTTTTTCCGGATCAGTATCCTCTCACTCGCCGCCGCTGCGCCCCTGTCATCCTGAGGAGCGAAGCGACGAAGAATCTGCCCCTGACGTCGAAACGGAGCAGATTCCTCGCTGCGCTCAGGATGACAAAAAGGAGAGTGCTCCCGATGGGCAACGGTGAGAACCATCCGCGACGATGCCGTCAAGACCATCCGGGCTAGAATCCCGCGGAGGCCCCGCCGCTGAAAGCCGAGACGCTTCTCCTCTGGCTGACTTACGCCGCCGCGGCGTCGCTCGTCCTCTTTCTCGCACACCGTTTCGTGGCGCCGATGCCGCGCGGCGCCCGTCTCGCCCTGGCGGTTCTCCCGCTGGTTTTCACGGGCAAGGCCTTCCTCATCGGAGGCGTCTACGGGCCGGTGGATCTGTACTACGGGCACGACCCGTGGAAGCGCACCGCGCAGGCGCAGGCGATCGGTCCCGCCCGCAATCCGATCCTCTCCGATGTCGCCTTCGCCAACATCCCGTGGAGAAGTACCGTCCGCGAGTCGCTCGTGAACGGGAGGATTCCTTTCTGGAATCGCTTCGTCCTCGCCGGGAGCCCGATCTTTCCCGCCGCGGGCGACTCGTTCCTCCATCCGGCCGCCTGGCTCGGGATCTTCCTGCCGGTCGAGCCTTCGTTCCTCTTCTCCTGCGCGTTCACGCTCTTTCTCGCACTCCTCTGCGGTTTCCTGTTCTTCCGGGACCATGATCTGTCGCCGGCGCCGGCTCTCGTTGGAGCGGTCGCCTGGGGATTCTCGACCTGTCTTCTCTTCTGGAACGGCTTTGCGATCGGGCCCACGATCGCGACGTTCCCGCTGCTCCTTGTGAGTCTGCGCCGCCTGGCCCGGCAGCCGGGCGCGGCTTCCGTCGCCCTCGCGGTCATCGCGCTGCTTCTCGGAATCGCCGGAGGACATCCGGAGAGCTTCTTTCACTGCCTGGCGGGAGGAGCGGTGTATTTCGTCTGGGAGATTGCGAGCCGGCCGCGCCGCGTGATCCGACCGCTCGGAGCCGCGCTCCTCGCGGGCTTTCTTGCGTTGCTGCTCGCGGCGCCGCTGCTCCTTCCCCTGCTCGACGCGCTTCCTCGAACGGCCATCTACGGCGCGCGGCAGCGGCAAGGGCAATCGGTTTCCGCACCGGAGTCCGCGCGGCGTCTCCTGCCCGCCCTTCTTCCTTTCGCGCACGGGATCTACGGTAGGAGTCCGGTCCAGGACTGGCGCCATGACGGATCAGGCATGCCGATGGCCTACTCGGGCGCCCTTCTCTTTCCCCTGGCCCTGCTTGCCTTCCGCGCGCCGCGTGGAGAACGCCGGGGGCGCATCCTTTTTCTCGTCTTCTACCTCGCCGGCCTCGGTTACGGCGTGAGCGCTCCGGTCCTCTCCGATGTCACCTCCGCCCTCCCGGGGTTTGACATCGCGCTCAACTACCGGATGGTCTTCCTCGCTCCGCTCGGCCTGGCGGGACTCACGGCTCTTGGAGCCGAGGAGATCCGGCGAAACCCCGGCCGCTCGATCGCGATCGCGGCCGCGGCAGTCCTGGCGCTGCTCGTCGTCTCCTTTGTTTTCTCGCGCGGCGTATTTGAAGGTCGAGGTCTCCCGGAGTCCTTCGTCCGGGTTTCGTTCGCCGCGCAGATTCTTCCGCTCGCAGTGCTGGCCGCGGCCGCGCTCCTGCGGCCTCTCGCTGGCACCCGCCTGGTGGGGGCCGCTCTTCTCCTGCTCGTCGCGGAGCGCCTTGCCGAGATGAGCGGGGTTTACCCGACGCTTCCGGCCGGCGCGGCGGCGCCGCCTCTGCGCGTGCTCGAGTCGCTTCCGCGAGGCGGCGAACCGTACCGGATCGTCGCCCGGGCGGACGTGCTGCGTCCCAACGCCGCCACGCTCTACGGGCTCGAGGACGTGCGCGGGTACGAGCCCTTCGTCCTGGCCGACCTGGCGGAGACCTTCCCGCTCTGGTGTCAGCCCCAGCACGCCTCTTACACGATTGTTGAAGGCCTGACCCGGCCGTTCCTCTCCCTGCTCAACGCGCGGTTCGCCATCGCCTCGCCCGACGATCCGGCTCCGGCGGGGTGGCTGGAGGGCGGCCGGGACGCGGAGATGGCGATCTTCGAGAACCCGCGCGCGCTTAACCGCGTGTTTGTTCCGCGGCGGGTCCGCCTTGAGCCGGATCGGCAGGCCCGGATTGTCCAGATGGCCCGGGAGGCCGACTTCGGCGAGCGTGCCTGGCTGTCGGACCCGGATGGCGAGATCTCCGCGCGAGGCGAGGTCCCGAACGGGCAGGCGCAACTCTCCCTGCGCTCGAGCGGACCCGACCTGCTGATCACGGCGACGGCGGCTTCCCGCGTGCTCCTGGCGACTTCGATTCCCGCGTGGCCGGGCTGGAATGCGGAGACGGCGACCGGTCGGCTCCCGATCGTGCGGGTCAATCACGCGTTCGTCGGGTTCCGGCTGGAGCCCGGACGCCACGAGGTCCGCCTCCACTACCGCCCGCCGCTCCTGGACGCCGCCCTCGGCGCCTGCCTCGCCGGGATCCTCCTCGCGGCCGTGCTCGGCATCCTCGCCGCGATCCGTTCGCGTCAATGCGTCCCGACGGCACGGGGGACCTGACGGCTCACCTGTCCGGCGGGGTTCGAGCTATGGCGAGCCAGGACGTGCCGATTCCTCGCTCCGAGGAGCGGAAGAGCAATTGCTCCAGTGCGAGAGCGCGGCGAAGGAGGGCGTTCCAGAATCCCGCAACCCGGTACTCGTGCCCGGCGTCGGCCACTTCCTGGTGCCGGCCAAGGAGAGCGTTCACTCTGGCCAGAGGCCAGAGGATGCGAAAGAGCGGGAGAAGACGTACCTGCTCGAGCCCCGCGTCGCGCAGGAGACCCTCGAGCGCGCGCCGGGTGTACCTCCGATAGTGTCCGGCGTACCGGTCGAACTTGCTCCAGAGCCTCGGGTCCGCGGGCACTGTCAGCAGGACGAAGCCTCCGGGAACGGCCAGCGCGGCGGCGCCGCGGAGAAGATTCACATCCTCGGCAACGTGCTCGACGACGTCGAAGAGACCGACGAGATCGAAGGATCGCGTAAACGGAACGCAGTCTCCCCGCGCGGCCACCAGGCGCGTGACGCCGCGGCGCCGAGCAAGAGTGAGATCGTTGACCCTCGGGTCGAGTCCGACGGCGTAAGAAACCCGCGACAGCTCCGCGAGGACTTCGCCATCACCGCAGCCCAGGTCCAGGACCCGCGCGCGACTCTTGTCCGCGAGACAGTCTCGGGCCGCTTCGCGGATGGCGAGACGCCGGTGCGTAAACCAGAAGTGACCATCCTTGACCGCAAACAGGAGGCCCGGGGCTTCATCCGGGAAACCGGGCGCCGGCGCGGGGTCGGTTCGCACGCCGGGGTCAGGTCCTGCGCAGAGCGGCCGACGAGAGACCCGGGAAGTCGCGGATGGCAGCGACGACGCGGGTCTGCTCCTCCTCGGTCAAGTCGTTGAAGAAGGGGAGCCGCAGGAGGCGGTCGCTCAAGTCCTCTGTGACCGGGCAGCTTCCCGGCGCCGCGCCGAAGCTCTGGCCCATCGCCGAGAGGTGGAGCGGGAGGTAGTGGAAGACGGCGAGGATGCCTCTCTCTTTCAGATGCGTGATCAGGCCCTGGCGCGATTCCCGCGATGGGAGGATCAGGTAGAACATGTGGAAGGGGTGCTCGCGGTCGGCCGGCACGACGGGCAGCCGGACTCCCCGGTCGCCGGCCCAGTCGCCGAGACCCTCGGCATAGCGCTCCCAGACCCGCCGGCGCCGGGCCTGGATCTCGTCCCGCGCTTCGAGCTGGGCGAGGAGAAATGCGGCGAGCAGCTCCGAGGGGAGATAGCTCGATCCTATGTCCACCCACGTGTACTTGTTCACTTCGCCGCGGAAGAAGCGGGTGCGGTACGTCCCTTTCTCCCGGAGGACTTCCGCTCTCTCGATGTAGGAAGGATCGTTGATCAGGAGAGCGCCCCCCTCTCCGCAGGTGAAGTTCTTCGTCTCGTGGAAGCTCTGAGTGGCCAGGCAGCCGAACGTGCCGAGGTACTTCCCCCTGTATCGGCCGAACAGGCCGTGCGCGCTGTCCTCGACGACCGCCACGCCGCGGTTTCGCGCGGTCGCGAGGATGGCGTCCATCTCGCAGCCCACGCCGGCGTAGTGCATGGCCACGATGGCCCGGGTGCGCGGCGTCAGAAGACCTTCCAGCCGGCCCTCGTCCAGGTTGAGCGTATCGGGGTGGATGTCGGCGAACACGGGACGGGCCCCTCGCAGGACGAAGGCGTTGGCCGTCGAGACGAAGGTGAAGGAGGGAATGATGACCTCGTCTCCGGGAGCGATGCGCAAGAGCAGCGCCGCCATCTCGAGGGCATGCGTGCAGGATGTCGTCAGGAGCGCGGCGGGCACGCCCAGGGACTTCGCGAGGGAGTCGTGGCAGGCCCGGGTGAATTCGCCGTCGCCGGAGAGATGTCCGCTGGCGATGGCCCGGCGCATGTACTCCTCTTCCCGCCCCGCAAGGCAGGGCCTGTTGAAGGGGATCGCGTAGGTCGCGCCGGACGCGTTCAAGGCTCCGACCAGCGGTGGAATCCGTGGCGCGCTCCGGCAACCCGCCAGCCGAGCGCGGCGTAGGCGCGCTGCACCGGGACATTGGTCACATGCGTCGGGCCCTCGACGCGTTGCGCGTGTCCCGCGAGCAAACGTATGCCCTCCAGGGTCAGCGCGCGAAAGAGTCCGCGGGCGGAATGCTCGGGGACGACCGCTCCGATGCTGTAGTGCCCGAGCGCGATCCCGTGGCGGCGCTCCGTCTCCGAAGGCTTCTTCCACGCCGAGTAGCCGACGATGACTCCGCGGCACTCGGCCGCCAGGACCCAGTCCGCCCATCCTTCGACACAGGACCGGATCCACTCCTCGTAGATCCGGACCGCGTCGGAGCGCGGAATCCTCTCGTCGGAGTGAAACCGTCCCGAGTGAACGGCGAAGGCCCGCCGGGATACTTCGAGCAGGCCGTCCAGGTCTTCCGGCGCGACCGGGCGCACCAGAACGTCCGGCGGCAGAGATGAGTGAGGCAGCGCTTCGTCTCGCGGGTAGTCGTAGACGTAATCGAGAAGCGTATCCACGAGGAGGAAGCCGCGCCGCTCGAGGGCGTGGACGGCGGGCGCGTCGTCCGCGTAGCTCCTGTGAACGAGACACTCCGCGCCGCGCTCCTCCGCGTGCCGCACCGCCTCGTCGAGAAGCCGCTCGAGGATCGCAGCCCGCTCGGACGACTCCCCGGCGGCCGCGAGGTATCGGATCCCCGCCATGCGCCGGCCGAGCGCCCGCGTCTCCCAGATCTGGTCGGCGACGATTGCGAGGCCGGCCGTCCGACCGTCCGCGCGCGCCACGAACGCGGCGCTGCCCGGGCTCG
>DATIRW010000077.1:0-1620 GCA_035469365.1 Thermoanaerobaculia bacterium
GAGCAACAAGGAGATCGCCCGCCGCCTCAGGGTCGGCGAAGGCACGGTCAAGGCCCACCTGACGGCGACTTTCCGAAAGCTTGGCTTCTCCGACCGGCTCCAACTCGGCTTGTTCCTGGTGAGCCCGAATTCCGTATCGAAGCGTCCAGTCGCCACCGAGGATGCCCCGGCAGCGACCCCGGTCGACCGGCCGGGCTCCTAGATTCCCGTCCGTTAGCCCCCTTTTCTCCGGCCCCGCCCGGGGCCGGAGGTGTTCTTATTTAAGCTCGGGTCGGTTTATTCGTCGGGACTCATCGCCGGGAACGTCCGGCACTCGATGTGGGGACCCCGGCTCTCCTGAACAACGGCTAACCCTGGCTTCTCTCTTGAAGCAGCCTTCTCGCCAGCGGTCGAACGAGGGCTGCGAGAAAACTCCCGGCGGGTTGTCCTTTCGAGATCCTGCGAAGGCGGCCGATCTGCTCGAGGGAGATCCCGATCCCGGCCAGGAGCCAGAGCACGTCGCCGAATCCGGCGCCTCCGCCCGCGAGGAGCACCAGAGATGTGAAGATGTTCGTGCCCCCGATGATCAGGAGAAGCACCGCCGTCACCTTTCCCCAGCGCAGGACATCCATCCCGAATCTCTGCTCGAAGACTTCCTGCTCCTCCGGCGGGAGCAGCGCGAGCAATGGCTCGATCATCCGGAATCGGTCCGCGAGCGCCTGTTCGGGCGTTGCCGGCGAGCCCGTCGTGGAGAGAGTGGCGACTCCGGCGCCGCCGCCAAAGGCCCTGTAGATCGCGTAGAGCAGCGTGCCGGGAACTGATCCGATCGGGCGCGTCTGCAGGAAGGCCGCGCCGAGGCGGACGCCCGATTCGAACACCAGGTAGACCGCGATCGGAAAAGGCAAGAGGCGAGGAATCGAGCTCAATGCGTCCCGCAGGCCCGGGTCGCCGCTGGAGAATTCGGCTCCGACCATCGTGGCGAACGAAAGCAGGCCGCTGAAGGCTCCCAGGGCGAGGAGCGGCAGCGCCGAGGCAATCGTCATCGCGAGAGCGGGCGCGCCGAACTCGCTCTCCATTTGCTCCTGCACCGGGCCGGGCAGGTGCCCCAGCAGGGGAGAAAAGAGAATCGCGAGGCGGCGGCGGAGGATGCTTCGCTTCCGGCTCTTCGCGACGAGGGGGCGGCCGGCCTCGCTCGCGGCATCGTAGATATGGATGGAACGCACGGCATGACGATCCGGCCAGGGCTCAAGGCGGTAGCGCACGCTCCCGTCGGGATGCGAAATCGACTCCACGACCTCGAACAACTCTGTCTCCCAGCGAACGGCGGTGCCCGGGTACTCGCTCGAGGTGTGGGACCTGCCGCGGCGCGGGTGCCATCCCTTGATCTCCCGGCAAATGAGCCAGATCCCCTCGGATCCGGCCTCAACCCGGTCATTTCCGAAGGGCAGGTGTTCGGCGCTCGGTGGTCGGTGTTCGGGAGGCAAGCGCGGTCCTTCCTTTGACAAGAACTTAGCATCTTCTGATCGCGACGGCGGCGGGAGCGGGAACGCGCCGCCGTGGAGTCCGAGCGTCCGGGAGTCGCCAGGGACGCGCGGGTAGAATGCCTGGAGAAGCTGAGCTCGTCTTATACGGGAGGATCCT
>DATIRW010000078.1:0-6652 GCA_035469365.1 Thermoanaerobaculia bacterium
GTCATCGTCTCTTTGAAGAGCGATTCTCCGAACTTCAGAACGTCCGCGATCTCCTTCTTCGCGAAGGCGATGTTGCCGTCCTTGTCGAACATGTAGGCCTTGAAGGAGTCCATCAGCGGCACGAGGTTGTCGTTGGAGTCGGGCGTCTGGGAGATCGGGATGCCGATGGGATAGCCGGCCTTCTTCAACTTCCCGCCGATGCGGACGATGTCGTTCCAGGTCGTCTTGTCCGTGTAATCCTCACCGACGTCGTGGAAATACTTGCGGTTGACGATCCAGGGGAAACTCATGTACCAGTGGGGGACGCAGAGCCACTTGCCGCGCACGACGGCGATCGACGAGGCCTCGGGGATCCAGCCTCCGAATTCCTTGCCGAGCCTGTTGGCGACCTCGGTGACGTCCACGAGCACGTTGTCGTAAAGCCAGGCGCCCGTGCCGTTCAGGTGGAAGACGTCATGGCCGCCGCCGCGCGAGATGTCCGCCGCGATCGCCGTCGGCAGGTCCGGCGTCGCCACGTAGTCCACCTCGACCTTGCACTTGTTCTTCTCGCCGAATTCCTTTGCGAAGACATCGAACCACTTGTCGTAGTCGGGAACGAAATGCTTCCAGTGGACGACCTTCAAGACGCGCTCCTGCTGAGCCGAGGCGCTGCGCGTGAAGATCATCGGGGCGGCGAGCGACGCGCCCGCTGCCAGCGAGACCTTGAGAAACTCGCGGCGTCCGAGGCCTTCTTGGGACTGACTCACGTTGCGCTTTTTCATGGTGTCTCCTTCCGAGGGAGTCGCCAGAGCGCGGCTCCCACGCGCTTGCGATTCGCGTTTCCTCCGGGAATCCTATGCCAGACCGGTCCGGCGGGCGCGCGAAAAAGTTTTGGAAACGGGCGGCCCCCGCCTCCGGAGGAGAGATAATCGGCCCGGCCGCTTCGAAAGACAGGGAGAGCGAGTATGAGTGAGGGCATCGAAGTCCTGGCGAAGCCCCCGGGCGGTGGGGAGGCGATCCTCTCGGGAGAGGCGCTCGGGTTCGTCGAGAGGCTCCACCGGGAGTTCCAGCCAAGGCGCCGCGAGCTCCTGGATCGGAGGGCGAAGCGCCAGGCGGAGTTCGACGCCGGCGCCCTGCCCGACTTTCTGCCGGAGACCAAGTCCGTGCGGAGCGGCTCCTGGAGCCTACCGCTACCTGGAGTAAGGGGGATCTCATGAGCGGAGCAGTTTCACCCGCGGCCGCCCCGCCTCCCGACGCCGTCCTGCCGGACGTCGCCGCGCTCATGGCGGCGGTCGTCGGAGAGCGCCACTGCATCACCGATCCTTCGGAGCTGCGCACCTACGAGTGCGACGGGTTGATGAGCTTCCGCGTCGCGCCGGGTCTCGTCGTGCTGCCCGGCTCGACCGAGGAGGTCGCCGAGATCGTGCGCATTGCGCGCGCGGCGAATCTCCCGATCGTCCCCCGCGGCTCGGGGACGGGACTCTCCGGAGGCGCTCTCCCGGTGCCCGGATGCGTCGTCATCGGCCTCTCCCGGATGAAGAGGATCCTCGAGGTGGACCTCGAGAATGGCTGGATGCGCGTCCAGCCGGGCGTCGCCAACCTCGACGTCAGCAAGGCGATCGGCTCCGCCGGCTACTACTACGCCCCCGATCCCTCCTCCCAGAGCGTCTGCTCGATCGGCGGAAACATCGCCGAGAACTCGGGGGGAGCGCACTGCTTGAAATACGGCTTCACGTCCAATCACGTGCTCGGGGCCCGGCTGGTGCTCGCTGACGGGAGCATCGTGGACCTCGGCGGCCCGGCACCGGACACTCCGGGCTATGACCTCCTGGGCGTGCTCGTCGGAAGCGAGGGCATGGTCGGGATCGTGACCGAGGTCGTCCTGCGGGTGCTGCGAAAGCCGCAGGCAACGCGCACTTTCTTCGCGACCTTCCCCTCCACCGACGAGGCGGGCAACGCGGTCTCGGCCATCATCGCATCGGGAATCGTTCCGGCCGCGATCGAGATGATGGACCGCCTGGCGATCGTCGCGGCCAAGGCCGCAACGGGGCTCGACTGGCCCGACGTCGGCGCGGCGCTGCTCATGGACGCCGACGGGCCGGAGGCGGAGGTCGAGTACACCTCCAACAACGCGGTCGAGCTGGCGCGCGCGGCGGGGGCTCTCGAGATTCGCCGCCCGAAAGACGAGAACGAGCGGCAGCTCATGTGGAAGGGGAGAAAGAGCGCGTTCGCGGCGGTCGGGCGGATTTCCCCGAACTACTTCGTGCAGGACGGAGTGATCCCGCGTTCGATGATCGCGAGGGTTCTGCGCGAGATCGACGAGCTCGCGCGGAATGCCGGGCTGCGCGTCGCCAACGTCTTCCATGCGGGCGACGGAAACCTCCATCCGCTGATCCTCTACGACGCGAAGATCCCCGGGCAGGAGGCGGCCGCCGAGGATGTCGGGGGAAAGATCCTGAAGATGTGCGTGCGGTACGGCGGCTCCATCACGGGCGAGCACGGCGTCGGCGCCGACAAGGCCGTCTACATGTCGGACATGTTCTCGGAGGCGGACCTGGAGACCATGGCGCTCGTGCGGTGCGCCTTCGATCCGGAGACGCGCTTGAATCCCGGCAAGGTCTTTCCCACGCCGCGCCTGTGCGGCGACCGTCCGGGACCCTACCGCCCGCACCCGGCGGAGCTCTCCGGCGAGGCCTGGCGCGAGTGACCGCCTTCTCGCGGCCCGCGGCGGAAGGCGACGCGATCCTCGGGGTTCTTCCGGGAACCGTCTTCGAGCCCTCCACGGTCGAGGAGGCCGTGGAGGTCGTCGGCGAGTCGGGGCGGGGCGGAAAGGCGCTCGCCTTCGTGGGCGGCGGGACGGACCTGGAGCTCGGCGCTCCGCCCAGAAGGCTCGATGCTGTCGTGCGGACGAGCCGGCTCTCCCGGATCGTCGAGCATGCTCCCTTCGATCAGATCGTCGTGGTCGAGGCGGGCATGACGCTCGAGGCTCTCCAGGCGGCGCTCGTGTCGCACCGGCAGCGCCTGGCCCTCGACCCGCCGCTGCCCGGGCGCAAGACGATCGGCGGCATCATCGCCGCAAACGCGTACGGCCCCCGGAGGGCCCGCTTCGGCTCGGTCCGGGACCTGATCATCGGCATCTCCTTCGTGCGCGCCGACGGCACGCTTGCGCGCGGAGGCGGGAAGGTCGTCAAGAACGTCGCGGGCTTCGACCTGCCCAAACTCATGGTCGGGTCGCTCGGGACCCTCGGCCTGATCACGACGGCGACCTTTCGACTCCATCCGCTTCCCGAGGAGGAAGTCACCCTGCGTCTGCCCGGCCGGACCGCCGCCGGCGTGCGCTCTCTGATGCGCGCCGTCAAGGAAGCGCAGCTCGAGCCGACCTCCGTCGTCGCGGCCTGGAGGCAGGCCGATCAGTTCGACGTCGCGGTGCGCTTCGAAGGCTTCCACGCCGGCGTCGCCGAGCAGCGCGAGCGCCTGGCCGGGCTCGTCCGCAAGGAGCCGGAGGGCGCCTGCGAAGTCCTCGACGAAGAGACGGCGCGGGCCTTCTGGTCCCGCCACGACGAGTTGCGCGCGGCTCCTCCGCTGCGCGCGAAGCTCACGGCCCTTCCGACGCACATCGAGGCAATCGCAAGGGACGTTCTCCCGGGCATGCTTGCCGCCCTTGCGGATCCCGGTTTCCTCTGGTACGCCTCGCTCGGGCTGGGATTCCTCGCCGGATCTCCGGCCAACACCGACTCCGCGGCTGCCGCGATTCTCGCCGCCCGCGAGCGCGTCGCCGGCCTGGGCGGCACCCTCACACTCCAGGCCGCACCCGCCGCGATTCGCGAGCGCGTGGACGTCTGGGGTCCGCCGCCTCCGTCTCTCCCATTGATTCAGAGCGTCAAGGACCGGCTCGACCCGCAGGCTCGTTTCTCTCCGGGCCGGTTCGTCGGAGGAATCTGATGCTGACTGTCATCCTGAGGAGCGAGGCAACGAAGGATCTGCTCCACAAGGGCCGGGAAGACGCGAGAGCGGATCCTCGCTTCGCTCGGAATGACTCGGACGATTCTCTTGGGATTGGTGATTTGTGATTGACGGGAGCCAGGACGCCGTGCGCGAGCGCAGCTTGCTGGATGATTGCGTGCACTGCGGGTTCTGTCTTCCGGCGTGCCCGACGTACGTTTCCTGGGGGGAGGAGATGGATTCGCCCCGCGGCCGCATCGACCTGATGCGCGGCCTCGCGGAGGGGAAGATCGAGTGGAGCGAGAACGTCGCGGCGCATTTCGACCGGTGCCTGGGGTGCATGGGCTGCATGCCCGCCTGTCCTTCGGGCGTGAAGTACGACGTCCTGATCGAGGGCACGCGGGCGGAACTGGAAAGGCGCTTCGATCGCCCTCTGGCGGAGCAGTTCCATCGAGGAATGATCTTCGCGCTCTTCCCCTATCCGGGGCGGCTGCGCGCGGCGGCGGCCTTTTTGTGGCTTTACACCGAGTCGGGAGTCCGAGCTCTCGTCCGCCGGTCCGGCCTTCTGCGCCTCCTGCCGCGGCGGCTCGCGCAGATGGACGCCCTCCTCCCTGACGTTTCGCTCCACAACGTCGCCGCCCGGCTTCCCGAGAGGGTGCCGGCGAAGGGAGAGCGCCGGGCGCGCGTCGCCCTCCTCGCCGGCTGCGTGCAGCAAGTCTTCTTCCCGGGCGTCAACGAGGCGACGCTGCGGGTTCTTTCGGCCGAAGGGTGTGAGGTCCTCGTCCCGCGCGGGCAGGGATGCTGCGGCGCTCTCTCGATCCACGCCGGGCGCGAGCAAGAAGCTCTCGCCTTCGCCCGCGACACGATCGCGCTCTTTGAAGAGGATCCCATCGACGCGATCCTCGTCAACGCGGCCGGCTGCGGCTCGAATATGAAGGACTACGGCCGCCTCTTCGCGAACGACCCGAAGTGGGCGGCGCGGGCGGCGGCGTTCTCGTCGAGGGTCCGCGACGTCTCGGAGTTCCTGGCAGCGCTGCCGCCGGTTGCGCCGCGCCGCCCGATCCGCGCCCGCGTCGCGTACCATGACTCCTGTCACCTTGCCCACGCGCAGCGGATCCGCGCGGAGCCGCGCCAGCTCCTGATCGGCATCCCCGGCCTCGAGTTCCTCGAAATACCGGACGGCGACCAGTGCTGCGGCAGCGCCGGCATCTACAACCTCGTGCAGCCGGAAAGCTCCGAGGAAATCGGGGCGCGCAAGGCGGACAACGTCCTCACCGTGAAGCCGGATCTGCTGGCTTCCGCAAACCCCGGCTGCACGCTCCAGATCCAGAAGATCCTCCGTCAGCGCGGCATGAAGCTCCGGGCCGCGCACCCCGTCGAAATCCTCGACGCCTCCATCTCCGGCCGCCCCCTTCCGGAATAGATCGAAAGGCCGCCGGCGGTCGTTTGCGAATAATGCCGGGTAGGGACCTTGGCCTGACCCGGTTCAATCCGTAAGAATGCGATTCAAGGAGAGGCTTTCATGATCCGTCAGGACATTCTTCAGGGGTTCCCGGACTTATTCGCGACGAGGAAGGTGAACGGGCGAGACATCGACGTCGGGGAGACGATCGACACGCTCACTCGAGAGCTGCGCCCGGAGATCGCAGCAGCGCTGACGGCACGCCGGCGGCTGTTGCAGTCCTCCGAGCCCGTCCGGAAGAAATACGCGTGGCCGCGGTGGGACGAGACCTTCCAGGATCCAGTGAGCGGAAAGCCATGGACATTTCGTCAGATCGTGCAAGGGCTGATCGACAACTTCCGCGGGCGCGAAAGCGAGCGGCGCTGGCGGCTCAACGACGACGTGCCGATCCCGAAGGACGCCCACCCGTTGACGAATCCGGGCCTGGAACTCACAGGGCCCTGGCATCCGTTGGATATGGCCTTCAACGCCTTGAACAGCCCGGCGCCGATGAACATGCCGGATTTTGAAGACGCTTCGCCTTCCCACTTCCGACCCGACGGCACGCCGACGACCGACCCGATCGGGATCTTCGCGGCCATGCAGAACGCCAAGGAGATCCTCGAGGGCCGCTGGAACGGACGCCCTTATGAGGTGGAGAAGAAAGGGAAAAAACGGGTTTACGCGATCAATACCCCTCCCGAGAAGTGGCCGACGCGCTTCGGCCGCCCGCCCAGCCTCCACGTGCGCTACGACCACGTCACCGTGGACGGCGAGCCGGCGCCCGGCATGATCGTCATCGTCGTCCTCTGGGTCGTCAACAATTTCGAGGCGCTCCGTCGGGCCGGCACCGGCGTCTATTTCTACATTCCGAAGCTGCAGACTCCGCGGGAAGCCCTGATCGTGGAGAGGCTGCTGGCGCGGATGGAGGAGATTGTCGGCGTGCCCGCGGGCACGATGAAGATCAAGATGCTGTACGAGGAAGGCAACGCCGGCCGTTTTCTTCCGGCCATCGCGTGGGTGTTGCGGCGGAGGCTGCTGGGGACGAACGTCGGCCGCTGGGACTACCTGGGCAGCCTGATCGAGATCTGGAAGGACGATCCCGAGGGCGTCTTTCCCGATCCGCAGACGATCGGCATGGCATCGCCCAACATGATCGCCTATCAACGTTACAACGCGCTCACGATGCTGATGGCCGGCATGAAGAACGGGGAGCTTGCCACGGCGGGCCCCATCGGCGGCATGGCGGCGGTGATGATCTACCAGTCCGGCGATCCGTACGGCCGCTCG
>DATIRW010000079.1:0-15418 GCA_035469365.1 Thermoanaerobaculia bacterium
GGTGGCCTGGGCGACGCTAAACGTCAAGCCCCGGAAGACGTTCGTCTCTCCGAAACTGATCGAGAGGCCGTCGACCTCGAGCACATTCGGCATCCGGTCGGGGATAGTATCCGCGATAGTCAACTGCAGCGGCGTGACCCGCGCAGCGAGCGGAGAGGATGATCTCGCCCGCAGTCTGCCTGTGACGACGGGTCACGCTGTCTCGCCTTCTTCCGGGAGGAAAAGATGCGAATTCGGGATGTCATGACCCGCCGGGTCGAGACGGTTTCAGCGGTTGAATCGGTAGAGGCCGCGCTTTCCCGGATGCGTCAGAAACGAATTCGTCACCTCGTGGTGACGCGCGGGAAGGAGGTCGTCGGCGTGGTTTCCACTCGGGATCTCAAATCGCTCGGTTCGCCCCTGCGTTCTCAGGCTGTCGAGGACATCATGGTCTCCCCAGCCATTACGGCAGCACCCGAAATGACGCTACGAAAGGCGGCGAACCTCCTGCGCGGTCGGACCATAGGCTGCCTTCCGGTGATGCAGGATCACGAACTCGTCGGGATCGTTACGACGACGGATCTGCTCGAACTGGTCGGCCGCGGCGTCGAGCGTCCGACGACGAAGGGCAAACGATGGGTGATGAAGGGACGCGGGCCTCGGCGCAAGAGCGTCGTCGGCCATAAGGGCTTCGCCGCGCACTGATGAGCCTTGAGTCCGAGTCGCGTGTAATGCCGGCGCACGCCGCGCGCGCCGGTCATGGCAGCCATGTCCTCGAAATAAGAGGAGCGATTGCTCCCCGGTCGTCCGGTGGCTTTCGGTTGGCTGCGCTGCCAGAGCCGGAGTGTTCGACCGAAGCCACGCGAACCGATCGAACGATTGGTGCGTTGGCATCATCTGACAGTGCGTTGCCGGCAAGAGACTTGGGCCATGTCGGAGTTATCGGCGTTGATTTTGAGAGTCTCGCTGGCGGAAGTGCACAAGGGCCCCTGGGCCGTCGTGCTCGCGGGGGGGCAGGCGGTCCGACTGCGACAGGCGTTTGATCCCGACGGTGGATTCGCGCCGACGGGCGCGGCCCCTCGGGACGTTCGCGCTCTGGCAGGCGGGGACGCCCGAGACGAGGTTCTGAGGCGCCACCGGGACAGGCAATGGCACTAGGCTGCCTGCCGGAGTAGACGTCCCTCACCGGGCCGTGTATCCGCCGTCGATCACCAATTCCGATCCGGTCACAAATTTCGATTCGTCCGACGCGAGATAGAGGATGCCGGAGACCACTTCTTCCGGTTCGCCGACGCGTCCCAGAGGGTGCAGCGCGTCGAGGGCCCGTCTCAGTTTCGCCACGTCGCCCTGGCTTCTCAGGAATTTCTCCACCATGGGCGTCCAGATGAAACCCGGGTGCACCGAGTTCACCCGGATTCCCTGCTTCGCGTAGAGCATTGCATCGGTCTTGCTCATCAGCCGGACGGCGCCCTTGGAGGCATGGTAGGGGGGAGCATCGGGCGCGCCGACGAGCCCGTAGATCGAAGACAGGTTGACGATGCTTCCTCCTCCGGCCCGGAGCATCCAGGGGATCGCGTGTTTCGTGCAGAAGAACACACCCTTGACGTTGACCGCCTGCACGCGGTCCCATTCTTCCTCGGTCAGCTCGTGTGTCGGCTTGTCCGCCCCGGAGATCCCCGCGTTGTTGACCAGCACGTCGATCCGTCCGAACGCCTCGCCGACCTCCCGGAAGACCCGTTCGATATCGGACTCTCTGGCGACATCGGCCCGCCAGTACCTGGCCGCGCCGCCTGTCTTGCCGATCCTGTCCGCAAGCTCCTTGCCCTCCGCGTCCAGGAGATCCACGATGGCCACCTTCGCGCCCTCTCGCGCCAGGAGCTCACAGGTGGCGCGGCCGATCCCGAGCGCGCCCCCCGTGACGATGGCCGCCTTTCCCTCCATTCGTTTCATCGGACACTCCTTCTACTTCGGCGGGAAGCCTTCGAGCATCCTGGCCACGGCCTTCTGAAGCTGCCGCTCTCTGGCCTCGCTGTCGGGGCCGATCGTGTCGGTGGCCCGTCCCCGCCATACGAGGCACGCTCTCTCGGCGTCCACCAGGTCGATGATCAAGGTGCCGACCGGGATCTCCGTCACGGCCGTCGTCGCCACACCGCCGCCCCAGCGGCAGCCGTACCCCCACACGACCGTCTCGATCCGCTGTTGCTTCTCGACGACGACGTGCGTGACGACGTTCAGATCGGGGCTGCGGCCGCCGGCGGGCGTGAGCCCCTTCGCCTGAAGCGCCGCGCCGATGACCTCCTCGATCCGCTTCTGCGCGAGCTCGCTTCGCGCGGGAGTCCCCTTCTGGAACGCGAAACTCCTGTAATGGGAGAAGTCGAGCGAGCGGTCGTAGTCCACGCTGGTCGTGAGGGTTGTGCAGGCGAGAGCCGCGATAGCAACGCCGACGACAGCAACGCGGATTCGCATGCGTTCTTCCTTCGTTGATTCGGCCGATCCCACGTGCCTTTGCGCGCAAGGCCGCGCTTGATGCGATCGGACTGCGAACCTGTCAGGGGATAATAAACTCGGAGCATGCGGGTGCAGCCTCTTCGCGAGAATCCGGTCGAAGCGCTTCGAGTGAGCGTGTGAAGGTCTTCCGGCGAATTCTGGTGGCGACCGATTTCTCGTCCGCTTCGATGCCGGCCTTCGAGCAGGCTGTCTGGCTGTCGAAGAACTCGGGCGCCCAGCTGCTGATAGCCAACGCCTTCCCGGAATACGGGCCGCCGGAAATCGGCTACGCCCCGGCGAGCGGCTACGATCAATGGAGGCAAGACGTTCAGGCGGCGGCCGAAAGAAAACTCCGGCCTCTCGTCGATCAGGCCCGCCGGGAGGGCCTCGATGCGCGCTCCCTCGTCCTGGCGGGCTCGCCCGCCGAAGCCATCCTGGAAGCGGCCGCGCGAGAGGACGCCGACCTGATCGTCCTCGGCACGCACGGCCGCCGGGGTGCCGAGCGCTTCTTCCTCGGCAGCGTCGCCTCACGGGTCGTTGCGGCCTCGGAGTGCCCGGTGATAACCGTGAGGGCGCCGCAGGACGGCCCGGCAGACGGGAAGAGGCCGCCCTGAGGGACCCGCCCGGGCCTCCTTTCGGTTGCATGATTCGAACAAACCATTTCCGGCCGGCGTCCAAGCGAACGCTCCTGGGGCAACTGGATCATTCGCGCCCCGTCCAGGTCGGGTACAAGTGAGTGGAACGGCCATCGGTTCGTCGAAGGAGGGATCCCTCATGCCGAATCTGCCGCACCTGGCCGCCGAACTGCTCTGCCGGCGCACGGATCCGAGCCGCTTCCCCTTCGAGACGACCGCGGAACTGGGGGACCTACCGGAGGTCGTGGGTCAGGACCGCGCGGTCGAAGCCCTCCGTTTCGGGATCGGCATCCGCCGCGCCGGATACAACCTCTTTGCCCTGGGCCCGCCGGCGACCGGCAAGCACACGATCGTCCGCCAGTTCGTGGAACGCCGGGCGGCATCCGAGCCGGCGCCGTCGGACTGGTGCTATGTCAACAACTTCAAAGCGGCCCAGGAACCCATTGCCCTGGAACTCCCTGCCGGCATGGGCGCGAAACTCCGGGGGGACATCGACCGTTTGATCGGGGAGTTGCGCGTCGTCGTACCCGCGCTCTTCGAGACCGACGACTATCGAGCACGCAAGCAGGCGATCGAAGACGAGCTCAAGCAGCGCCAGTCGAAGGCCTTCAGCGAGCTCGGGGAGCGCGCCCGGGCTCGAGGCATGGCTCTCGTTCACACACCGGGCGGCTTCGTTCTGGCGCCGCTCGAAGGAGAGAGGGTCCTGCCGCCCGACGAATTCGAGAGGCTGCCGGAGGAGAGGCGCCGGCAGATCGAGACCGACAGCGTCGAGCTGCGCGAGCAGTTGCGTCGAGTCTTCGGTGAGATCCCGGACTGGGAGAGGGAGAGCCGGGAGAAGTTGAAGAGGTTGGACAACGAGGTCACGATCGCCGCCATCGGGAAGATGATCGACGGGTTGCGGCGGACCTACGGCGCGCTGCCTGCGGTTCTCCGGCACCTCGATGCCCTGCAGCAGGACGTCATCGACCGCGTGGACGACTTTCGAGGCACTTCCGAACTTTCCTCGATCGCCCAGGCGATGCTGCCTCTGGCGGGCATCTCTGGCGGCCGGGCGTCCTTCCGGCGTTACGGCGTCAATGTCCTGGTCGACCACAGCGAGGCAGATGGGGCGCCGGTCGTGTACGAGGACCATCCCTCCTATCCCAACGTCCTCGGGATGGTGGAGAACATCTCTCAACTCGGGACGCTCGTGACGGACTTCAACCTGATCAAATCGGGCGCCCTCCACCGCGCGAACGGCGGATACCTGATGCTCGACGCGCGCGAGTTGCTGCTCCAGCCCTACGCCTGGGAAGGAGTCAAGCAGGCCCTGCGGTCCGGGGAGATCCGCGTCGAATCCGTCGGACAGATGCTCGGCCTCGCGAGCACCGTGAGCCTCGACCCGCAACCAATCCCGCTCCAGGTCAAGGT
Organism: Thermoanaerobaculia bacterium; assembly: GCA_035469365.1. Taxonomy (GTDB): domain Bacteria; phylum Acidobacteriota; class Thermoanaerobaculia; order UBA5066; family Gp7-AA6; genus JAWOLE01. The sequence goes on from DATIRW010000079.1 coordinate 4,512, forward strand.
CATCCTGCTCGGAGACCGGGTTCTCTACTACCTGCTCTGCCACCTCGATCCGCAGTTTTCCGAGCTCTTCAAGGTGGCCGCGGATTTCGAGGAGGAGATGGACCGCTCCCCGGAGAACGACCTTCTCTACGCGCGTCTCCTGGCGACGCTGGCGCGCAAGGAGGCCCTGCTCCCGCTCGACCGCGGCGCCGTGGCACGGGTCCTCGACCAGAGCGCTCGCCTTCTGGGGGACGCGCAGAAGCTCTCGACGCGGATGGGTCTCGTCGCGGACTTGCTTCGCGAAGCGGACCACTGGGCTCGCGAGAGCCATTCGAGGGTCGTTGCCGCGGCCGATGTTCAGAAGGCCATCGACGCGCAGATCCGGCGGGCGAACCGGGTGGAGCAGAGGCTGCAGGAAGAAATGGGGCGCGGGACGATCCTGGTGGACGCGACAGGGGAGCGGGTTGGACAGGTCAACGGCCTCTCCGTGGTCGAGCTGGGGCGTCACACCTTCGGGCGCCCCTCCCGCATCACGGCGCGGGTGCGGCTGGGAACGGGCGAAGTCCTCGACATCGAGCGGGAGGCCGAGATGGGTGGTCCGATCCATTCGAAGGGAGTCCTGATCCTTCGAGGGTTTCTCGGGGCCCGCTACGCCGTGGACTGCCCGCTCGCGCTCTCCGCGAGCCTCGTGTTCGAGCAGTCGTACGGGCCGGTTGAAGGGGACAGCGCCTCGCTCGCCGAGCTGTGCGCGCTGCTCTCGGCGCTGGCGCAAGTTCCGATCCGGCAGTCCCTCGCCGTCACGGGCTCGGTCAATCAGCAGGGGCAGGTGCAGGCCGTCGGCGGCGTCAACGAGAAGATCGAGGGGTTCTTCGATCTCTGCCGCGCCCGCGGCCTGACGGGGGAGCAGGGCGTTCTCATCCCGGCGGCGAACGTCCAGCATCTGATGCTGCGCGCCGACGTCGTCGAAGCCGCGGCCGCCGGGCGTTTTCATGTGTTCCCGGTGGACAGCGTCGATCGCGCCATTGAGCTGATGACGGGCCTGTCGGCCGGAGAGCGGGACGCCTCCGGCCGGTACCCTTCCGCCAGCTTCAGCGGCCGCGTCGAAGCCCGCCTGATCGCCCTCGCCGACAGGCTGAGAGAATTCGGACGGGCGCCTCAGGAGACAACCGCCAGATGATCTCGCCGGCCGATTCTTAGGCCGCGAAGTCCTTCAGGCGAATCGGGAGCCGGCGCGCCCCCCACTGTCCGGGGAGCTCCTCGAAGCGGCCGGGGCAGGGCTCGCCGCAGGAGCCGCACCGGCCGCTCTCGAGGGTCCACGCGGTCAGCTCGTATCCGTCGCGGCCGATGAGCTCCGCGGCGCAGACATGGCAGAAGGTGCTGCCTCCCTCCGGGTCCTGGACGTTCCCCGTGTAGGCGTAACGGACGCCGGCATCGAGCGCGATCCGGCGGGCATGAGAAAGCGTCGCCGGCGGCGTCGGCGGGACGTCGCGCATCTTCCAGTCGGGGTGAAAGGCCGTGAAATGGAGCGGGACATCGGGCCCGAGATTCTCGACGATCCACCGCGTCATCCCGGCAATCTCTTCGTCTGAATCGTTGTGGCCGGGGATCACGAGGTTGGTGATCTCGAGCCAGACGTTTGTCTGTTTCTTGAGGTAGACGAGGGTGTCGAGAACTGGCTGGAGATGCGCGCCGGTAATCTCTCGGTAGAACTTCTCCGTAAAGGCCTTCAGGTCCACGTTGGCCGCATCGATGTGGCGGTAAAAGCTCTCCCGCGGCTGTTCGCAGATGTACCCGGCGGTGACCGCCACCGTCGCGATGCCGAGCTCATGGCAGGCCGCAGCGACATCGCTCGCGTACTCGAGGAAGATTGTCGGATCGTTGTAGGTGAAGGCGACGCTGCGGCAGCCGAGTCTCTTCGCCGCCCGCGCGATCAGCTCGGGCGAGGCCTCGTCGGCGAGCGTCGCGATCTCCCGCGACTTGCTGATGTCCCAGTTCTGGCAGAACAGGCACGAGAGATTGCACCCCTCCGTGCCGAAGGAGAGGACCGCGGTCCCGGGGAGATAGTGGTTGAGCGGCTTCTTCTCGATCGGATCGACACAGAACCCGCTCGATCTCCCGTAGGTCGTCAGGACGATCCGGTCGTTCAGCCGGGCGCGGACGAAGCAGAGACCGCGCTGACCTTCGCGCAGCACGCAGAAGCGCGGACACACATCGCACTGGACCCGGCCGTCTTCCAGCCGGTGCCAGTACTCGGTCGCAACGACGGGGCCCCAGGCTTGTTTCGGCATGGGCATAGACACCTCCCGCCCGTCCGGCTCCATTCTGTTGGCTCCGGCGGGGCTTCGCATGGTCCGTTTTGATCAACGTGTGAACCGGCGCTGCCGATTGATGCGGCTGAATCTGGCGAACGGTCGCAGCCCGGAACACGATTCCGCCAGAGGAGGTGGGTGATGAACGTCCAGGCGCTGATGAAGTCCAATGTCAAGTCCGCGGGCACCGATGCCTCGGTGGCCGAAGTCGTCGCGATCATGGAGGCGAACGATTGCGGCGTGGTTCCCGTCGTCGATCGAGAGAACAGAGTCGTCGGCATGATCACCGACCGGGACATCTGTCTCGCCCTGGGGCCACGCCGGCTCCCCGCGGCCGGGATCGCCGTCACCGACGTGATGTCGAAGAAGGTCTACGCATGCGGACCCGGCGAGGAGATCCTGGAGGCTCTCGAAACGATGAGGAACAAGAAGGTGCGGCGCCTGCCTGTCATCGACGGCGAGGGGCAGCTTGTCGGGATCCTCTCGATGGACGATATCGTTCTCCACGCGGAGAGCGGGAAAGCCGAAAAGGTCGAGGAGAAAGCCGAGCTCGGTTACGGGCGAACAGTGGACACCCTCAAGGCGATTTACGAGCGTCCCGGCGCCGAGAAGGAGCTCATCGCCCACCCGTAGGCTCGACCCCCTCCTGCGCCGCCCGGGATCTTCAGACCGCGGTCTCGCGGTCCTGCCGCGGCGGAACCTGCCGCCGCCGGGAAGCATCGCCGGGCGCGCGGGGATGGGCCTTCACCTGGCCGCGACGCCGGCGCTCGTAATCCTGGAGCTTGCGCCGCGCCGCGTCGAACGCCTCTCGTATCGAGAGGTGCACGTCCTCTTCGCTCGGCTGGAGGTAGACCGCGAGCTCCTCTCCGGGCACCGTCAAGCGGATGCGGATGCCGTACAAGTCTCCCTTGCGGTGGTGCCCGTGCGGGGATTCGACCCACACCTCGCAGTTCTGTATGTCCTCGGAGTATCGCGACAGCCGATCGGCCCATCGCCGGATGCGGGCTTCGACGGCCGGCGACGGCTCCATGTCGAGCAGGTGGACCTTCAGCATTGAGAGCCTCCTTCGGGCCGGCGGTTTCGCGGCGCGAACGCGTCCGGCGCTCTTCGAATGGTGAACGGAAACCGGCTTCGAGTCATGAGCCAAACGCACCGGGCGGACAAATGATCCGGGCGAATCATGCAATGAAACAGGGTGCCGCACCATCATGTAGCGGGTGTCGTGAAAGGAGGTCCAACATGCCCGTTGCGGTGAATAAGACCGATCAGGAGATTCAGCAGGACGTCTTCCTCGAGCTCCGGTGGGACTCGCGGGTTGACCAGACGGAGGTCGGCGTGGAGGTGGATCAGGGGATCGTCACGTTGAGCGGCACGGTAAACAGCTACGCGAAGAAGCTCGCCGCCCGGGAAGCCGCGCACCGCGTCGTCGGTGTGCTCGACGTGGCCGACAACATCCAGGTCAAGACGCCCGGGGGCAGCGACAGGACGGACACGGAGATCGCCCAGGCCGTCCGCACGGCGCTCGAATGGGACGCCTTCGTCCCCGACCGGAAGATCCGGTCCACGGTGACCGACGGTTTCGTCACGCTCGAGGGAGAAGTCGCGACGCTCCGTGAGAAAGAGGACGCCCAGGCGGCCATCCGCAAGTTGACGGGCGTCCGGGGCGTGCGCAACCGCCTCCTCGTCGCGGCCGTCAAGGTGGATCCCGCGAAGCTCCGGAAGTCGATCGAGGACGCGCTCGAGCGGCGCGCCGAGCGGGAGGCCGAGCGGATCCGCGTCCGGGTCGAGGACGGCACGGTCGTCCTGGAGGGAAGGGTGCGGACCTGGCCCGAGAAGCAGGCGATCCTGGGGTGCGTCAGCCACGCGCCCGGAGTTCGTGAGGTGACCGACAAGCTCACGGTCAATCCCTGGGATTGACGTCAGGCCGCGACGGCGGATCGGGGGCGCCGTCCTTCGAGCGGCAGGACCGAACGAACCTCGTCGGCGGACAGGGGCATGAGCTGGGGAGGGAGGCAGCGATGGAAGAGGAAGTCCAATCCCGGTCGGGGTTCCGCGACCGGATCGACGCTGGAAGAGTCCTGGCGGAGCGGCTCGCCGCGTACCGTGGCAAAGACGTCCTGGTTCTCGGCATCCCTCGAGGGGGCGTGCCGGTCGCGGCCGAGGTTGCTCGCAGGCTGGACGCCGAGCTCGACGTGCTCGTGGCCCGAAAGCTAGGAGCGCCGGGGCAGCCGGAGCTCGCAATCGGCGCTGTGACCGCCAACGGCGGGGAATTCGTCGACGAAGAGATGGTCGGCTATCTCGGGGTTTCCCGCGCCTACCTTCAGGGTGCAAGGAAACAACAGATGGCCGAGGCCCGCCGGCGCGAGGCGCGGTTCCGGGGGGATCGGCCGGCGGAACGAATCCGGGACCGCGTGGTGATCCTGGTGGACGACGGCCTCGCCACCGGTGCCACCATGCGAGCCTCAGCGCGCTCGGTCCGCAAGCACGGGCCGGCGTTCCTCGTCGTAGCCGTGCCGGTCGGTTCGCGCGAAGCGTGTGCAGCCTTGCGGGATGAAGCCGACGAGGTGGTCTGTCCTCTCATCCCCCCGTTCTTCGGAGCGGTCGGTTACTTCTACGAGAATTTCGAGCCGACGGAAGATGCCGAGGTCGAGACCATTCTCCGGGAGTTCGCGCAGCGCCCTGCGGCGACCGGGAGAGGCTAGCCATGGGCCGGCCGCGGGAGCACAAGGCCTCGGCCCGACCCGGCCCGGTGATCTTCTCGGGCTCGGGCGGGCTCTCCCTGGCCGGCGCTGTCGCCAGCCAGCTTGAGCTGCAGCTCGGAAAGCGCGACCTCGAGCGTTTCCCCGACGGCGAGTGCCACGTGCGGGTCCTCGAGAGCGTTCGCGGGCACGACATTTACCTCGTCGTTTCGACCGGCCCGCCGGTGGAGGCGAACCTCGTCGAGCTTCTCCTGCTCACCGACGCCTGCCGCCGAGCGGGCGCCGCCCGCCTGACGGCGGTGATTCCTTACCTCGGTTATTCCCGACAGGATCGGCGGTCGAGCGGCAGGGAATCGGTCGGAGCCCGGCTGATCGCCGACCTGCTCAAGGCCGGCGGCCTCGATCGCGTCGTCACCATCGATCTTCACAGTCCGGCGCTCGAGGGCTTCTTCTCCTTGCCGATCGAGCACCTGACGGCCGTTCCGCTGCTCGCCGAAGCTCTGGGCCATTCGGGCGTCGGCGCCAACGGGGTCGTCGTCGCTCCGGATCTCGGCGCAGCAAAGCTCGCCGACCGCTACGCGAAGCTCCTCGAGCTTCCCGTGGCCATCGTTCACAAGACACGTATCAGCGGCCGGGAGGTCGCCGTGCACGGGGTCAGCGGCGATGTCGAGGGACGCCAGCCCCTGATCGTCGACGACATGATCTCCACCGGCGGAACCATCGAGGCCGCGGCGCGAGGTCTCGCCGCCGCGGGCTCGCTGCCTGTCGCGGCCGTCGCGGCCACGCACGGCCTCTTCGTTGCGGGCGCGGGAGAATGCCTGGCCGCGGTCAACCCGCGGCGCGTGATCGTGACCGATACCGTAACCGCGCCGCCGGGGCTTCACCTGCCGCTCGAGGTCGTAAGCGTCGCGTCGATCCTGGCGAGAGCTATTCGACACCTGCACGAGGACCGATCGCTCGCCGAACTCGCCGCCGGCGGCTGAGACGAAAGGAGCAACCATGATCAACGCTGAGACCGAAAAGCGCGAGGAGCGCCTCGTGCGCGTCGCAACGGGGAGAGTCATCCTCGAAGGGAACCTGGTCGTGCCCGAAGGCGCGACCGGTGTCGTCCTGTTCGCCCATGGAAGCGGGAGCGGCCGCCGGAGCCCTCGCAACCGCTCCGTCGCCCATGAGCTTCAGGAGCGTGGCCTCGCGACCCTGCTCATCGATCTCCTGACCGCGGATGAGGAGGCCATCGACCGGGAGACGGCTCACTTGCGTTTCGACATCGGCCTGCTCGCAGAGCGTCTTGCCGGCGCCACCGACTGGCTCCTCGCGCAGCCCGGAACGCGCCGACTTCGCATCGGGTACTTCGGCGCCTCGACCGGGGCGGCCGCGGCGCTCGTTGCCGCCGCCCTCCGCCCCCGATCCACCGGAGCCGTCGTGTCGCGCGGCGGCCGCCCGGATCTTGCCGGCGATGCGCTCCCGCGCGTCGCAGCGCCGACGCTCCTGATCGTCGGGGGAGACGATCTCGAAGTCCTCGAGTTGAACCGCGAGGCCTGCGACCGGCTCTCCTGCGAGAAGAAGCTCGAGATCGTGCCACGCGCTTCGCACCTTTTCGAAGAGCCGGGGACCCTGGAGGCCGTGGCGCGCCTGGCGGGCGACTGGTTCGTCAGACACCTCGGCCCGGCGGGACGGGAGAAGGATCCTTCGTGAGAGCGCGCCGCTCGCGCGGCCTCCTCGGGGCCCTTCTGGTTCTCGCCGTCGTGTCGCAGCCGCTCATCGGCTTCGCCGCGCAGCCGGCGGCGGCTCGGGCGCCGTCCCCGCCGACGGACATCGGATGGCCGCGGCAGTTCTCGAGCGGAGGCACCACGCTGACCATTTATCAGCCGCAGCTCGATTCGTGGGACGGCCGGCGCCTCCAGTCGCACGCGGCGGTATCGGTCCGGCCGCAGGGCGCGGCGGACTCGACTTTCGGCGTGATCTGGATCTCGGCGCGCACGGGTGTAGACAAGGAGAGCCGCCTGGTGGACCTGGAGAATGTCGAGTTCCCGAAGGCGATCTTTCCGTCGGCGCCGGCGAGCGAGGGCGCCTACCTCGACATGTTTCGCCGGGAGCTGCCGAAGAGGTCGAAAGCGGTCGCGCTCGATCGGCTCGAGGCGAGCCTCGCGATCCTCGAGGAGCGGCGCAAGGTCTGGGCCCTCCCCCTGCGAAACGATCCGCCCCGGATCCTCTTCTCCAAGGTGCCCGCAATCCTCGTCTCCGTGGACGGGGCTCCCGTCTATCGCGCGATTCCGGGCACTCCGCTCGAGCGCGTCTTGAATACACGGCCGCTCCTCGTCAAGGACGCGGCGGGTATCCACTACCTTCACCTCTTCGACGGCTGGATGCGCGCCGACGCGATCGACGGGACCTGGAGCGTCGCCGCGGACCCGCCCGCCGAGCTGACGAGAGCCGTGGACTTGCTCCGCCGATCCGAACAGCCCATTGACCTGCTCGAAGGCGAGGTCCCCGAAGCCGCCGCTGGCGCATCCGCCGGGCCGAGCGCCACGGTGAAGCCGTCGCTCGCGAAGGGTCCGGTCCCCGCCGTCTTCGTCGTCATGTCGCCCGCGGAGCTCGTCGTCACCGAAGGCGAGCCGCAATGGACTCCCGTGGACGAAGCGGGCCTTCTCTATGTGAAGAACACGACCGGAAATGTTTTCAAGGACCTGGCCGACCAGAAGACCTACATCCTGATCTCGGGCCGCTGGTACAGCGCGTCATCCGAAAAGGGGCCGTGGGAGTACGTCCCGGGCGGGAAGCTGCCGGCCAGTTTCGGGAGCATTCCGGACGACAGCCCGAAGGAGAACGTGAAGGCCTCGGTGCCCGCAACGCCGCAGGCGGCCGAGGCGCTCATCGCCAACGAGATCCCTCAGCCCGCGAAGGTGGACAGAAAGGCCACGGCGATGACCCCGCCCGAGTACGACGGCGAGCCAAAGCTCGCGCCGATCGACGGGACCCCTCTCCAATACGTCGTCAATGCCTCGCTGCCGGTCCTCCTCGTGGATGGCACGACCTGGTACGCGGTCGAGAACGGCGTCTGGTTCGTCGCGAGCTCGCCCGACGGCCCGTGGGCCGTCGCCGACAAGGTGCCGCCGGTCATCTATTCGATCCCGCCGAGCTGCCCGCTCCACTACGTGACGTACGTGCGCGTCTACGACGCCACGGAGGACTCCGTCTGGGTCGGATACACCCCCGGCTACACCGGCACCGTGATCGCCGACGACGGCCTGGTCGTGTATGGAACGGGGTACGTCTACCCGCCCTGGATCGGAAGCGTTTGGTACGGTCCGCCGGTCACCTGGGGCCTCGGATTCGGCCTCGCCTGGACTCCGTGGTGGGGCTGGAGCTTCGGCGTCGGCTTCGGTTGGGGCTGGGGCTGGTCGGGCCCCGGATGGGTCTGGGGATGTCTCCCCCCACCGTGGTGGGGTCCGATCGGGTGGGGCTGGCGGGGCGGCGGCTGGCGCTGGCCCGGCGACGCGCGGCCGACGCGCGTCGTGCCGTGGCGGGCCGGGGGTTGGCCTGCGGTGAGCGGCAGCCTCTACAGGCGCTGGGGCTCGACGGTGCGGGTGTCCCCGCGCCCGGCTCCCACGAGCGCTCCGACCGAGCGCCGTCCCATCGGGATCTACGGCAGGGCGTACAACTCGCGCACGGGCGCGCTTTCGGCTGGCCAGCGCGCCGAGGTGCGCAACGCCTATCCCACGCCGCGCGCGGTCGCTCCGCGCGCCCAGCCGGTCCGGCCGAGAAACGACGTCTACGGCGACACGGAAGGGCGGGTCTACCGGCGCGACGAAAGGGGCAACTGGAGGCAGATGGCGCCGCCGGCAACCCGCCCTCCCGAGCCCGCGAGGGTCCGTCCGCTCGAGCGGGAGCACGGCGCCCGGGAAACCGGTGAAAGGCGGTCGAGCGGCGTCCGCGCTCCTGCCGCCCGCCCGAGCGCCCCGCCTCCCGCTCCACGGGCTGTTCCCCCGCGAAGCCCGAGCGGACGCCACTGAGAGCATCCGGATCGTGCGGTAGCGGAGGCTCCGGCGCGGCCAGTCAGGCGCTCTGAGCGGCCGCCTCGGCGCGCCCGGATCGAGCGATCAATTGGACGAGCGCCTGCCGGTCCACGACCTCCTTCTCGATGAGCAGCCGCGCCAGCGCGTCCAGGACTGGACGCTGCCGGGTCAGAGTGTCGCGGACCCGCGCATGGGCGGACTCCAGCAGTTTCCGGATCTCGGCGTCGATCGCGCGGGCCGTGGCCTCGCTGTACTCCTTGGGCGCCGCCGAAGGGATGTCGAGGAAGAGCGCCCGCCGCGGTTCCTCGAATGCCGCGAGGCCCAGGCTCTCGCTCATCCCGTATCGGGTCACCATGTCGCGCGCGAGGTCGGTGGCGCGCTGGAGGTCGTCCTCGGAGCCCGTCGAAACTTCGCCAAACGCAATCTCCTCGGCGACGCGCCCGCCCAGGAGAACATCGATGCGGTCGAGGAGCTCCGTCCGAGTCAGAATGTAGCGGTCCTCTGTCGGGAGCTGCTTCGTGTATCCGAGGGCGGCGACGCCCCGGGGAATGATCGAGATCTTTCCGACGCGGTCGGCGGACGCTCGAGATTCAGCGAGCAGCGCGTGCCCCGCCTCGTGGTGCGCGACGCGCTCCTTCTCCTTGAGGTTCATGACGCGGGATTTCCGCTCGAGGCCCGCGAGGACGCGGTCGATCGCCTCGTCGAAGTCTTCGATTGCGACGGCCTCCTTCCCCAGGCGGGCGGCGCGGAGGGCCGCCTCGTTGACCAGGTTCTGGAGGTCCGCCCCGACGAATCCAGGAGTGCGCGCGGCGACGGTTGAGAGGTCCACGTCGGCTCCGAGCTTCACGTTCTTCGCGTGGACCTTCAAGATCTGCTCGCGCCCTTTGATATCCGGGCGGTCGAGGACGACCTTGCGGTCGAAGCGCCCGGAGCGAAGCAGCGCGGGGTCCAGGATCTCGGGCCGGTTCGTGGCCGCCATGATGATGACGCCCTTGCGCGTGTCGAACCCGTCCATCTCCGCGAGGAGCTGGTTCAGAGTCTGCTCGCGTTCCTCATGCGCACTCACGACCGAGCCCACCGCGCGCGTGCGCCCCAGCGCGTCGAGCTCGTCGATGAAGACGATGCTTGGCGCATGCTCCTGGGCCTGAAGAAAGAGGTCCCGCACTCGCGCCGCTCCGACGCCGACGAACATCTCGACGAAATCGGAACCGCTCAGGCTGAAGAACGGGACCTTCGCTTCCCCCGCCACTGCTTTGGCGAGCAGGGTCTTGCCGGTGCCGGGAGCACCGACGAGGAGCACGCCCTTCGGGATTTTTCCTCCCAGGCGGCGATACCGATCCGGGTTCTTCAGGAAGTCCACGATCTCGACCAGCTCGGCCCTGGCCTCGTCGATGCCGGCGACATCGTCGAAACTGACGCCCGTGCTGCGCTCCATGTAGACCTTCGCCCGGCTCCTGCCGATCGACATGAGGCCGGACTTGGGCGCCATGCGCCGCAGCAGGAGAGACCAGAGGAGAAGGAAGAGCGCGAGCGGAACGAGCCAGCGCGTCATCACAGAGAGCCAGTCGCCGTCCGCGCGGCCGGCAAAACGGATCCCGGCGGACTCCAGCTGTCCGACGAGCCCGGGATCCTCCACCCGTGCGGTGGTGAAGCGGTAGGGCCCGGGCCCGCTCTTCTTCAGCTCCTCGATTCTGTCTTTCGAAAGGACGCGCTCAAGCTCGCCGGAGGAGAACGTGCCCGAGATGGTGTCCCGGTCGAGGAGAAGGTCGTTGACCTTTTTCAGTTCCAGGAGCGCCTTGAACTCGTTGTAGGAGAGGGTCTCCGCCCGGGGCGCGGAGATGAGGAGCTGGCCGAGCAGCAGCGCCAGGGCGGCCGCCGCGAGGTACCAGAAGGAGAACGTTCTC
>DATIRW010000080.1:0-16460 GCA_035469365.1 Thermoanaerobaculia bacterium
ACGAGTTCGCGCTGATCGAGCGGGACCACCCGGGCCGCGCGTCCGTTCGCCTGCGGTTCGACCCGCCCTTCGCGCGAAGGGTCTACGCCGGCGCCGACATTGTCCTGATCCCTTCGCGGTACGAGCCGTGCGGCCTGACCCAGATGATTGCCATGCGCTACGGCGCCGTTCCGGTCGCCCGGCGGACGGGCGGCCTCGCCGACACGGTCCGCGACGCCGGCGACCCGGACGGGAACGGCTTCATGTTCGACGAATTCTCCACCTGGGCGCTCGGGGACGCTCTGGACCGCGCGCTCTCGGTGTACGCTCAACCGGAAAAATGGGCGGAGATTCAGAGGCGCGGCATGCGGTCCGACTTTTCCTGGGGCCGCTCGGCAGCGGAGTACGTGGCTCTGTACGAGAGGGCGCGGGCCGTGCACGGCGGCGCGGCGTGAAGACCCCGCTGGAGCGGAGCGACGGCGATGAGGACTCGGGCGGTCATCCTGGCGGGTGGAGAGGGGTCGCGTCTGGGCGTCCTGACCGACAAGCGCGCCAAGCCCGCTGTCCCGTTCGCCGGGAAGTACCGGATCATCGATTTCACGCTGTCCAACTGCGTCAACTCCGGCGTCGTGGACGTCATGATCCTGACGCAATACAGGCCCCACTCCTTGAACGAGCACATCGGCGCGGGCCGCCCCTGGGACCTCGACCGCGGCTTCACCGGCGGAGTCCATGTCTTCCAGCCGTACCGCGGGCGCGCCGACACCGACTGGTACAAGGGCACGGCCGACGCCATCGCGCAGAACCTGAACTTCGTCGAGCGCGGCGAGCCGGATCTGATCCTCGTACTCTCCGGCGATCACATCTACAAGATGAACTACGCCTCGCTCATCGAATTCCACGTCGGCAAGCAGGCCGACCTGACGATCGCGACTTTGAACGTGACGCGCGAAGAGGCCACGCGTATGGGGATCCTCGCGACGGACCCGGATTACCGGGTCATGCAGTTCGTCGAGAAGCCCGCCGAGCCGCCGGGCACGCTCGCGTCCATGGGGGTCTATGTCTTCTCGCGCAGGATGCTCGCGCAGATGCTGACCGAAGACGCCCGGCGCCGCGATTCCGCGCACGACTTCGGCAAGGACGTGATCCCGCGGATGGTGCAGACGGGCCTTCGGGTCTTCGCCTATCCGTTCCAGGGGTACTGGGTGGACGTCGGGACGATCGAGGCCTACTGGCAGACTCAGATGGACCTCTTGAAGCACCCGCCCGCCCTGGACTTGAACGACCGCTCCTGGATCGTGCACACCAAGTCCGAGGAGCGCCCTCCCGTCCGCATTCAGGAGGGCGCGGTCGTCAAGGACAGCATGATCACCGACGGCTGCGTGATCGCCGCGGGAGCGCGCGTGGAGAAGAGCGTGCTCTCCCCCGGCGTGTCAGTCGGCCCGGGAGCGGTCATCCGGTACTCGGTCATCCTGACCGATACGGTGATCGAGGCCAACGCCCGGATCGAGCGCGCGGTCATCGACAAGATCACGCGGGTCGGCCGCAACGCCCGTGTCGGCGAAGCCCCCAGGCACCCGAAGAGTCACCCGGAGGGGCCGGGGATTACGACCGTCGGGAAGAACGCTCAGATCCCCGCCGGCATCCGGATCCCGCGCGGCACCGTCGTGGCCGCCGACGCCACTCCCGAATACTTCCTGCGCGCCGCGCCGCTTCCGGCGGCCCTCGCCAAGAAGAAAGACGCCTCCCCTTGACCCCCACCTGCCATCCCGAGGAGCAAAGCGACGAGGCATCGGCTCCGGAAACGGTGGAAGCCCGGGAGCGAGTCCATCGCTGCGCTCAGAGCTTGCCCTGAGCTGGGATACACCCATCGAAGCGATCAGAGCAGATCCTTCGCTTCGCTCAGGATGACAGGGGAGCGAAGGGATGACAGAAAGCGGCGTAAGGCTCAGGACGACAGAATGGGTCTTCTCGCGGGTTTGCGAATCGGAACGCCAGCGCTGGGGGCGGTTCTCGCGCTAACGCTGGCCGCCGCGCGGACACTCGCGCAGGCTCCGCCGAATCCGTCGCGGGAAATGGCCGTCACTTTCGACGATCTGCCCGGAGTCGTGGCGCCGGGCGAGGGAACCGAGCAGCTGCGCGCACTCACCGAGAAACTCGTGGGGGCGATCGTGTCGGAGAGGATCCCGGCCGTCGGATTCGTCAACGAGGGGAAGCTCGCGCCCAACGGCTTGCGGGACCCCGAACGGGTCGCGCTTCTGGCCAGATGGGTCTCGGCGAATCTCGAGCTCGGCAACCATACGTACTCCCATCTCGACCTGCACAGGGTTCCGCTCGAGCGGTTCGAGGAGGACGTCGTTTCCGGCGAGGAACTCACAACGTCGCTGCTGTCCCCGCGAAACAGGCGTCTCCGGTATTTTCGCCATCCGTACCTCCACACCGGCCGATCGCTCGAGACACGCAAGTCGCTCAACGAGTTCCTCGCCGCCCGCGGTTATCGCGTTGCTCCCGTCACGCTGGACAACTCCGACTGGATCTTCGCGCGCGCGTACGCCCTCGCAAAGCAGCGCGGCGATCGGGGCGCCGTGCAAGAAGTGGCCGAGGCCTACGTCCCCTATATGCTGGCGAAGATCGAGTATTTCGAGCGGCAATCGGTCAGGCTCTTCTCCCGTGAGATCCGCCAGATCCTTCTGGTTCACGCCAACGCGTTGAACGCCGACTACTTCTCCGATCTCGTCGCGCGCCTCCGCGCCCGCGGCTACGCTTTCTGCACGCTCGAGCGCGCCCTCGAGGATCCCGCCTACGGCTCCGCCGACACGTACACGGGAGCCGGCGGCATCACCTGGCTCCACCGCTGGGCCCTGACCTCCGGCGGCCGTCACGCCATCCTGCCCGGCGAACCGGCCACTCCCCGTCTCGTGATGGATGCCGCCGGAGTCTCCGAGGAATAGCTCTCCGCCTCTTCCCCCGCAACTCAGCGCCCACCCGCCTATACTCCGCCACGATCTACACAGGAGATCCTCCATGCGAAGACCCTTTCTCGCTCTCGTCGTTACGCTTGTCGCGCTCGCATCTCGTGGCGCGCTCGCCCAGTCTTCGGTTGTGGGGCCCGTCGATCCGCTGCGCTTCTCGCAATTGAAGGACTTTGTCGCCGGGCGCTCCTCGTCGAACAATCCGGATCCGAACTCGAACGACGACAGCAAGAGGCCGATCCCGGGAGAGACCGTGACTCTGGCGGACCTGGAAGGGCCCGGGATCGTCACGCACATCTGGCTGACAATCGCGGCCAACGAGTACGGCTGGCCACGGCTGCTGCGGCTGCGCGTCTATTACGACGGGAGCCCGGAGCCCTCCGTGGACGCTCCCGTCGGGGACTTCTTCGCCGTCGGGCACGGGTTCGAGCGTCCGGTCAAGTCGCTCATGATCCGCAACAGCTCCGACGGTCGCGCGCGCAACAGCTACTGGCCGATGCCGTTCCGCCGCTCCTGCCGGATCACGATTACCAACGAAGGGCGCCGGCGCGTCGCGAACCTCTACTTTCACGTGGACTGGGAGAAGCACAGGGAGCTGCCCGCCGACACCGCTTACTTCCACGCGCGCTACCGGCAGGAGCTGCCCGCTCCGGCCGACGGCAAGCCGTACGCCTTCCTGGACGTCAAGGGGCGCGGCTTCTACGTCGGAACCGTGCTCTCGGTCGTGCAGGCCGAGGCGGGCTGGTTCGGAGAAGGCGACGACCACTTCTTCGTGGACGGGGAAGAGAAGGCGTCGATCGAGGGGACGGGGTCGGAGGACTACTTCAACGACGCCTGGGGCCTTCACGTCGAGGACGGGCCGTACACAGGCGTGCCCGTCGCCGAGGGAACGGGCCTTGGATCGCGGATGACGGCCTACCGCTGGCACCTGACGGATCCGGTCCCCTTCACGAAGTCGCTCTCCTTCGAGATCGAGCACAAGGGGTGGACTTTCAAGCCGGACGGCTCGGTCAAGTCCACCTTCGGCGAGCGCGTGGACCTGATGTCGAGCGTGTCGTTCTGGTACCAGCAGGGGATCGCGCGCGGACTGCCGCCGATTCCGTACGGCTCGGCCCGGCTGCCGCAGGGCAACGCGAAGCAGATCGAAGTGGAGAACGCGATAGGCCAGGTCAGAGCGGAGAAGGGGAAGGCCTCGGTCTCGAAGGACCTCTTCTGGTCCAAGGACGTCATCCTCTTCGAGGGACAGGGAGAAGGGGCGAAGCTCGAGATCCCGTTCGACGTGGACGAGGACGGCGATTACGAGTTCTACACGCAGCTCGCGCAGGCGTCCGACTACGGCATCTACACCGTTCTCCTCGACGGCAAGCCCGCGGTCGCGCCGGTCCTCGAGCACGAGCCGGGCGCCGACGTGCGCCCGCAGACACAGTTCGACGGCTACGCGTTCGAGACCTACGTGGGCATGGACTTCCAGATCGGCTGGCCACGTCTTTCGAAGGGCCGTCACACCGTGACTTTTACGTGTCTGGGCAAGAACGCGTCGTCTTCGGGCTACAACCTCGGCGTGGACAACCTGATCCTCGCGCGCACCGGGCCCTCCGGCTGGGCGAAGGCCGCGGCCGTCCGGGCGCCGGTCGTCCCCTCGTCCGTGTCGGGCCTGGCGTCCGCCCTTGACGATCCGGACGCCGTCACGCGCGGCCTTGCCGCGCTGGAGCTGAAGAACAGGGGGCGCGCAGCGAAGCCGGCGCTCGGCGCCCTGGTCGCGAAGCTCAAGGACCCGGACGTGATCGTGAGGATGACGTCGGCCAACGCGATCGCGGCGATGGGACCGGAGGCCGCGAGCGCCGTGCCCGCGCTCATCGCCGCCTGCCGGATCGAGAACGAAGTGACGCACGTCCTGCGCGCCTGCGCCGCGGCGCTGGGTGAGATCGGCCCGGCCGCTTCGTCCGCCCTGCCGGCACTGCGCGAGCTCGCCGCGCAGAAGCCCCTCGTCCGGCGCTCCGCCGAGCGCGCGATCGAGCAGATCGAAGGCGCGCGCCGGTGAGCCCGCGAGGCGCGCTGGCATCCGTTCGGAACCAGCCGAACAAACCCGCCTCCAGAGCGTAGAGACAAGGAGCCGAGGAGGTCTCCATGACCGCATCCCGACTGTTTGCCGCCCTCGCCGCCGCGTCTGCCGCATCCGCCGCCGCGCCAGTCGCCGCACAGTCGCCCTCGCCGTACGATGTCACGACCTACGGCGTGGTGTGGACGGTTCCCGAAGCGAAGAATGTCCGGGTCGTCCGCAACGTGCGCTATGCGGGAGAAGGCTCCGGGGCACTGGTCATGGACCTGGCATATCCGTCCGGCGGTGACGCATCGACCCGGTGGCCGGCCGTCGTCTTCGTCAACGGTGTCGGCGGAAAGTTGAACGAGTGGGAGATCTACAAGAGCTGGGCGCGCCTGGTGGCGGCGCACGGCCTCGTGGGCATCACGGCCGAGTCGGATCCGGGGAAGCCTGCCGAGAGCGTCCGGACGCTCTTCGCGTACCTGGAAAAAGAGAGCGCCGCGCTCCGGATCGACTCCTCGCGCCTGGCCGTCTGGGCCTGCTCGGGAAACGTCAGCGCGGCGCTGCCGCGTCTGATGGACGGCGCGCCCGCCGGTATCCGCGCCGCGGTGATCCTGTACGGCACGGGCAACGCCGCGACGCTCCGCAAGGACCTGCCGGTCTACTGGGTGCTGGCGGGGCGCGACAGCCCCTCGCTCATCGAAGGGCAGCGCACGCTCTGGACGCGGGCGGTCAGGGAAGGCGCGCCGTGGACGATGATAAACGCCCCGGACCTGCCGCACGCCTTCGACGCGATCGAGGACACAAGCCATTCCCGGCAGATCGTCCGCGATATCGTGGAATTCCTCGTGGCGGGGCTCGCTCCCGCGAGGCCACCGCCACCGCCCGCGCCGCTTCCGCGCCGCGCCGCGGCGTACATGTACGCAAACGAGCCCGACAAGGCGGCAGCCGTCTACAGGGAGATCCTCGCCGCCGACCCGAAGGACCGTGAAGCACAGCGCCTCCTGGGCCTCGCCCTGACGCGCCAGGGGAAAGCCAGCGAGGCAGTCGAAGTCCTGCGGCGCGCCGTCGAGCTGGGGAACGACGGGCCGGCGATCCGGCGAGCCCTCGGCGAGGCGCTGCTGCACGCCGGCAAGCCCGCCGAGGCGGCGGACCACTTGAAGAAAGCCGTGGACCTTGGGGCGAACGCTCCACCCTTGATCTACAACCTCGCCTGCGCCTATGCGCTCTCGGGCCGCAAGGACGACGCCTTCGCGCGACTGACCGAGGTCGCCGGCACGGGCTGGCTGACCCGCGAGCAGCTCGAAGGCGACGCCGACCTGGCGAGTCTGAGGTCCGATCCGCGCTTCGGCGCTCTTCTCTCGAAGCTCCCCGCGGCCTCCGCGCCGCGCTGAGCAGGCCGCCATAGAATCCGCGGCATGAACGCGAGCCGGCGTCTCTTTCTCGCGCGCGTCGCGCCCCTTCCCATTCTCGCGCCCCTTTTTTCGGCGAAGCGCCAGCACGTTGCTGTGCCCACGCTCAAGCCACTCGACCGGGATGTCGCGACTCTCGATGGCATTCTCGCGGCTTTCTACGAAGTGATCTCGGGCGCGGCCGGGGTCCCGCGCCAGTGGGGGCGCGACCGCACGCTCTACATTCCAGGTGTTCGCTTCGTGTCGCTCGGGTTCTCGGGCGGGCGCATTCGAGCGAACGTCTACGATCATCAGGACTACGTGGACGCGACGGATTCCTTCTTTCTCTCGAAAGGCTTCTTTGAGAACGAGATCCACCGCAGCGCGGTCCGATTCGGCAACTTTACACAGGTTTTGAGCACCTACGAATCGCGCAACACGGCCGACGGCCCGGTCATCGCCAGGGGCATCAACAGCGTCCAGCTCTTCTGGGACGGGCACCGCTGGTGGATCGCGGGCGCCGTCTGGGACGACGAGCGGCCGGACAACCCGATTCCTCCGGATCTGCTTCCCTCTTCCTGAATTGCGAGGCAACGACATGACGAGAACAGCAAGCTTCCTGATAGTGGCTGTGTCGGTCCTGACCGCGTCTATCGCCGCCGGGCAGGAGACGTCCCGACCGCCCGCGAGCCTGTCGGGCGAGTGGGTGCTGACGACGGTCGTCTTCGGCAACGAGCGCAGCGAGCGCATGAACCTCCAGGTGGAGAAGGGGAAGGTGACGGGTTGGGTGTACCGCCGCAGAAAACGTATTCCGCTCGCGGGAAAGACCGACGGGGTCAATATCCAGTTCGGAATACAGGATGGAGATAGCAAGTCTTCCTACACGGGACGGATCGTCGAAGGAGAGACCTCGGGGAAGGTGACCGTGACCGGAGGGAATCCGTGGGGCGACGAGCCGCCCGCCGGCTGGCACGCGCGTCCCGCGGTTTCCGAACGGGAGCGCCCCTCCGCGCCGCGGACGCTGGACTTCGAGCCCGTCGAATTTCACCGGGTGTTCTCGAGCTCGATCAAGCCGGTCATGAGGATCTGGCCGGGCGACACGGTTCGCACCAGGACCGTCGATGCCGGCGGCGTGGATGAGCGCACCAGGACGCGGGTCCTCGGCGGAAACCCCCAGACCGGTCCCTTCTACGTCGAAGGCGCGATGCCCGGCGACGTGCTGGTCGTCCGGATCAGGAAGCTGCGCTTGAACCGCGCGACAGCCATCAGCGACGACGGCCTGGTTGACAGGGCCCTGACCTCGGACTACGCGGCGGAGCACAAGGACACCAACTTCAATGACGTGGTCTGGAAGCTCGACGCCGAGAAGGGCGTGGCGACGCTTGCCAGGCCCACGGCGCGCCTGAAGGATCTCGCGGTCCCGGTCCGGCCGATGCTTGGCTGCGTCGGCGTCGCGCCGGGGTTCGGCGCGGCCCCGATCCGCACCGGCGATTCGGGCCGGATCGGGGGCAACATGGACTTCTCCGAAATTCGCGAGGGGGCGACGCTCTTTCTTCCGGTCTCGCAACCTGGCGCCCTCCTGTACGTGGGAGACGGGCATGCGCTCCAGGGCGACGGCGAGCTGAACGGGAACGCCCTCGAGACGTCGCTCGACGTCGAGTTCGCCGTGGACGTCCAGCGGGAGAAGAGCCTCTCCGGCCCGCGCGTCGAAAACGACGAGTACCTGATGGCGATGGGCCTCGGGGGGTCGCTCGACGAAGCCTTCCGCGAGGCGACGTCGGCCCTGGCGGAGTGGATCGAAAAGGATTACACGCTGACCGGACCGGAAGCGGCGATCCTCCTCGGCGCGACGATCCAGTACCAGATCTCGGAAGTGGCGGACCGCAACGTCGGCGTCGTCGCGAAGGTCCGCAAACAGTTTCTGCCGAAAGGCGAGCCGAAGAAGCCCTGAACGTTGGCTCTCAAAATGCGCGCTCTTTCCGGATCCGCACCGGCGTTGGTCGGCCTCCCTTCGCGGCGGGAGAGGGCGTCGTTACTTGGCGTTGGTCCAGCTCTGGTTGGCTACCTTCCAGTGGCCGTCTTCCTGTTCGAGCGCGACCGTTCCCTTGTTGACCTCTTTGTCCACCTTGCCGGTGGCTTCGAGAGTTGCCTTCTTGCCCTCCACCTTGAGTGACGTCAACTTGAGGTCTGTCGGCGTCATGGCCTGCATCATCTCCATCCCCTTCTTCGGGTCGAGGTTCATTTCCTTGGTCTGCTTGTCGATTCCCGCCGCGGATTCCTTCGTCATGCACTTCTTCATGCCCTCGTAGTCTCCGGCGGCGATTGCCTTGTTGAGCGCCCGGTAGGCCTTCGCCTGAGGCGTCTCTTCGATGTTCTTCGAGTCGGCGGCGAAAGCGGCAGAAAGCGTGAAGCCGGTGAGCAAGGCGGAAAGCACGGCGACCCTTCTGGCGATACGCATTCGAACTCCTTTCAGAGAGATTCCGCGCATGATCCCCTGCGCGCCGCCCTGAAACAAGCCTCGATTGCTCGCGATAAACTCGCCGGCGCTTGAACGACATGGAGACCCGCAGGGCGCGCGGATCGGGCGCGCTCCTGGGAAACAGGCTGCTCCCCTTCGCCGGAGTTGCGGCGCTGCTCGTCGCGTGGGACCTCGCCATCCGCTTCGGCCGCGTTCCGCTCCTGCCGGGGCCGCTCGCCGTGGGGCGAGCGATCGCGGAGCTGGCGCAGAAGGGATTCCTCCTCAAGCACGTCGTCGCGTCGCTCTTCCGCGTGACCTGGGGATACCTGCTGGCGGTCTCGGTGGGAGTCCCGCTCGGGATCCTGCTCGCCTGGTACCGGCGCGGCGGACTGGCGCTCGCGCCGCTCGTCGAGATCGTTCGGCCGATCTCGGCGCTGGCCTGGATTCCGCTCGCCATCCTCTGGTTCGGCGTCGGCGACCTTTCGGCGGTCTTCATCATCTTCGTCGCGTCGGTCTTTCCGCTGACGATCGCCGCGATGAGCGCGGTCGGCGGCGTCTCCGCGACGCACTGGAACGCCGGCCGCAACTTCGGCCTCTCCCCCGGGCAGATCGCGCGCCGCGTGCTCCTGCCCGCGATCCTGCCGCGGCTGCTCGTCGGCCTGCGGCTCGCGCTCGGCATCGCCTGGCTCGTGGTGGTGGCGGCCGAGATGATCGCCGTCAACTCCGGCCTCGGATTTCTCATCATCGACGCGCGCAACGCGGGGAACCGCTACGATCTCGTCGTGGCCGGGATGGTCTTGATCGGAACGATCGGGCTTGCGCTCGATTGGGCGATCCGGCGTGTGGAGAGCCTCTCCGCGTTGAAGTGGGGTTACACGGACTCCGCCCGGGAGGCGGCATGATCCCGGTCCGCGAGCCTCTTCCCGGGCGCACGAAGATCGAGATCCGCGGCATCCACATGGCCTTCCGGACGGAGGAGAGCGACGTCCGCGTGCTCGAGGACATCGCCCTGGATGTGCGCGAGGGAGAGTTCGTCTGCATCCTCGGCCCGTCCGGCTGCGGAAAATCAACTCTTCTGAACATCGTCGCGGGCTTTCTCCCGCCGACCTCCGGCTCCGTGCGGATCGACGGAGAGGAAGTCCGCGGCCCCGACCCGCGCCGGATCTTCGTCTTCCAGGAGCGCGGCGTCTTCCCCTGGCTGACCGTCGAGGGGAACATCGGCTTTGGCCTCGGCAAGCTCCCGCGCGGCGAGCGCGAGCGCCGTATCGCGCATTACGTCCGACTCGTCGGGCTCGAAGGCTTCGAGAAGGCGTACCCGCACGAGCTCTCGGGCGGCATGAAGCAGCGAGTCGAGGTGGCCCGCGCCTTCGCCGTGAACCCCGACGTGCTTCTTCTCGACGAGCCCTTCGGCGCGCTCGACTCGATCACGCGGCTCGTCATGCGAGGGGAGCTGCTGCGCATCTGGCAGGCGGAACAGAAGACGATCCTCTTCGTCACTCACGACATCGAGGAGTCCGTGCAGCTGGCCGACCGGGTCGTCGTCATGACGGCGCGGCCGGCCCGGATCCGCCGGATCGTCACGATCGACCTGCCTCATCCCCGGGATCTCTCTTCGCGGCGGTATCTCGAGTTGCGCGACGGGATCTTCGAGGAGATCGGTCTGGCGCACAAGATATGACCCCGCGACGCCGGCTCGAAGCGATTCTTCTGCCTGCGGCAGCCGCCGCGGTCCTGATCGCTCTCTGGCACGCGGCTGTTCGATGGACCGGCACGAGCGTCTTCCCCTCGCCGGGCGCGGTGGCGGGCGGCTTCGCCGAGCTGGCGCGCAAGGGGCTCCTCCTCCGCTACAGCCGCGACTCGCTTCTGCGCGTGGCCGCGGGCTACGGCGCGGCCCTCGTGGTCGGGATCCCCGCAGGCGTCTTCCTCGGATGGCGTCCCTTGGCGGCCCGAGCGGCCAACCCGGTCATCCAGCTCCTGCGGCCGATTTCCCCGCTCGCCTGGATCCCGGTGGCGATCGTGCTCCTCGGCGTGAGCAACATGGCGGCGGTCTTTCTGATCTTCCTCGCCTCTCTCTTCCCCATTCTCGTCTCCGCGATGAACGGAGTGCGCGGCGTGCCGGCGATGTACCGCGACGCGGGGCGCAACTTCGGGCTGTCGCAGCAAGCGCTCCTCTCCCGCGTCGTTTTTCCCGCCGCCCTTCCGGAGATCCTGACGGGGCTGCGTCTCGCGCTCGGGATCGCCTGGATCGTCGTCGTGGCGGCGGAGATGATCGCGGTGGACTCGGGGCTGGGATACCTCGTGATCGATTCGCGCAACGCCGGCAAGCGCTACGACCTCGTCGTCGCGGCGATGCTCCTGATCGGCGCGATCGGACTCGTCCTGAATCTCCTCGTCCAGCGCGTCTCGCGCCTTCGCGCCGTGCGCTGGGGATTCCGTGAGGAAACGCCGTGAGCGCCGGAAAGAAGATCCTGTTGGGCCTGCTGCTCTGGACTGGAGTCGTCACGGCCGCGCACCTGACTGTCAATTTCGACTGGTCGGCCGCCTGGAATGACCGCCTCCCGCTCGGGAAGCGGAAGCTGAATGTCGCCTACATCCCCGTGACCTGTCACCTGGCCTGCCCCGTGACGGACTTCATCTCCCGCTATTCCCTGGACGGCGCTCTCTTCATTCCGCGCATGTTCCAGGGATTCCCCGAGATCAAGGAGGCGCTCATCTCCGACCGCATGCAGGTCGGGTTCATGGTCGCGCCGATGGCGATCGCGCTCGCCGCTCAGGGAGTGCCGATCAAGATCGTCTATCTCGGACACCGCTACGGCAGCGCGGTGGTCGTCCGTAAGGACGGCCCCATTCACTCCGTGAAGGATCTCGCCGGCAGGACGATCGCGATTCCCAGCCGCTTCTCCGACGAACGGTTGATCGTCTTCAAGGCCTTGAAGCAGAACGGCATGTCGGCGGCGGACGTGCACATGGTCGAGATGGCACCGCCCGATGTCGCCGGGGCGCTGGCCGCCAGCGCGGTCGACGCCTTCTCGATGGGAGAGCCGTATCCGTCGCAAGCGGAGCTCGGCGGCTTCGGCCGAGTGCTCTTCCACGCCCGCGAGTACTGGCCTGACTACATGTCCTGCGTCGTCGTCGTCCGCCAGGACGTCATCGACAAACGCCCGCAGGCTGTACAGATCCTCGTGGACGGCATCGCGCGCTCGGGCCTCTGGCTTGACGAAGGCCGTCCGCATCGAGAGCACGCGGCTGACTTCGTGGCGCGCTACTACTACCGCCAAAAGCCGGAGATTCTCCGGCACGCTCTGACGGAGCCGCTCGACCGCGTGATCTACACGCGCCTGACTCCGCGCAAGCCCGACTTCGACATGGTGCGAGACCTGATGATCGAAACGGGCGTCCTCGACCGGAAGATCGCCTTCGAGGAGTACGTGGACCCGCGCTTCGCGGAAGGCGCCTCGACGCAGACCGCCTGGAAGTACGAGCCGGGCAGCGGCAAGGCGGAGTGACGAGGGGTCAGCTGTCGGCTGTCGGCTGTCGGCTGTCAGCTGTCACTTCCCCTGGCATCCCGAGCGCAACGAGGGATCCGCTCCCGTCCCGGGCACTCGTTTGACGACAACTCGCCGAGCGAAGACGCTCTGGAGCCTGGTGGCGGTTCTCCTCGCGGCCGCCGGGATCTGGACTTATCAAAACGCCTCGGTCGCGAGGCTGCGCCGCGAGTTCGTGCCCTGGATGCATCGCCTCGAGCGCTGGCGAAACGCAGCCGAGGAGACGCGGCGAGCCCTGATGCGGCGCGAGCCTGTCTCCACCGACCCGGCCGGGATGGCGCGGCTGCGCGAATGGGCATGGAACGGTCTCGACCGGATTGCGTGGATCACCTATCGCGTGGAGAAGCCCCAGCACGACATCTCCTCGGAACGTGAAGTCACGCGGGGGCGCGTTCGATTCACCATCGGAGGGTTTCGGGCGAACGGCGTGCGCGTGGAGAGAAGCGCCGACATCTTGCTCTCCGCCGAATGGGACCCTCGCCGCGACCCGACGCCGAAGGAGGCGCCTCCCGGCGCCGCCCCCGAGTCCGTTCCAATCCCGATGGACATCACCGCGACGTTCGACCGCGCCGCCTCCGAGCGAGAGAACGAATCCTCGCGGTTCCACGACGCCACGGCAGAGGCGGGCCTCGGCGCCCCGCGGCGCGATCCGCCATTGAAGCTCACCAACCGCCTGATCGCCGACATCTGGCCCGGCTCCGGCGTTGCGGTCCTCGACTTCAACGGCGACGGCTTCGAAGATCTCTTCGTCGCGGACGGCGTGCGCTCGATCCTCTACCAGAATGACGGACGCGGCCACTTCACCGACGTGACCGTCGAAGCCGGGCTGGCGAAGCCGGATGGCAGCGGCATCGCCGCGACCGGAGTCGCCGCGGGGGACGTGGACGGCGACGGCCGGCCCGATCTCTTCGTCACAGACGCCTTCGGCCCCGCACGTCTCTTCCGAAACCGTGGCGACGGCACCTTCGAGGAGACGACGAGCGCTTCCGGCATCTCCGTCACTGGCAACGCCCGCTCGGCGGCGTTTGCCGACGTGGACGGCGACGGCGACCTCGACCTCTTCGTGTGCGTCACGGGCGACTACTACAGCCAGATGCCCGACCCGCCCTACGACGCGAACGACGGACGGCCAAACCGGCTCTACACAAACGACGGCCACGGCCACTTCACCGACGCCACGGCCGCCTGGGGCCTCGACAAGACGACGCGCTGGTCCCTCTCCTCCATCTTCGCGGACTATGACGGCGACGGCCGGCCCGACCTTTTCGTAACAAACGATTTCGGTTTGAAGAACCTCTACAGGAACGACGGTGGACGCCGATTCGTGGACGAGGCAGCGAAGGCAGGAGCGCAAGCCCGCGCGTACGGGATGTCAGCCACCATCGCGGACTTCGACGGCGACGGCCTGCTCGACCTCTACACAACGGGCTGCGACACCCAGTGGTACTTCCTCCACGACTACCCTTCGTTGCCGATCGGCTTCCCCGGCCGTGTGTTCCTGCCGATCGCGATCCGCTGGATGGAAACGATGGCAACCGGCAACTCGCTCCTCCTCCAGAAACCGGACCACACCTTCGCGGACGAGACCGTCCGCTCGGGCGCCGCACACGCCGGCTGGAACTGGAGCTCCGTCGCGGCGGATCTCGACAACGACTCCTGGCCCGACATCTACGCGACCAACGGCATGTGGGGAGACGGCCGCGATCACGACCGGGATCTCGAGTTCTGGTGGCAGTCTCTCGCCTACTGGGACGACTACGTCGCCGGCACGAAGACCTTCGACCGAAAAGGCGCCGGCATCGCCGGCATCGAGCGCGACCGCTATTTCCGAAACCGCTCAGGCGATCCTGCCCGCTCCCCCGCCGATGACCTCTTCGAAGAGCGTTCCTTCCTGGAAGGCCTCGACCTCGAAACAAACGGCCGCGCCGTCGTCGCCTTCGACGCCAACAATGACGGTGCCCTCGACCTCTACATCCGCTCCGTCCAGGCCCCTGAAGCCCTCTTCCTGGGCACCCGCCGCCCCAACGAGCATTTCCTCCGAGTAAAGCTCCGCGGCAGCCCAGGCCGCGACAACCGCGACGGCGTCGGCAGCCGCCTCACGGCTCTGCTGCCCGGCGGCCGCCGCCTGATCTACGAAGCCGGAAACGCCAGCGGCTACCTCTCGACGGCAAGCCCCGTCGCCCACCTGGGCCTGGGCCCCGCCACCCGCCTGGACTTGCTGACAATCCGCTGGCCTTCCGGCAACGTTCAAACCCTCGGCCCTCTCGCGGACTTAGACCAGACCATCCTCGTAGACGAGGACCGCGGAATCCTCCCGCGAGGTCCCGCCCACTAACCCCCGGTCCTCCAGCCATGTGAACTGCTCCCCTTCCCGGTGGTGGCGGATGGCAGGATCCCGGGGGCTGACGGGCGAGGCTCCTCCACGGCTTCGAGGTTCGCGATAAACTGCTCCACGCTTATGAACGAAGCCGATCTGGCCCTTTTTCTCGACAGCTTCGAGAGCTGCATCCAGGACGACCGCTTCCTGCGCGTGTTCTACGACACCTTCCTGGCTTCGTCCGAGGAGGTCCGGGCCATGTTCGCCAAGACCGATTTTGGATTGCAGCGCCGTTCACTGCGGGCCTCCCTCTATGTCATGGTCGCCGCCTCGGCTCGACACGAGGCCGAACTCTCGACACTCTCGGAACTTGCGGAACGCCACCGGGCGCTCCACATCAAACCTGAGCATTACGACCTCTGGATGCAGAGCCTCCTTTCAGCCGTCGCGCAATGCACCAAGCGCTTTGACGCGAATGTCGCGCGGGTATGGCGTGAAGCCTTCCGTTCGGGGATCAACTACATGAAGGCCAGCGCCTAGCAATCCAGCCCGGTTCGGAGGGAGTCGAGGCGAAAAAGTCGGGCCGCCCGGTCCTGTCGCCGTCGGCTTCCGATCGCAGGCGTTCGCTGTGCGAACGGCGGTCGAGAGAGTCAAAACGAGGGCTTGAAGCGAGGCTCAACGCTCGCGCGCGAGGTCTCCGTCCGGCGCCACCCGGCGGCCCCTAGCCCTTCACCCCCATCAGGCCGGGCAGGGGACTCACGCCAAGTGCTCTGACATGCTCGGCATACAAAAAAAGGCAGGGCGGAAGATCCGCCCTGCCGAAGGTCTTGCCTGGAGCTACTCGCTATCGATCAGTTGCCCCGGAAAGTGACAGGGGCCGGTCCGCCCAGCGGACACCCGCCGGGGCCGTTGTTGAAGCCGTCGAGCCGGCTGGCCTCACTGAGAATCGTGTTTCTGTCGCAGGACTGGAGCGCGGTGTTGACCTCACTGATGATCTGCGCCGTGCTCAGCGGATACTGGACGCTGCACGCGTTGAGCAGCGCCGAGATCCCCATCTGATAGAGCTTAGCCTGCGCATTGCAGACGGTAGGCCCGAACCCAGCCCCCTGTAGAGCCTGGAGGAACGTCAGACTGCTGAAGTCACAGCCACAGTCAGTGGTATCGAACACGGTCGAGACCAGCTGATTCTGCGTGTAGGCGCCGCACCAGAACTGGAAGTGCTGCGGTTGCTTCCAGAAGCCCGGGGTGCAGCCCTGGTTGACCACCGGCGTGTTCGTCGGCGTAGCCGTCGGCGTATTGGTCGGCGTATTGGTCGGCGTATTCGTCGGCGTATTCGTCGGCGTATTGGTCGGCGTGTTCGTCGGCGTGTTCGTCGGCGTATTGGTCGGCGTGTTCGTCGGCGTGTTCGTCAACGTCGGCGTGTTCGTCGGGGTGTCCGTCGGCGTGTTCGTCGGCCTATTCGTCGGCGTGTTCGTCGGCGTGTTGGTTAGCGTCGGCGTGTTCGTCGGCGTGTTCGTCGGCGTATTGGTCGGCGTGTTCGTCGGTGTATTCGTTGGCGTATTCGTTGGCGTATTCGTCGGCGTGTTGGTCGGCGTGTTCGTCGGCGTGTTCGTCGGCGTGTTCGTCGGCGTATTCGTCGGCGTGTTTGCAAGGGCGCCGGCCTGCATCTGGTTGTCCTGGCTCCCGAGATCGCCCGCGAGGACCACGTGATAGGGCGAGCCGCTAATGGAGGTCGCGCCGTTGCCGGTGCCCCAACC
>DATIRW010000081.1:0-3386 GCA_035469365.1 Thermoanaerobaculia bacterium
GGCATTCTCGCCGCCGCCCGCGCCGGCGCCGACTCCAGCCTCCTGGCGAAACGTCTCGAAGAGCGCGGCGTCATCGTCGCCCCCCGCGAAGGCTCCCTCCGCTTCTCCCCCCACTTCTACAACGACGTGGGCGAGGTCTCCAGAATCCTCCAGACCCTGGACGAGATCGCCTGAGCAACCGGAGCTAACCAACTGAAATGATTTGGGATAGAATGATTTGATGCGGACGTCGGATCTCCGTCGGTTCGTGAGGCGGGACTGGCAACTGCTCGTCAGACTGAAGGCAGAGCATTGGGCGCGGGTCAAGAAGGAGTCCGGCGCCGCCGCCGCAATTCAGGCGGGCGAGGACCTTCGCCGATTCGTCCGCTCGCGCCACCCCCGCTGGCCCGGCAGGCAGGACCGCCTCCAGGACATCCAAACGCACGCCCGCGTCTCCGCGGCGCTCAAGAGTGTCGTCCGAACAAGGACTCTCTGATCTCCTGAAAGCGCTCGCCAGGGTCATGCCCGCCTGGGCCGACCGCTGGTACCTCTTCGGAGCGCAGGCCGTTCAGGTCTGGGGAATGCCGCGCCTGACGGGCGACGTGGACGTCACGGCCGAGCTCCGCGACCGCGATCATCCCGATTTCGTCTCCGCGATGCGGAAGGAGGGCTTCGACCTGCGGGTGCGCGACATCGGCGATTTCGTCAAGAAGACGCGCGTCTTCCCCTTTGTTCACCGCCACTCGAGAATTCCGCTCGACATCGTTCTGGCGGGTCCGGGGCTCGAGGAGGAGTTCCTCAAGCGAGCGCTTCCCGTGGAGGTCGGAGGAGCCGTCGTCCCCGTGATCAGCCCGGAGGATCTGATCGTCACCAAGCTCCTGGCTGGCCGCCCGAAGGACATCGAGGACGTCCGCGGGATTCTCCGGGAAAGAGCCCGGCGCCTGGATGTCAAGCGCATCCGCCGCACGCTTCGCCTTCTCGGGAAGGCGATCGCGCAGACCAATCTCACGCAGATCTTCAACAGCGAGCTTGCCGCGCTCAAGTCAAAATCGAGCAGGAAGACGAACCGCCGGCCAGCAGCCAAGCGCCGTCCCACGCGGCACTGACGCTCCGCGACTTACGGCCGCGGCGTAACGGTGCGGGGCGGGCCGTGCTGAGGAAACTCCTGAATGGGCGGGCGCGCGGGCGAGGCGGGGACAAGGCGGAAGACGCCGGCGCCGCTCGTGCCAGCGTAGAGGGTTCCGGCCGAGTCGAAGACGAGGGCGCTCATCGAAAGAGTCGGGAGGCCGTTGTTGATGGCCGCCCAGGTCGCGCCCTGGTCCGGGCTGACGAAGACGCCCGCGCCCGACGCAGCGTGGATCGATCCGGACTTCGGGTCTCGCGCGAAAGCGATGACCGTCGCCGGCGGATGGCCGGCGTTGGCGGCGACCCAGGTCTTTCCGCCGTTCGACGTCCGGTAAGGACCGGAGGAGGTGCCGGCCCAGATCGCGCCTGGCGCCGAGGGATCGATGGCGAGCACGTAGACCGTTCCGGAGGGGAGCCCGGACTTCGCGGAGGCCCAGCTCGTCCCGCCATTGACGCTCTTGAAGACGCCGCTGTCTGTCCCGGCATAGATCGTCGAGGTCGAGGCCGGGTCGATGGCGAGGGCGCGGACCGTCGACGACGTCAGGCCGGTGCTCGCCGCGGCCCAGCTCGCTGCCCCGTCGGTGGACTTGAAGACGCCGCCCGCCGTCCCGGCGTAGACCGTGGAGGGGGAAGAGGGATTGATGGCCAGCGAATAGACCAACAACTTCTGGAACGAATCCTGGAGACCGGAGTTCACCGGCGGCCACGTCACGCCGCCGTCGGTCGTCTTGTTCACGCCGTAGCCGGCGCTCCCCGTGTAGATCGTGGCCGGGTTCGAAGGATCGATCGCGAACACGATGAACGCGCCGGTTGAATGGAGAGAAGTCCATGTCGCGCCGCCGTCGGTCGTTCGGAGGATTCCACGGAAGAGACCTACATAGAGTGCGCCCGTCGGGGAGGCAGCCATCGAGGCGATGGAGATGTTGCGAATACCGGTGTCGCAGCGCTCCCAGCTTCCCCGGACTCCGCGGTTGTTCGATCTCCAGAGCCCGCCGACTGAGACCGACGAGCCCTCACCGGAGTAGAGCGTGGCGGGGTCATCGGGAGGCATGACCAGCGCGTTGATGCGCAACCCCCCCTCGTAGTCGGTCCAGCTCGCAGCCCCATCGTCCGAGATGGCGATGCCGACGTCGGTCGCCGCGTAGATCCTCGAGGTCGCTGTCGGATCGACCAGGATCGTGGAGACGAGGTTGTTTCCGATGGCGCCCAGCCCGGTGTTCCGGACGTCCCAGCGGAAGCCGCCGTTGACGGTCTTGAAGAGTCCGCCGTTGCTCGTCCCGGCGTAGATCGTGCCCTGCGCCGACGGGTCGAACGCGAGAGCCTGGATGTGGAGGTTGCTGAGGCCGTTGTTCATGGCCGTCCAGGTCAGGCCGCCGTTGAATGACCTGTAGACTCCTTTCTGAATCGTCCCAAGGTAAAGCGTCGAAGGAGAAAACGGGTCGAAGGCGAGAGTGCGCGGGGAGGCCCCGGAGAGCCCCGCGTTGACGGGTACCCAGCTCGCGCCGCCGTCCGCCGACCGGAAGACGCCCAAGATCGTGCTGATCGCAAAGACGGTCAGCGAATTTGTCGGATCGAAAACGACGGCGTCGAAGATCGTGTCGGGCAATCCGAGGACACGCGTCCAACTCGCCGCCGCGTCGAGACTGACGAAGAGGCCGGAAGGCGTCCCGGCGTACACGATTGCGGAATCGGCGGGGTCCACGGTCAGAACGCGGACCGAGGCATCCGTCAGGCCGGCAGACGAGGACGACCACGTCGCCGTTCTGTCCGTGGACTTGAAGACCCCCGCCCCGTCCGTCCCGGCATACAACGTCGAGGTCGTTGTCGGATCGACCGCAAGCGACAGAACGGCGTTGATCCCCTCCGGCCCGACGGAAGCCCAGAACGGCCCGACCTGGGAGGCAAGCTCTGACACCTCTCCGAAAATCCCGAACGGAGCGAGGAGAAGCGCGCGAACGAGGAACGCTGGCCTCATGGCTGGAGCGGTCAGGGGCGGGGCGGCACCAGGCGCGGCGGAGGGTGATGGCCGGCGCCCTGGATGGGCGGGCGCGCGGACGATGCCGGGACGAGACGATAAATGGCAGCGCCGTTGGTGGCGGCATAGAGAGTTCCGCTGGTGTCGAAGACGAGCGCGGTGACCGCGAGATTGGCAAGACCCGTGTTGACAGGGATCCAGCTCGCGCCGCCGTTGGCCGACGAGAAGACGCCCGCGGCAGTGCCGGCATACAGGACGGAATTGCCCCGGTCCAGGGCGAAGGACACGACCGTCGAGGAGAGCCCGG
>DATIRW010000082.1:0-14528 GCA_035469365.1 Thermoanaerobaculia bacterium
AGGAGCGAGGCGAGGTCCTCCCCGTCCACGTACTCCATCGAGAGGAAGTGCCGCCCCTCGATCTCGCCCACGTCGTAGACCCGGCACACGTTGGGGTGGGAGATCTGGCGCGCGTGCCGCACCTCGGCGTAGAAGCGATCGATCCACGTTTTCTCCGCGGCGAGCTTTCCGGGGAGAAACTTCAGCGCGACCGGCTGTCCGAGCTTCAGGTCGTCGGCCCGGTAGACCTCGCCCATGCCGCCGCGGCCGACGAGCCCGATGATGCGGTAGCGCTCGATGAGCACGGCCCCGGGCGCAAAGCCCTCCGTTTCGATGGCTGCGGAGGAGGCGAGACGGCCGATCGGGTCAGACCGGGAAACGCGCAGCCGCGCCGCCTCGATTTCCGATGGTGTCGCGAGTCCGGTCGGAAGCTGGGAGGCGGAGCTGACCGGCCGACCGCAGGCGGAGCAGTACTCTCCGCCTTCGGAAACCTCGGCGGAGCAGGAGGGACACTTCATGGAACCGCGTCAGCGGATCGCGGCCAGGGCCTTCTCCGTCTCGGCGAGCAGGGCCTCCGGGCCGACGGGGGAGCCGCAGGCATTCTTCATCCAGATATCAGGCGCGACGTTGCCGACTTTCGTCATCCGCTCGAACTCAGTGCCGACGGCGCCGGTCTTCTCCCTCTGCTGCTTGATCTGGAAGGCGATCATGTGGCCGATCGGGTAGTCGGGCAGATACAGGAACGAGCTGATCATGTGGGAGTAGATCGCGAGGAGCGTCACGTCGCGCGTCTTGAAGATCGAAGCGCAGTAGCGGTTCCAGACGTCACGGGCGATCTGGAGCGTGGCCTCCTTCAACTGCGCGGGTGTCGAGTCCGGATGGTCGTACATCCAGTGCCAGACTCCCATGTCCACGAGGGCGACGCCGGCGATCTCGAAGGTTCCCCAGAAGTCGTTTAAGGTCTCGAGCGCTCGGCTCTGCGGATCCGGTTTCGACAGACCGAGGAGCTCCAGGTCTCTCGCCTGGAAGACAAAGGCGAGCGCCTCGGTGAAGGCCGTGTTGGGGACGCCGGCGAGTAGAGTGTGGTCGATCTCGTTGAGCGAGAAGGTCTGCTCGACGTTGTGCCCCATCTCGTGCACGGCGATGTTGAAGCCCTTGAAGTTCATCCCGCCCTGCTCGACGCGTGTGCGCAGGTGAGACTGGTCCCCGCGCCGGGCGGCCCCCATCGCGTGGCCGGAGCCCCGTGCCGGATCCACGACGATGTTCCCTGCCAGGAACTCCGCCTTCTCCTTCGAGAAGCCGAGCTGGACGAGGAGATTCGGGATGTCCTTCTTGTAAGCCTCGGCCGTCGGGTACCTCTTGCGCACGATCTCGTCGAGCTGCGCCTCGGTGTAGGCGCCGCGCGGCTTGAAGCCCGCGTACCAGATGTCGAAGGGCTCGAGCTTCCTGCCGAGTCGCTTCTCGATCAGCGCGGCGACTCTGGGAGCAAGCGGCGAGGAGAGGACGTCCTCCAGCATTTTCCGCACTCGCGGCTCGGGGATCTGACGGTTCTCGTCGAAGCGGCGCGCGATCATCGTCGGCGCCGTCGGAGAATAGGGGTCGGCCAGGCGCGCCGCCCGGAAGGTCCCAAGGAGCCTCGCGTAGCGCGTGTCGGGCTCCGGGCCCGAGCCGCGGCCGGAAGGAGCCGGCAAGTCGGAATCCTTCTCGGCGGTTGGCCGGACCTCGTTCGTAAACGGGTTCCAGTCCACCTGCGCGTTGTTGACGGCGCCCGCGGGAATCGTCTGCGTGACGATCCGCTCGCAGACTTTCGCGATGGTCCGCTGCTTCGCGAGGCCTGTCTTCGCGTCCCCGTAGTCCGCCTTGATCTCATCGCGCAGGTTCCAGTGGGAGAGCAGCCGCATCTTCGGCGGGAAGAGCCGGTCGCCTTTCGCGTCCACGAGGTGATGCATCCAGATGTTGTATTCGGAGATGTACTGCTCGGCCACCGCGGCGGCCTTGCCGATGGCGAGGTTGACGTCGGCCGGGATGCGCTTGGAGAAGCGTTCGGCTAGCCGCGTTTCCGCCCATTGCCGGCGAGACCACTTTTCCCCTTCGGCCAGTCTCTGCTGGAGCGTCGTCAGCGGGAAGTTCAGGAGCACCGTGAACGCGAGCTTGTTGCCGAAGAGGTCGTCGGTGACGTGCGCCGACGGGTCGTAGCCGGCGAGCGTCTCGTCGAACGGGTAGATCGGACCCAGGTCCAGGTCCGACTGCTTGCGGAAGTCGCGGGCGATCTCCAGCATGTGGCCGTCGAGCGACTCGAAGGCGAACTCCATCCGGGAAAACAAGGCATCGAGCGTCTTGGGGTCACCGGCGAAGTCTGTCCTGACGAATCCTTCGAAGGTCTCCGCGTCCCCGTCTTCCGCCCGCCAGTATTCGCCCACCTGCTTGAGCCCTCGGGCGAGCCGCGCCCTCGCCTCCTCGCCGTATTTCGCGCCGAGCTCCTTTTCGATCCGGCTGCTCGCGTCCTTCATCCAGGAAGGAGCGCTCGCGGCGCTCTTGCCCGGCTCCTCGGCTCTCGCGGCGGACATGGCGGCCAAGAGGATAACCGCGAATGGGAATACTCGTTTCATCGACTTGCGTCCTTTCTGTAGCGAAAGAATACCGGATGATTCGACTGCGCCCTTGATTGTCATCCCTTCGCTCTGTTGCCTCTCATCCTGAGCGCAGCGAAGGATCTGCTCTTCCGGTTTCAGAGGTTTCCTGCCTGCTCAGGGCAAGCTCTGAGCGAGGCGAAGGGTCTGCCCGTTGAATTAGAGAGAGCAGGTCCGTCGTCGCTGCGCTCCTCAGGATGGGATTACCTCGACAGACCTGTCTAACGCAGGTCTGCGGGAGCGTAGCGCTTCAACAGGCCCTCTTCCCGCATCACCTTCTCGATAGCGTCGGGGTCGGATGGGACGAAGTCGCTGACGATCTCCGCGGACTTCTCTCCGATCACGATCAGGTCTTCGAGGCGCACGTAGATCTTCTCCTCGGGTACCCGCAGCGCCGGCTCGATCGTGAAGACCATTCCCGGCTTGAGTACGCCGGTGTGCGGGCCGTCGTCGTGCGTCGCCATCCCGACCCAGTGGCCTAACGCCGCGTCCGGGCGTGCCGCCGCGGCGTGGTAGTCCTTCACGAACGCTTCCGCTCCCTTCCGGTCCATGTCCCTGGAGAACTTCGCCGCCGCGAGCGTCTTGTCCATCACGCTGGCGGCCTCCTGCATGATGGCCGAGGGGAGCGCTCCCGGGCGGATCGCCTTCAGGATCGCCCGATAACAGGAGAGATAGAAACCGTACAACTCGCGCTGCCATTGCGAGAACTTCCCGTTGACCGGCCACATTCGCGTCACATCGCTCATGTAGTAGCCGTAGTCCGGCGCGTAGTCCATGAGCAGGAAGTCGCCGTCCTCCATCTTCCTTTTCCCGGCGTTGTAGTGGGGATACCAGGCGTTCCTTCCGCTCGCAATAAGCGAGTAGTAAGCGTCCCCCTGCGCGCCGTTCCTGTAGTAAATGAACTTGGCGAGGCCGTCGAGCTCCCGTTCGTACTGGCCCGGCTTCGTCGAGCGCATCGCTTCCATGAGCGCCAGGCCCGAGAGGCGCGTCGCGCGCCGGATCATCGCGATCTCGCGCGGGCTCTTGATCAGGCGGAGCTTGTCTAGAGCGGCGGACAGATCCGCGACCGCCAGGTTGGGGTAGAGCTCCCGAATCTTCCGGACGAAGCTGCCCGCGCGGGAGGCCTGGCCGTCCCACGGGTCGGAGCCGAGCTCCGCCACGCGCCGCAGGGCCAGGTCTCGACTCTCGGCGGAGCCCTCCTGGGGGAAGAGAGGAACGTAGGCCGTCACGGGGTCCCGCTGCTGAAGGACGCGCGCGACGCGCTCGCCGAGAAGATCCGTCCCGGCGACGTCCTCCACGCCGGAAAGCTTCTTGACCTCTTCCGCGTCCTCGGCGCACAGCACCTTTCCCTCGCCGCGCTCGCGGCCTTCGTTCCGGTGGGGCAGGTACAGGGTCGCCTTTCGCGAGGATCCGTCCAGGACGAGATACGCGTTGGGCACCTCGACGCCGCAGAGGTAGTAGAAATCGTTGGATTGCCGGAAGCGCGTGTAGCCGACGGGCGTCGGCGCTCCCTGGAGTATCGCGATAGCGCCCTTCCCGATCGTGTCGTAGACGCCCGCGCGGCGCGACGCGAACTCTTCCGGCGGAAAGTCCGTCGTGAAAGAAGAGAAGCCCTCCTGGGCAATGGCCGGGCAGGTCAGACACAAAAGCAGCGCGAGAAGGAGTGCCCGCCGCATGTCCTCTACCCTTCCGATCAGAGCTTGACCGCCGGCGATTTGGCCAGCGAGCCCAGCAGAGCGTCAAAGTCCGCCTGCGCCTTGCCGATCGTCGCCGAGGGACCGATGCACTTGAAGAAGATGAGGCCCTGGGGCGCCTCGACGATCGCGCCGAGGAGCCGGTAGCCGGGTTTCTTTCCCTGCGATTGCATCATCGGGCCGCCCGACGCCAGGTATGTGCCCGAAATGTTGATTGTATGGACGCGAAGCCCGTGGACCGTCTTTTCGCCTTTCTTGGCCGGGGCCGCGCCCTCGAACTGCTTCACCCAGCGCTCGAAGTTTTCGTCGACCCCTCCGCCCTGGCCCTGCCCGAAGTAGAAGACACCGCATTCGCCCGGTTCCGATCCGGGCGCGGCCGGGACGTCGTAGGTCGCGACGCGCATCTGCCGCGCCGCCTGGAGCTTCCAGGAAGCCGGCGAGTTCCATTTGACGCCTCCGGCGGTTCCCTCGGCGGCCACCACGGCTGCCGCGATAGACAGAAGGAACAGCCCGATTCTGGTTGGTCTCATCAGCAAAACCTCCTCTCGCCGACCCGGATCAATCCAGACAAGCATATCGCTCGGCATCCCTCGCGGCCTACGGGCCCCAGTCGCTCCCGCGGCACTCCTGCGTCCTCCGCGCGAGGGGCGCTTCAGGCGCCGGGACGGAGGAGGATTTTTCGCGCGCCCGGCTGCGAGGCTTCCGCCAGGGCCCGCGTCGCGCGGGCGAGCGGGAACTCGGCGGAAAGGAGACTCCGGACGTCGATCTTTCCGCTGCGCAGCAGTTCGAGCGCGGGATCGAAGCGCCCGCAGCGGCTTCCGACGACGGTCACCTCGTTGACGACGAGCGGCGCCGCGTCGAATCGCGCCGGGAGATGATAGGTTGACTTCCACACGATCGTGCCACGGGGACGCACGAGCTCGAGCGCGCGCGGCATGCCCGATGGCATGCCGGTGGCCTCGACGACGAGGTCGAAGGAGCGAGGGCGCGCGCGGCTCTCGCGCCCGAGGAGCGCGACCGCTGCCCCCGCGCTCTCGAGCACGCGCGCGCAGAGCGTTCCGAGCTTTCCGGCGCCGAGCACGGCGGCGCGCGTCCCGACGTCCACTGCGACCTGGTCGAGGATCTCACAGGCGGCCGCGAGCGGCTCGGTGAAGACCGCTTCCTCGTCGGCGATTTCCCCGGGCACCTCGTGGAGATTCTCCTGCGGAAGAGTCAGGAACTGCGCGTGCGCGCCCGGATGACCGAGAATGCCAAGCACGCGGCGCTTTCCGCAGTGGCGCCCGAGGCCGCGCCGGCATTCCTCGCAGCGCCCGCAGGCCAGGTTAATCTCGCCTACGACGCGTTTTCCTATCCAGGGTGAGCCGGACGGCCCCTCGACACGGCCGACGAACTCGTGGCCGGGGACGCCGGAAAAGCCGTGGTAACCGCGGCGAAGCTCCAGGTCCGTGTTGCAGATCCCCGACGCGACGACGCGCACGAGCGCGAATCCGCGTCTGCAAACCGGCCGCCGGACCTCGCGGACCGCCGCTCGTCCCTCCTCGAATACGAGCGCCATCATGAAGCGTCAGCGCGCTTCGGAGAGAAGCTTCTTGGGGTCGTAGCGCACGCCGTCCTTCATGACCCACACGATGTCGCTCGTGTTGGAGATCTCGGCCGTCGGGTCTTCGGAGAGTAGAACCAGGTCCGCGCGCTTGCCGGGGGCGATCGTCCCGGATTCCGCTTCGATGCCGAGGGCCTTCGCGGCGTTGGACGTCGCCATCTTCAGGACCTCGCCGCGCGGGATGCCGGCCTGGACGAGGAGCGCCATCTCCCGGTGCAGGCTCGGGCCCGGAACGATCCAGGGATTGGGCTCGTCGGAGCCGACCGTGAGCAGGACACCGCTGTCGAAGTAGAGCTTGACGAGGGCGAGCATCTTCGCCATGGCCGCGTGCCCGCGCCGGAAGTCCGCCGCAGTCCAGTCGCGCACGGGGGAGAGGCGGGCAAACGAGGCGCGCATCGGCGCGGGAGCGAGCGCGAGGTCCGGGCTGACGACGTACTCCCGGTCGTCTCCGCGAAGCTTCGTCGCGGACGCGAGCAGAGTGGGATCGACCGCGACGTGATGGCGCACGAGGGCCTCGACCATCGCGCGAATCTCCGGGCTCTTCGGATCGACCGATTCGAGCCAGGTCAGGTGCGCCTTCATCGGTCCGCGAGCCTGCACGTCCCGGCGGTACGCCTCGCGCTTTCCGGTGGGAAGCTCCTGCTCGGACCAGTCCGCGGCGTGGCAGAGGCCATCGATCTCGAGGCCGGCAGCCTCCGTCCAGCTCGTGGCCTGCAAGTGGCCGAGGACCTTCAGGCGGCGCGCGTGGGCTTCCTCGATGGCGACGGCGACGAGCTCCGGCGGGACATTCGCATGGAGCTTGATGTAATTCACGCCGATCCTCGCCTGCCGCGCGATTTCCCGCCGCACGTCCTCGGCCGTCGACACCGGGCGCGTCAGGCCATTGAAGGGCCCGGTCGTGTCCAGAATGTCGCCCGCCGTGAAGATGCGGGGGCCGACGAGACGCCCGTTATCGATGTCGTCGCGCAGCCGGACGCCGTCCAGCGCTGGCGCGGCGGGATTGCGCACAGTCGTCACGCCGTAAGCGAGCAGGAGCTTCAACGTCTTCTCGCTCGTCTTGCGGTCGAAGACGCCCTTCGAGCGCTCCCGTCCGTTCCCTTTCCACTCGAGGTACGTCACGTGCGCATGCATGTCCGTGTAACCGGGGACGAGAAACTTCCCGCGCCCCTCCAGGACCTGCGCGCCGGGCGGCGCCTCGATCTCCCGCGCGTTGCCGACGGCGGCGATGCGCCCCTCCCGGATCACGACCGAGGAATCCGGCCGGGGAGCCGCGCCCGTGCCGTCGATCAGCGTGACGCCGCGGACGACGATCGCCGCGGCGGCCAGGAGGGGGAGCATGGTGAGATGTTACGCCACAGCATTTCTCGCCTTGTCATCCCTTCGCTCCCTTCCTCGTCATCCCCTCGCTCACTCCCTGTCATCCTGAGCGAAGCGAAGGATCTGCTCTGGTCGCTTCGAGGGTTGCCAGGGGCAGATTCTTCGTCGCTTCGCTCCTCAGAATGACAGGGGCTGGAGCGCTGCGGCTATCTCTGGAAGGCGTAGGAGAGCTTCAGGAAGAACTGGTGGCCGGCCTTCGCGTACTGGTTGTCCTCGACGAGCGTCCGGTTGTCGCCGTAACCCAGGAACATCACCGTCTGCCAGTTGATCTTGTAAGCGAAGAGGGCCGAGCCCGTGAACTCCGCGTCCTTCGAAGTAACCGGGAACGTGTAGAGCGAGGGATCGCGGCGCGTCTCCACCAGCTGCCCGATCAACCGGAGGAACGCGCGCGCCGTGAACGTGTAGACGACCTTTATCCTTCCCACGTCCGCGGTGAAAAGGCGTCGGGAGCCGCCTCCGTCGCCGGGATCGACGTTGACCCAGCTCCTGTCCGCGACCAGGTCGAGCTTCAGATGATCGGTCGGCCGGATCGTGGCCTGCAGGTTCACGTCGGCCCCCGTCCCGGGGCGGTGATTGTCGAAGTCGATCTGCTCGCCGGCCGTCCCCTGGACGACAAACTGCATGACCGAGAGCGGGGGACTGACTTGAAACTGGTACACGAGCTGGCGGCGGGGGAAGACCGTGTTCCCGCTGCGGACGTGGTCGTGGGCGTAACGCAGGCGCGTGAAGGAGTTCCACATGCCGTCCATCCCGATGCCGGGGGAGATCGAGCTGCTGATCCGGCTTCCATCGGTCTGCGCCTGGTAGTCGGCTTGAAGAAAGGTGCGCAGGCGCGAGATCGGGAACTTCTCAGGTCGGATCGTGTATCCCGCCTCGCCGTAGTTCTCCCGGTAGCCGACCTGCGGCACGAAGCCGTCGTCGGCCCGGAACCCGTCGCCGAAGTCCCGCGCCTCCGTGAACCAGTCCCAGCGCGTCGTGCTGTGCGAGTACCAGGCGTCGGCGGCGTAGGAGTTCAACTTCTGTCCGGTCCATTGATCCGAGAGATCGGGCCGGTTCGGCGTCTCCGTGTTGGAGACGAGGACCTGGCCGGTGACCGTGTCGTGATCGCCGGCGCGCCACTGGAAGTCGGGGCCGTACACGCGGTTGTAGCCCCCTCCCTCGACCTCGCGGTCGGTCGCGAGGAAGCTGACGAAGGACTTCCCGATGTCGTGCCGGACGCGCGCCATGCCGACAAAGGAAGAGAAGTCCTGGTCTGCCAGGCTCGAGCCGTTCGGGCCCGGCAGGATGACGCTCCCCCCGCCCCGGTCCTCCGCGATGAACCCCGTGTACTGGTTCGAATCGAACTTGCCCGTGGCTCGCACTCCCCAGCGCGGAGACGTGATGCTCCTCGTGTAGACGGCCTGGATGGGGGAGGAGAAGAGCTCCAGGCCCTCCAGGAAGAACGGCCGCTTCTCCGGGTACAAGAGCGCGAATCGCTGGTTGGTCGCGATCTGGGCGACGTCGGACTCGACCTGCGAGAAGTCCGGGTTCAGCGTCGCGTCGATCGCGTGGTTTTCGTTCGGCGTCCACTTGGCGTCCACGCCCCCGTTGAAACGGACCGGCTTGTTCACGAGCGGAGAGCCGAGGTCTTCCCTCGGCACCGCGTCCTCCTTCGCCGTGACGTAGGGGGCGACGACGAGGTGGCCGGACGGCGGCAGGTTGTCGAGGCCGGTCAAGTGGTTGGAGCGGCAGATGAAGCAGTTGCCGCCTCGAGGGAGCGTCGAGGAGAACATCTGGTAGCGGAAATCCCTAGGATAGTTCCGGTAGAGAAGGATGCCCCAGGTCTGCTTGTCGCCGCGCGGATACCGGAGCGAAGAGAAGGGCACTCGCATCTCGAGCACCCACCCGTCCTTCGTGATCTTCGCCGCGGAGTCCCAGTAGAAGTCGGGGGAGCTGTCCTCGTTGCCGGTCGTGTCGTCCGTGATGGCGTCGTACTGGATGCCGCGCGGGTTGGCCAGCAGCAGGAGCCCCGTGCGGTGGTCGTTCCTCGTGTCGAGGATGATGCCGCCGTAGTCGGTGTAGCTCGGCACGTCGTCGCGGTCGCCGTAGGGCGCGCGGATCTTCGACGGGTCCGGGTCGAAGAACTCGAAGGCCGCGTAGAGGAACTTGTCGTCGTAAGCCAGGTACGAGACGCTCTTGACCCTGGGCGGGATGTTGTCGCCCGGGTTGGTCTCGAAGAAGGTGTCTATTTTCGTCGCGCTCTTCCAGCCGGGGTCCGAGAGGTCCCCGTCCACGACGATCGGGCCGGCCGCCCTCGAGATGCGGATCTCGGACGGCTCCTCCCCCGCGGCGTGCCGTGCGGCCGCCGGGAGAATCGAAAGGGCCAGCACGAGAACCCCCGCCTTCCTCGACACTCGTCGTAGTAAGACGTGCGAATAGAAGAAAGGTTAGGTTTCATACAAGGTTTTTCGTAATCGTGACTTCCCTCTTGTCGGCATCGTCTCGGGGGAGGGTAGAATTCCGCCAATGTTGAGGAGGACAGGGCAATGAGACATTTCAAGACCGCGATCCTGGTGGTTTCTGTTCTGTTGACGGCGGCACTCTCCGTGCAGGCACAGGAAAAGAAGATGGAGATGCCGAAGCCCGGCCCGGAGGTCAAGAAGCTCGGCTACTTCGTCGGCACCTGGACGAGCGAAGGGGAGCTGAAGGAAAACCCCTTCGGAATGCCCGCCGGCAAGATGACCTCGACGGACAAATGCGAGTGGTTCACAGGCGGCTACTCGGTCATCTGCCACACGGCGGGCAAGGGCCCGATGGGCGCGATGCACGGCATTGGCATTATCGGCTACAGCACGGAAGACAAGGTCTATACCTATTACGGCGTCGACAACTCGGGCTACGCGGGGCTGAGCAAGGGAAAAATAGACGGCAACTCCTGGGTCTTCACATCCGACGAGAAGATGGGGGGAAAGGCCTTCCACGGCCGCTATTCGATGGACACGGCGTCTCCGGACTCCTACACGTTCAAGTACGAGACCTCCGAGGACGGCCAGAAGTGGACGACCGTCATGCAAGGCAAAACCACGAAAGCCGGAGGCGCCGAAAAGAAGGCTCCCGCCGAAAAGAAGTAGCCCGAACGCCCTCGGCGCGAATGCGCCGACCGTCCCGCTTTCGGTTACGATTCGGCTGATTGGCGCCGTGTCCCGAGTGCTCCGCTGAGGTCGCGGGGGAAGCCCGGTTTTGCGGGTCCTGCGGCGCGCCGGTCGCGTCGTTGTCGCAGATGCCGACCGGACTGGCCACGCCGTCGGCGGCCGAGGCAGCGAGGAAACGAAGTCCTTCGTCTTCCCCGGTGGGTCGCCTGGCCTCCGCGGACTCGCTCGACGCCGGCGGTTTCACGCCCGGCCTCGTGCTGGCGGAGCGCTATCGGATCATCGGGCTTCTGGGCCGCGGCGGGATGGGAGAGGTTTACCGCGCCGACGATTTGAAGCTCGGCCAGCCGGTCGCCTTGAAGTTCCTGCCGAAGGTGCTGTCGGAGGACCCCGCCCGCCGCGAGCGGTTCTACGCCGAAGTGAGGATAGCGCGGCAGGTCTCGCATCCCAACGTCTGCCGCGTTTACGACGTCGCGGAGTTTGACGGCCACCATTGTCTGTCCATGGAATACGTGGATGGGGAGGACCTGGCGTCCCTCCTGAAGCGCATAGGCCGGCTTCCTCCGGACAAGGCGCTGGAGATCTCGCGGCAGCTCTGCGCGGGGCTGGCGGCGGCGCACGACAAGGGGGTCCTGCACCGGGACCTGAAACCGGCCAACGTGATGATCGACGGGCGCGGCCGGGCGCGCATCACCGACTTCGGTCTGGCCGTGGCAGGGGAGGAGACCGGTGAGAGGGAAATCTCCGGCACTCCCGCCTACATGGCGCCCGAGCAACTCGAAGGGAAGGGCGCGTCGGTCCGCAGCGACATCTACGCGCTGGGACTCGTTCTCTACGAGCTGTACACCGGCCGCAAGGCGTTCGACGGCGCCTCCTTCGCGGAGTTGAAGCGCAAGCACTCCGAGGAGATGCCCCCGACGCCCTCGAGCGTTTCCCCGGGGTTCGATCCGGTTGTCGAGCGGGTAATCCTGCGGTGCCTGGAGAAGGATCCGCGCGCGCGTCCGATCTCCGCCCTGCAGGTCGCGTCGGCCCTGCCGGGAGGCGACCCGCTGGCGGCGGCCCTGGCGGCCGGGGAGACGCCCTCTCCGGAGATGGTCGCGGCGTCGGGAGCGACCGAGGGGCTGAGTCCCGCGGCCGCCTGGGCTTGCCTCGCCGCCATCGCCGTTGGAGCTGCTTTGGGGATTCTCGCGTATCAGAAGATCCAGCTCTTTCGCCGCGTGCCGCTCGAGGAGCCTCCGGAGGTCCTGGCGAAAAAAGCCACGGAGATCATCCGGAAGGCCGGCTACGCGGATCCTGTCGTGGGTCGCGCCTTCGGCTTCCGTGAGAACGAGGACTTCTTCCGATACGTTCGCGAGAACGACAAATCCAGGACGCGGTGGGACAACCTGGAGACGGGAGCGCTCGAGTTCTGGTACCGGCAGAGCCCGAGGGAGCTGGAGCCCGAGCGGGTTTTCGACTCCGGAGAGGTCTTGCTCGAAGACCCGCCTCCCGACGTCTCCGGAATGGCGACGGTTCGCTTGAATCCCCGTGGTCGGCTGATCGGCTTTCTGGCAGTCCCTCCTCAGGTCGAAGAGGCTAAGACGCCCGCGGCAACACCTCCCGACTGGTCGCCTCTTTTCTCCGAGGCAGGCCTCGATGCGGCGAAATGGACTCCGGCGGAGCCCCGTTGGATCCCTCGGACTTTTGCCGACACTCGCGCGGCCTGGGCCGGCGCGCTGCCGGACCGGCCCGGCGTCCCGATGCGCATCGAGGCGGCTGCCTACCGGGGCAAGCCGGTCTCCTTCGAGATAGTCGCCCCGTGGACTCGGGCCGTCCGAATGAAACCGTCTCCGGTGACGCCGGGAGAGCGGGCACTCTACGTGATCGGTATCCTGATTCTGATCTGCCTGGTTGTGGGAGGGTGCCTCCTTGCGCGGCGCAATATCCGCATGGGCCGCGGAGACCGAAGGGGGGCAACGCGTCTTGCGCTGGCGGTTTTCGCCCTCGAGACGGTTTCCTGGATCATCGGCGGCAGGCATGTCGCGACGTTCTTCGAGGCCCTCCTCGTCATACGGTTCCTCAGTCTCACTCTCTTTATGGCGGGTCTTGCCTGGGTGCTCTACGTTGCCCTGGAGCCCTACGTACGGCGGCGCTGGCCGGGCGCGATCGTGTCCTGGAGCCGGGTTCTCGCGGGCGACTGGCGGGACGCGTTGGTCGGGCGGGATGTTCTGATGGGCTGTCTGATGAGTGTGCTCTTTGCTCTGGATGTCTCTCTGGCTTACCTCGTACCGAGTTGGCTCGGCTCTCCGATCAGACCCCGAAGCTTTGCCTTGCAGACGCTGCACGGCGGTCGGGCCGTCGTCGGGTTTGTCCTGGACGTGCTGGCCTCCGGCATCTTCGCCGGTCTGGCGCTTCTTTTTGTCCTCTTTCTGTTGCGGATGCTGCTTCGCCGCCAGTGGGCCGCCGCCGCCGTGTTCGTCGCGATTATTGTGGCCGCGGCCAGCTCGTCGGCCCAAGGCGAGGCCCCGTTGCTCTTCTTAGCCTTTCCGCTCGTCGCCGCGCTGCTCTGGGTGTTCATCCTGACGCGTTTGGGCCTGGTGGCAGCGATCGTGAACTTCTTCTGTGTCAACCTGCTGACCGACTTCCCGATCACGACGGAGGCCTCCGCGTGGTACGCCGGGTTCGGATTCGCGGCACTTCTCGTGTTCGCCGCCATCGCCCTCTACGGTTTCTTCACATCGCTCGGCGGCCGGCCGGCCTTCGGAAGCCTGAAGCTGGAGGACTGAGGAGCGGCCCTACCGCATCGCCTCCATCGGCGAGAGGCGGGAGGCGCGGATGGCGGGGTAGAGACCGAAGACCACGGCGAGCGACAACGCCACCAGCCAGGCCACCAGCAACCCGAGCGGGTTCACGACGAGGCCCCAGGGAAACATCGGCGAGAGCACCCGGCAGACAATCGTTCCCGCGACCGTGCCGACGACGGAGCCGAGGGCCGCGAGCACCGTGGCCTCGAGCAGGAACTGGACGAGGATCTCGCCGTCGGAGGCGCCCATCGCCTTCCGCAGGCCGATCTCGAAGCGGCGGTCTGAGAAGGAAATGAGCATCACGGAGAGCACGCCGACGCCGCCCACGAGCAGGACCGTCGCCGCCAGGCTGTCGAGCACGATCCGCCAGCCTCGCATCTCTTTCAGGAACTGGTTGTACCAGCGGGCCGAGATCTCCTCCAGGTCCTTGATCTCGATGTCCTCGATCCCGTGATGCGCCTGCT
Organism: Thermoanaerobaculia bacterium; assembly: GCA_035469365.1. GTDB lineage: Bacteria > Acidobacteriota > Thermoanaerobaculia > UBA5066 > Gp7-AA6 > JAWOLE01. The sequence continues at coordinate 13,656 of DATIRW010000082.1, forward strand.
TGACCCGCCCGAGGATCATCGAAGAGACCTCGGTCAGGTCGCTGCGTTTCCCGAGCTTGACGGCGACCTGCGTGAGCTTGTGGTCCGGGTCCATGCGCGTCATGTAGGTCGAGATCGGGATCTGCACCCCGTTGGCGTCGTACCAGATTTCCTCGGAAAAGATCTGCAGCTTGTCCTGGAGGCCGACGATGCGGAACGGGATCCCTTCGATGACGACGTCGCGGCCGACCGGGTCCGCGCCTCCGAAGAGCTTGGAGCCGAGAGTCGCGCCCACGATGGCGACCGTGCTGCGCCGCTTCTCGTCGTCCTCCGTCAGCCCCCGCCCCGACGCGATCGGGCGATTCATCAGCAGGCCGTACTGCGGGGTCACGCCCGTGACGAAGATGCGCTCGTTGCCACCCGGGGTGCGCACGGAGGAGCGCCGCGTGGCGCGCGGGAGGAAGGCCAGCACCTTCGGGTTCTCCGCGCAGACGCGGGGAAGGTCCTCGTACCGCAGGCCCGGCGACATCGCGAAGCGCTTCTGCTCTTCGGAAGTCTCGGGCGCCTTCGGCACGATGACCGCCGTGCCGTCCCAGCTCATGCCCGCAAAACCGGTTGTCACCTTGTCCATCACGCCGTCCAGGACCGACGTCATCACGACGAGCACGAAGACGCCAAGCATCAACAGCGTGAGCGTGAGCGTGGAGCGCAGCTTGTGGGCCCACAGCTCGAGAAGCCCGCCCCGCACCACCTCCAGGTAAAGAGCGAGGTGCGTGCGGATCGAGTGGCCTTTCCGCTCGGCGCGCGCTGTCGTGGTCAGGGGAAGCGCGTTGCTACTCACGCGCACCTCGCAATCGGGAGATCTGCGATCGGGTGATCGGGTGAAGTTGGGCC
>DATIRW010000083.1:0-8415 GCA_035469365.1 Thermoanaerobaculia bacterium
GGCGCTCTTCTTCGACGGCGGCCCGACGGAGAAGACGTCGGGAGTCTGGATCCGCCCGCTCGAGGGGGGCGACGCGACACGGCTCGGCGAGGGTTTCCCCGGAGGATTCTCGCCCGATGGCCGGTCAATCATCGCCGTGACGCGGCCCATCTCCGGCGCGCCGGAGCTCATTCTCATCCCTGTCGAGGCCGGCGGGGTCCGCCGGCTTCCAACTTCCGGCGGTAATGTTTCCGCGCCCTCCTTTGCCGGTCCGAGCACTCTCCTTTTCGTCCGATCGGAGAAGGGTGTGAGCGAGGTCTGGACGATGGACACAGACGGAAGCGGCGCCCGATCGCTGGGAGCCGCGGGATGCGACTTGCCGATCGCATCGCCGTCCGGAAGCTCCTTCCTGTGCTTGAGCGGAGAACGGAGGCGATCGCTCTTCCTCTATCCGATGAAGACCGGTCCGGGCCGCAAGCTGTACGAGCTTCCGAATGACGGAAAATTCGTTTACGCCCGCTGGAGCGCGGCTGGCGATCGGATCTTCGGCGTCACCCGGAACCGGCGGCTCCTGACGCTGGACTCCTCGACCGGGACGCTGCTCCGGGATGAGGCGATACCGCTCGCCGGGACGACCGGTCAGGCGCAGCTCATCGCGGCGGCGCTCGATGCGGAGGCGGCGACCCGCGCGTACTCGGTCCTTCGGACCTCGTCCGATCTCTATCTCGCCTCCGGTATACGATGAGGAGAAGGCGGACCCTCTCGGCGAAGAAGCTGACTTCCCGTTGATCCTGGAGGGGTGCTGTGTTTCCGTTTTCTCCGTCAGCGGCGGGACGCAGCCGCTGGATCGCCGGTAGCTCGCCAGGAGCGCGCCAGCGGGTGGCCCGACTCGGTCCGGGCGCGTAGCTCCTCGACATACTTCACGATCACGCGGTGCTGGCTCTTGCCGTCGAGGCCGGCCTCCGCGACCACCGCGGAACCCTGGCCGCTGCCCGGGAAGTGGCCGTGCTGGTACGGGTGGAGGCTGTGTGCGCGGCCAAAGTCCGAACGGACCCAGCGGTAGAGCGTGGCGAGCGTGAAGCCGGTGATCCCCATGGCGACCTGCGCCTTGCTCTCGGGGAAGACGATCTCGCGCAAGGCCTCGGGCTGTCGGTCCCAGAGCTCGGCGCTCGCTACGTAGTAGACCTCGACGTCGATCCCGTCCCCCTCGAGAAGCGGCATCGCCTCCTCCACGAAGGCGTACGCCGCGGCGGACTCCTGCAGGACGACGACTCCCTGCGGCAAGCCTCGCGAAGGACGGAGGAGGTAGACGCCCTGCGCTGCCTCGCTGGCCGGTGCGAGTCCCAGGGCCGCCCGGTCGAGCACCCTCTCCGTCGGGCGCGTGACGAACGGGGCGATGACGGCCGGCCGTCCCTCGAGCGCTGCCGCTACGAGCGGGTAAATTTCCTGGGGCTCCCAGGGCGTGAGCGTGACCATCGTGCGCGGCGGGAAGTTCTCTTGAAGGAGCTGCAGCGGCTGGGGATCGGCGTGGGTCGGGCCGTCTTCGCCTGTCTTCAAGCCGGCGTGGGCGCAGACAAGGATCATCGGGCGGTAGGGCTCCCCGGTGACGGACTCGCGTGCCTGGCACCCGATGGCGTGGAGCCGTGCGGCGATGTGCCCGAGCGGCGCGAGGAACGCCCCGTAGGACGAGCCCACGCCGATGTGCTTGCCGAACGACGACAGCCCGGACAGCACCCCTGAGATGGCGTCCTCGCAGATGCCGCCCACGGCCAGCAGGCGCGCCCCCGGGTTCGCCCTGGCGTGGAAGAACCCGCCCGGGAACCCCCGGGCGCCCTCGTTGACGCTCGTGGAGCCAAGGAGGTCCGCAGCGGCAATGAAGAAGGCGCCCTCCGAGAGCTTGTTGAAGTGGCCGAGCACCTTGCCGAGCTGTCCGCGCAACGTCGTCTCGCTGCCGGGCGCTAGGAGGAGCTCGACTGGCACCTCGGCGGGGAGAGCCGCGTCGTAGACCCTCCCGACCGATGGCGCGCTCTCCCGGGGCTTCCGCTGTCGCCGGTCGAGTCTCTCGCGCGACGACACGAGACGCCGGACGAGCGCCTCGGCGACGGGGCGGTTGGCCTCGATGATGCCCCGGACGATGCTGAGCGCTTGCCAGAAGCACTCCTCGAGGACCTCCGCGTCGCGCCCTCCCGCGCAGAGCGTGGCTCCCGGCTCGCAGGCTGGCATCGACAGATCGCTCTCGCGCACGACCGGCCGGAGGGACGCGAAGAATCCGGCGGAGCACATCTTGTGGCCGGCCCCGTGCGACGCGCGCCCCTCGACACCGTACTCGAAGCCCTTTTTCGTCCTGTAGACGACGGCGGTAGGCTGGCCGTTGCCGATCTCGAGCGCCTGCCGCTGCGCGCGGCCGATGCTGCCCCAGATCATCCCGTCCGGCACCTCCACGACGTTCCAGTCGTGAATGTAGAAGAACTCCATCGGCGTCCACTGAACGTAGTCGCCGGGAATCCCGCCCTCGCGCGTGACGTGGTCCGAGTCGATCGAGGACTGGTTCCAGTCGACGTGCACCACCACGTTTCCGAGGCCGGCGGAGCCGGCGAAGGCGAGCGCTTCCGATACCCGCCCCGGCGTCAGGCCGCCCTCTCCCTCGACGACGTGCACGCGCGGGGCGTCGTCTCCGTAGGTGTCGAGGGCCGCGAGCGCGAGGCCGAGTGACGACGCCAGGCCGACGCCCGAGGCCCCTGTGGACAGGCGGACGAAGGGCGTGGCCGGAGTGGGGTGTCCGTCGAGGGGCTTGGCGCGGAGCGCCCGGAAGAGCGGCGTGCCGGTTCTCGGGTTGCGCCGGAATCCGAGGAGGTCCTCGAGGCGGAGCTGTTGCGCCTCGTCCTCCGGCAGGAGCTCGGGCGCCGCGACGCGGAGCACTTCGTTGCGCAGGGCCCACATCGCGTAGAGCCCCATCGCCTTGTGGCCGGCCGCGTAGGAGAGGATATCGGCGTCGTCCCTGGAGGGGCGCGAGACGTCGTAGTCCATCGGCCCGAATAGAAGCGAGGCCACGAAGCGTCCCGACGAGACCGATCCACCGGGGTGCCCCGACATCGGCACGTAGTTGTAGAGCATGGAGCAGACCGACCTGTAGAGCTGGTCGAGCAGCGCCAGCGGTGCGATGTCCGGTGCCGGTGTGTCCTCGGCCTCCCGGCCGGCCTCGATCCAGACTCCCCTCCGCGGTCCGAAGGAAACGGTCATGGCGTCACCTCGTCAGCTCGTTCCCTCGCCGCCGCGCGGGCGGCGCCGGGATCAGGTGAGGGTCGCACCCTCGCGGATCCACGCGGCGAATCCCGCGTGGTCGTCGACGGCAGCCGAGATGCGCCGGACGCCTTCCTCGAGGTCGGGAAGAGACGTGGCGATGGAGATCCTGAGGAAGTGCTTCCCCTCGCTTCCGATCTTCCCGAACGACTTCCGGTCCAACGTGGCGACGTGGTACCGGAAGAGGAGGAACATCTGGAAGAGAGTCGCCGGCGTCGTAAGCGGGCGCACCTCCGGCGGGAGCGCCTCCCAGGCGTCGACCGCCCCGAGGCGCGCGCAGGCTCCCGCGACGTTGGGGAATGCGTAAAAGGCGCCGCGCGGCTTCTGGCAGCGGATTCCGGGGATTCGGTTGAGCCCCTCGACGACCACGTCGCGGCGCTGCTGGAAGGCGGCCACCATTCTCGCGATCTCGGGCGGGCTTGCGGGCGATTCGATGGCGAGCTTCGCGCCCATCTGGTTGTACGGCGGAACGCAGCTGATGTAGTTGATGTTGAGGTTCTTGAAAACCTGCGCCTCGTCCGCCGTGGGAAAGACGGCCCACCCGAGGCGGCCGCCCGTCCACGAGTAGGTCTTGGACGCTCCCGACACGATCACCGTCCGCGCCTCCATCTCCGGAACCGAGGCGATCGAGTAGTGCTTCTCACCGTCGAAGAGGATGTTCTCGTAGACCTCATCCGAGTAGACGCGGACCTCGGGCGCGCACCGCCGAAGCACGACATCGGCGATCTCCTCGAGCTTCATGCGGCCGAGAACGCCGCCCGTCGGGTTCGAGGGGGAGTTGAGGTAGATGAGCTTCGTCCGCTCGGTGACGAGCCTCTCGAGGTCCTTCGCGGAAACGTCGAAGCCCGTCTCCTCGTCGAGGTGGTACGGCACGGGAAGTGCCCCGACGTACTGCGTGAACGACTCGTAGATCGGGAACCCGGGACTCGGATAGATCACTTCGTCGCCGGGGTCGCAGTAGGCCTCCTGGCAGAAGCCGATCGGCGTCTTGGCGCCGGGGAAAACGACGACCCTTTCGGGCGAGATCGAGAGGCCGCGCCTCGCGCCCATCTCTCGCGCGACCGCTTCGCGAAGCGGCAAAAGGCCCTGCGGATCGCAGTAGTGCGTGAAGTCGAGGTCCAGCTGGCGCTTCACCTCGTCGCGGATGTGTGCCGCGAGAGGGAAGTCCGGCTCGCCCAGGTTGCACTTGATGACCCTGTGGCCCTCGTCCTCCACTCGCCGGATGTAGGGCCCGATCTTGAACGCGTTCTCGGTGCCGAGATGTTGGATACGGGACGAGAGGGGATGTCTGGAAGGGAAAGAAACCGTACGGCGTTCTTCGAGGGCTGTGGTCATGGCTGGCAGCTCCCGTTGAAAAGGGCGACGCGCACGTCGGTACGCGTCACCTGGGGCAAGACCACCGCTTGACCAGACTCGACGCGTGCAGAGACATCCTGCGCCCGGGTTCGAGCCCGAGTCAAGATGCGGAAGCTCTACCCCATTCCGGGTTGAGCGTGCTCGCTCCGAGGGACTCGGATTGGCGCCACCGCGTGATTTCCACTCGACCGGAGTTCTCAGACCCCGGGTGGATCAAAGTTGGGGAGCAGGTCGCCCGTTCTTACAGAGAGCCTCCAGATGGTCTGCCGCAAGGCTCGACCGCAAGTCTGGCTGACGGCTTGAAGCTCAGCGGCGAGCTGGCTAGGGAGTCGGTTTCCCCGCGGTCCAGGCCTGGCGAAGTCCAGGCGGGAGCTTGTCCATCCGCTTGGCGAAGAGGGCCATCTGCCAGATCTCCCGGTCTGAAAGGGTTGGGCGGAAGGCCGGCATGCCGGTGAAGCGAATGCCATGGGCGATCTTCCAGTAGATCGTCCCCTCGGGATCGTCTTCGACCCCGTCCTTGGCGAGCTGCGGCGCATTCGGGGTCAGGCCTCTGGCGATCGGGGAGGCGACGGCATCGGGCCCGCCATGGCAGACCTGGCAGTGCGCCACGTAGAGCGCGACGCCCGCCGCCAGATTCTCGTCGGTCGGGGGGAGCGGGCTCTTGAGCTCCCGCGCCTCCCGCCGCATCGTCGCCCGCAGCGACGTTTTCGCGGCCCACTTCTCGAGCACGCCCGGCTTCACGTCCTGTCCCGCCGGCAGCGCGCCGCTCTTGACGAAGAGGTAGGCGCCGACGATCGCCGCGGCGATCGAGGCGACGATCCCGAAGAGGAATCCTTTGGCCACGGCCCTCCCTCGAGTAAGGGCCCGTACACTAATCGAACCGCGAAATTTCGGTCAAGACGGACTCATGCAGCCGCCGCACGCGTCTCCTACGTTCCATTCACTCGTTCGCGAACTCCCAACTCGTCAATCCGTATCGCCTTCCGCGGGCACGCCGATGGCACAGATGCCGTGGTCCCGGCAGATTCTGCGCATCGCCGAGGCGGCGGTGTTGAAGGCGAGAATGATCGAGCCTCCTCGCCTCCCGGCCGTCAGGTCTCCGGCGAGAAAGAGTCCCGGCACGTTCGTTCCGAAGGACTCCGTCAGGCGCGGCTCGGGACCTTCGAACTCGATGCCGGCTGATTTCAGAAAGCTCTCCGGCGTCGTGCCGCCCAGGGCGTACACGACCCGATGGAACTGCGGCGGGACATCGGGCGAAGGCTCGGCGAAGAGCGACCGCACGCGGTCCCCCGCCGCCTCGAGCCCCGTGATGCTGGAGCCGAGCAGGATGCGAAGCTTCCCCTGCCGCTCGAGAGCCATCACGCTCTCGCGATTGATGGGGTTGGGGCGCGTCAGGGCCGCGCCACGGTAGGAGAGGACGACGCGGTTTCCCTCCTGGGCGAGAAACTGGCAGTACTCCGTCGCCGTGTCCCCGCCTCCCACGACGAGGACGTCCATGTCCCGGATCTCCTCGCTCGTCACGTCGAAGAGGACCTTGCCTCGGAGCGCCCGCGGAATCGGATGGGAGGGTTTGTTCGGCCGGCCCAGAATCCCGATGGCGATGACCACAACGCTCGACCGGCAGATGCCTCCGCTCGATGCGACATGGAGCCTCCCGTCCGGCTCGCGCCCGATGCGATGGACCTCCTCCCGGTAACGAACCCGGGCGCCGGACTCGCGGATGGCCCGGTCGAGGTAAGAGAGAGTTTCCTCGCGCGTCTGGTCGGGGATGCAGAGCACCCCCTCGCACTTCGCTTCGATCCCCTTGTAGTTGGCGAGCACGGGCTTGGAGACCGGGTAATACTTGCGAATGATCCAGGAATGCTCGTGCGCCTTCTCCAGCACGAGGATCCTCTCCGCTGCAACGCCTGCCGCGCGTGCCTCGGCTGCAAGCGCGACACCCGCCGGTCCCGCGCCCACGATCACGAGGTCGAAGTCTTCAATCGGGCCGTTCTCCATCGCGTCCGCCGGGATCTTGATCCATGGCCCGGAAAGACTCAACTCCTCACGCTTTCGTCCGCCGGCAGAAAGTGCCGTCGCCCGGCGGAGGATGCCCCGCCCGATGTTCTTGATCCAAACAGATCTTGGAGGACAGCCGGGCGTGTCCATAGCATCTGTAAAGAGAGGGCTTCCCGACCTCAACCTCACCGAGAGAACTCGGGCGGAAAACAAGGGGAGGAAGAATGGCCCGAGAGCAAACACGGTTCGCCGTCCGCCATCTGCTGGTCGTCGCGCTGCTGTTGTTTGTGTCCGCTGACTCCGGACGAGGCGAAACCGCCCGCGGGAAGGCCAGGCCGCGGGCGAAGCCGACGGCGGCACTTTCCGCCGAAAGCAAGAAGTGCGTCGCATGCCATGCGCAGAAGACACCTGGTATCGTCGCGCAGTGGCGCGGCAGCCGGCACTCCGTCGAAGGAGTGGGCTGCTGGGAATGCCACAGCGCGAGTCTGAAGGAGCTGGGCGCCTTCGAGCACGAAGGCGTGACGATCTCCACCGTACTGACGCCCAACGCCTGCGCCGGCTGTCACGGAGAGATCGTCGCGGAGAATCAGCGCAGCCACCACGCCGAGGCGGCCAACTTCATAGGCTCTCTCGACAACGTGCTGGGGGAGGTCGTCGAGGGGCGCCTCGCGGCGGTCAACGGCTGCTGGCAGTGTCACGGTTCGACCGTGGCCCTCTTGAAGGACCCGGATGGATCGATTCGGAAAAACGCCGTTGGCGCTCCGATGCTCGATCCGGCCACCTGGCCCAACACCGGTATAGGACGGGTCAATCTCGACGGCTCGCGCGGGGCCTGCTCGGCGTGCCACAGCCGTCATGCCTTCTCCAAGGCGTTGGCCCGGCAGCCCGAGGTCTGCGGCAAGTGCCACCTGGGGCCCGATCACCCGCAGGCCGAGATCTATGAAGAGAGCAAGCACGGCATTGCCTACCGGATGCAGAGGAGCGAGATGCATCTGGACTCCGAGAAATGGGTCGTCGGGGTTGATTACACGGCGGCTCCGACCTGCTCGACCTGCCACATGTCCGCCACGCCCAAACAGCCGGTCACCCACGACGTCGGCGCACGGATCTCCTGGACGCTGCGCCCCGTGATCTCCAAGAAACTCGGGAACTGGGAGGCCAGGCGCACCGCGATGAAGAACGTCTGCGGCCACTGCCACGGGCCGGCATTCGTGGATGCCTTCTACAAGTCGTTCGACGACACAATCGATCTGTGGAACAGGAAGTTCGCCCAGCCGGCGCAGAGCGTCATGAACGCGCTTCGGGAGGCGGGAAAGCTCACACCAACGCCGTTTGATGAAGAGATCGAGTGGACCTTCTACCGCCTCTGGCACCACGAGGGGCGGCGCGCGCGGATGGGCGCCTCGATGCAGGGACCCGATTTCGTCCAGTGGCACGGCTTCTTCGAAGTGGCGGACAACTTCTACAATCGGTTCCTTCCTCAGGCGAAAGAGGCCGCGCACGGCGAGGAGAAGGTTCTCGCCGTGATCAAGGCGGTCGAGGAAGACCCTCCCCATGCCTGGCGCAAAGGCCTGTCGCCCGAAGAGAGGCAGAGGATCGACGAGTTCTACAAGGAGCGCTACGGAAAGAACTGAGAAGCGAGACTTCCGGCGGACCGTCGCTCGTGATTCGCGCCGGGCTGGTGTCCCCGAGACGGTAGCCATGAGCATCATCGGCCACGAGACGGCCGAGATTTTCCGACGCGTATTCCATCGTGGACACGCGCGACCAGCTCGATGCATT
>DATIRW010000084.1:0-10653 GCA_035469365.1 Thermoanaerobaculia bacterium
GGTGTCAGGTTGGGGCTCCGCTCCGGTCCCTGGCACCTGAAACCTGCATTTGACCCGACACCTTTACCCTGAGACCTCTAAACGTATTTGAAGCCGGTTCCCGTGTTGAAGAGGACAACGCGGGAGCGCGGATCCAGTCTCCCCTCAGCTGCCATCTTCCTCGCGGCGGCCCAGACGGCGGCCCCTTCCGGGCAGACGAAGAGACCTTCGGCGGATCCGATCTCGCCGGCGGCGCGGCGAATCTCGTCGTCGGTGACGGCGACGGCGTCGCCGCCGGAGGCGCGGATGTCGCGGAGGATCAGGAAATCGGCGAAGGCCTTGGGGACGCGGAGGCCCGAGGCGTAGGTCTGCGCGTTCTCCCATTTTTCCGAGACGGGCTTGCCTCCGGCGAAGGCCTTCGGGATCGGGGCGCAGCCGGCGGCCTGGACGGAGATCATGCGCGGGCGCTTGCCCCCGATCCAGCCGAGAGTCTCCATCTCCTCGAAGGCTTTCCACATTCCGATCAAGCCCGTGCCGCCGCCGGTCGGATACAGGACCGCGTCGGGGAGCAACCAGCCGAAGTCTTCCGCGAGCTCGTATCCCATCGTCTTCTTTCCCTCGACGCGGTACGGCTCCTTGAGCGTGGAGACGTCATGCCACCCCTCGCGGGGCGCGCGCTCGGCGACCATCTTCCCGCAGGCGTCGATCAGGCCCGGAACCATCGTGACCCTCGCGCCGTAGCGCTCGCATTCGATCTTGAACAGCGGGGGAGTGTCCTCCGGCATGAAGACGTGGCATTCCATCCCGGCCTTTGCGGCGTAGGCTGCGGCGGCGCCTCCGGCGTTGCCCGCGGTCGGGAGCGCGATCTTCCTCGTGCCGAGCTCCTTCGCGCGGGAGATCGCGGCCGAAAGACCGCGCGCCTTGAAGGAACCCGTGGGATTGCCCGCCTCGTCCTTGATCCAGAGATCGGAGAAGCCGGCGGGCCCGCCGAGCCGATCCGCCCGCAGGAGCGGCGTACCGCCTTCGCCGAGCGAGATGATGTTGGACGGATCTTCGACGGGCATCATCTCGTGCCACCGCCAGATGGTGCGCGGACGGGAGGCGCCGCTGTCCCGGTCGAGCGCTCCCTTCTCGTAGCGGGCGAACAGCGGGCCGCCGCAGGCGCGGCAGAGGTCGGCGCCGCCGCCGCGCTCGAACGACGCGCCGCACTTGGTGCAGGCGAGATCCGAGAGTCGCGAGAACATCGGCGAAGAACGATACAACGGATGCAGAGGGAAGCGACTCGGAGCCCGAGACACACGCTGCGCGGCTCCACAGAGAATAGCACGGAAGCGAATCACGAACACGCTTGACGCTCTGCGGAAGCGGAAGCGATAATCGCCGCGGCCATGGAATTGAACGACCATCTGCGCCAGATGTTGAAGGAGCTGGGTCAGGCGATCAACGAGTCCATCTCGGGCTCGGGTCGCGTGCACGACTCCATCCAGCGAATCCGCGACGAGGGCTACAACCTCTACATGGTTCTCGACGCGAAAGTCGGCGTGAACCGGCGTGCGCCGCGCGCGGGGAGCCGGCGCCGGCCTGCCGCCGCGAGCAGCGGCAGGGACGACACGCCGGCCGGCAACCAGGCCGCCTTCCGGATCAACATCAAGGACCTGCGATTTCTGAAATCCGTCGGCATCGACCCGACGCGCAAGGTGCGGACCCGCCGCGTCGTTTCCTCCCGTCTCTCGCTTCGCCGTTCTCCAACCCGCGCGTAGCCCGCGATTCCCATCCCACTCAACGTCGCGAAGCCCTATCTCGCTCCCGACGCGCGCGGAGCAGATCCCTCGCTTCGCTCGGGATGACAGCGGGGCATAGACTCGACGTGATGACGGAATTCTCTCGGGAGGCGCTCGGGATGACTCCGGCGGCCTGGGAGGCGTTGGCGGAGGAGTGGGGGTTGCCGCGGTATCGGGGGCGGCAGGTCTTCGATGCGCTTCACCGGCAGAGCGTCCGTGAGTATTCGGCGATGCGGGTGCTGCCGAAGGATTTGCGCGAGCGTCTGGCCCGGGAGTTGCCGATCACTCTGCCCCAGATCGTCCGCCGCGAGCCCTCCTCCGACGGCAGCATCAAGTACGGACTGAGGCTTCCCGACGGCGCTTTGATCGAGGCGGTCTTCATGCCCGGCGAGGCCGCGCGCGCCGCGGTCAACGAGTTCGAGGACGCGAGAGCAGGTGTCGGGTATCAGGTGTCAGGTGTCAGGTCCAAGACCGAGCGGCGAACGACGATGGCGGGTGTCGAGAGATTCACGGTGTGCCTGTCGTCGCAGTCGGGATGCGCGGTGGATTGCGCGTTCTGCGTGACGGGAAGGCTGGGCGCGGGACGGAATCTCACGGCGGCCGAGATCGTGGGGCAGCTCTACGCGGTGCTGGACGACGTCGGGCGCGACGCCGAAGGGCTGCGGGTGGTCTTCATGGGCATGGGCGAGCCGTTCCTGAACCCGGACGGGGTTCTCGGTGCGCTCGAGGTGCTCTTCGAACAGATCTCGCCGCGGCGCGTGACTGTCTCGACCTCCGGCATCACGCCGGCCTTCGGGCGGTTTGCCGCGCTGCCCCGGCGGCCAAACCTCGCGGTCTCGTTGAACGCCGCTGACGAAGAGACGCGCGCGAAGATCATGCCGATCACGCGAACGTATCCGCTCGCGGGGCTCCTGGCAGCCATGCGCCGCTGGCCGCTCGAATCGCGCCGCCGCATCACGGTGGAGTACGTTCTGATCGCCGGCGTCAACGACTCGCCGGAGGACGCCGCGCGGCTGGCGCGCCTGCTGCGCCGAATCCCCGTCAAGATCAACGTCATTCCGCTGAACGAGGACCCGGTCTACCTGCCCGGCTGGAAGCGTCCGGACGAATCCACGATCGACCGCTTCGTGGAGCGCCTGGCCCGGGAGCATCTGACCGCGACGGTCCGGCGCAGCCGGGGCCCCGACGCCAGCGCCGCCTGCGGACAACTCAAGGGACGCACGGAGGACCCCCGAAAACGAGCCCGGGACCTTAGACCTTAGACCTTAGACTCTCTCTCGACCGGCAGGTGCCGACCGAAGAAGTCTCTCCATCTCCGGTCATACTCTTCTGTCGCCACCCTCGCTGGTTCGTCGTCGTGATGACAGTGTCCGGCGTTGGCTGCCCGCCACACCTTCGCGTCCGCGGGCAGCGCCAGCTCCAGTCTCGCCGCGAAGTGCGGAGGGACGAGCTCGTCTCTTTCGCCGTACACGAGGCAGACGGGAGCGCGGACGCGGGCGATCGAACGGAGAGGATCGACCGACTCGAGGCCGCTCGCGCCCTCGGCGAGGTCGAGAGCGCGGCGGACGTGAGCGACGGCCCCGCGGACCGCGAAGCGTCCCGTCAGGGCGAGGAGCCAGGACGGCAATCCCGTCGCGAGGGACAGGTAGTGGCGGGCCATGGCCTGCGGGTCGGCGTAGGGAGACTCGATCCAGAGAGCCTTGACCCCTTCCCGAACCGCGGCGAGCTCGATGGCGAGCGTGGCGCCGGCCGAGCAGCCATGAACGCCCAGCCGTCGCGGATCGAAGCCGAAGCGTCCGCTCGCTGCCGAGATCGCGTTGTCGAGATCCTCCGTCTCGAGGAACCCGTAGGTCATGAAGGTCCCTTCGCTCTCTCCGTGGCTTCGCAGATCGGGGAGGAGGACGTTGTATCCGCACTGGAGCGCCCGCATCGCCTCCGGCTTCCACTCCGCGGAGTTCCCCCCCTTCCCGTGCAGGAAGAGAACGGTCGGACGGGCGGATGTCTCCGAGTCGGGAGAGGCGAACACGGCGGAGAGCTCGACCGGGTCGTGGCGGCTTCCGGGGTACCGCAGCTCCCCGAAGAAGACTCCCGCGACGCTGAGCGCATCGAGAAGGTCCGCGCGCCCTTCCCTGGCAGGCACGAGACCCGTGCCGGAGATCAGGCGTCGCGCCAGCGCCCTTCCGGCAATCCAGGATCCGGCCACGTAAACACCAGCGCCGGACAAGAGGGTCAGCGCGACGAATCGCCCGGTTTTTTTCATCAAAGGGCGTGAAACCTATTCGATCCCACGCGCCTCCCGGGCTTCCTTCGCCTTCTTTCCGAAGAGTCCCACGACCTCGACGGGTCCCCGCACGTAGGCCTGGCAGGCCAGCCGGATCGGCTTGCCCTTCCAGCGCCTGCGGATGAAGGCCAGCGGCTTGGCGAACCAGATCGCCAGGGAGAACTTTTCCAGCCGGGACGGCGGCGTCAGATTCTCGGAGCCGGCGACCGGGACGACCGCGCACGTGGTGCACTGCCCCTGCCCGCCACACCAGTGCCACAGCCTCGCGTCGGCGTCCAGTGCCGCGTCCCACAGGCGATACCCCTCCCAGACTTCGATCTCCTCGCCGTTGATGACGCATCGGACGCGTTGCGGCTCCGCCTTTCGTTCGCTCGCCATGGCCGGGATTATAGGGAAGTCGTGGGTTGTGAGTTCCGAGTCTGTGCGGGGCTAGAATGCGCCCGTGCCGGAATCTCTGACGGGCCTCATTCTCCTCGCTTTGCTGGGCCCGGCTCCGGTGACGCCTCCGCCCGCGGCGCCGTCGCATTTCACGCTGGTGTCGCTCGGGGAGGGAGCGTACGCGGCGGTTGCCAGGCCGGGGGACCGCGCCTCGGTCGGGAACGCCGGGTTCGTTGTCGGGCCAGATGCGGTGATCGTCGTGGACGCCTTCGCGACGCCCGAGGCGGCCGAGGAATTGTCCGCGGCCATCCGGCGGCTCACTCCGGCCCCGGTTCGGTGGGTCGTCAACACGCACTACCACCTCGACCACGTCGGCGGCGACCGGGTCTTCCTGAAGCAGGGAGCCGTGCTCCTCGCGCACGAGAACGCGCGCGCGTGGGTCCGAACCGAGAACCTGAAATGGCGCGATGAGATCAAGCCGGAGGAGAAAGCGATGCTCGCCGGGCTCGCCTTGCCGGATGTGACCTATCGCGACGGTCTCACGGTCTGGCTGAGGGAGCGAAAAATCGAGGTCCTCACGCGTCCGGGACACACCGGCGGGGATTCGCTCGTCTTCTTCCCCGCCGGCAACGTCGTTTTCACGGGGGACCTCTTCTGGAAGAACACCGTTCCGAACCTCGTCGACGCCGACACGCGCGAGTGGATCAGGACGCTCGACGGTCTCCTGGCGGACCACCCGGCCAGCCGCTTCGTTCCCGGCCACGGTGAGCCCGGGTCGGCGCTGGACGTGCGCTTCTTCCGCGACTACCTGGTCGGCCTGCGCTCCACGGTCGAACGCGCCCTCGCGGAGGGCAAGTCCGGGCGGGTGCTGACCGAAGCGGTCCTGCCGCTGCTTCGCAAGCGCTGGGCCTCCTGGACCTGGTTCGACCAGTTCGCCGAGAAGAACATCGAGCAGACCGAACAGGAGATCACCGGTAAGAAGAAATTCGCTCCCAAACCGGAACCCTGATTCGGAAGGAGTGAACCGTGGCTCAGTTCACCGTCAATCCCCAACGGGTGGACCCTTACAAGCACTTCAAGTTCCGCATCAAGTGGGACGGCAGGTATGTCGCCGGGGTCTCGCACATCAGCGGGCTCAGCCGCTCCACCGATGTCGTGGTGCATCGTGAAGGGGGCGATCCGAACACGCAGCACAAGTCTCCCGGCATCACTCACTTCGAGCCGATCACGCTCGAGCGTGGCGTCACTCACGACCCGGCGTTTGAGGAGTGGGCGAACAAGGTATGGAAGATCGGCGTTGGCCCGGGCGGCGAGGCATCGCTCGCGGGCTTCCGCAAGGACGTCGTCATCGAGCTCTGCAACGAAGCGGGCCAGCTGGTGAAGTCGTACAAGGTCTATCGCTGCTGGCCTTCCCGGTATGCCGCGCTGCCGGACCTCGATGCGAATTCGAGCGCGGTCGCCCTGGAGACTCTCGTGCTGGAAAACGAAGGTTGGGAGCGGGACGTCGAGGTTGTCGAGCCCGCGGAGCCCACGGTCTGAAGGAGGACGTTCGCAAAGTCCTATGGCCCATGCGTCTCCCAGGCTTCGCGGAGGAAGAGCAGGGAGATGCCGTCGCGGCGCTCCCCGGGCGAGACCGCGATGCGCAGACGAGACGGGTCATCGTCTTCCGGTGTGATCACGGTTCTCCCGTTCCAGGAGAGAAGGAAGCCGTATTCCGCGGGGGCGATCAGTGCGAGGCGGAAGCGGCCTTCCGAATCGGTGACGGCGGCCGGAGACCAGCCGGCGTCCCTGCCCCGCGGCAGCCCCCGGACCCCGATTGCGGCGACGGCGCGGCCCTGCCGGTCGGTCACTCGTCCCTCGACAACCGCTCGCTCGTTTGCCGAGAGCGCGAGGGACGCCTTCGTCGGCCGCGGAGGCGTGGCGCAGGCGGCGAAGGAGACGGCCGAGAGGAGAACCATGGCGCCGCGACACCCGTGTGGGAAGATCACCGTGGAGGAGCATTCTATGGCCGCGGACGGGGACAGGCATCTCTTCACGGCGAGCGCCGTCTGGTCGGGGGACGGCATGGGGTGCGGCACGCTCAAGCTGCCTCAGGGGAATATCTCCTTCGCCATCGGTGGGTCGAAGGCCCTCGGCGGCTGCGGGGTTGGAGCCAACCCGGAGGAGTTGATGCTCGGAGCCGTCGCCGCGTGTTTCGTCAACACCTGGGCGATCTTCCTGAAGAAGTTGAGCGTCGGCTACGCCGAGCCCGCCGTGCGCGCTTCCGGAACCCTGGGCCCTGACCCCGCCGGCGGCTTCAAGCTGCTTGACGCGACGATCCACGCGCTGGTGCCCGCCTCCCTCCTGGCCGGCCAGAAGGCCCAGGTCGAGAAGACCCTCTCTCTGGCCGAGAAGTACTGCATCATCTCGAAAGTCACGAAGGCCGCGATGCCCCTGTCCGTGGTGATCGAGGAGGTCTAGGGATTTTAGATTTTGGATTCTGGATTTTGGACCGGGCCGAGGACGACGACGGTCGCGCCGAAACCGCCTCGGTCCGGCGGGGCGTCGAAGAATTCCCGGACTCGGGGTTCCGCCGCAAGCCGTTTTCTGACCTCGGCGCGACGGACTCCTATCCCCTTGCCGTGAATGATTCGAACCTCTCGAAGTCCGAGGCGCTGCGCCTCTTCGAGGTAATCGGCCACAGCGTTGGCGACGTCTTCAGGCCGAAACGAGTGAAGGTCGAACGAATCTTCGATAGGTACGCGCCGCATCCCAATCCAAAATCCAAAATCTAAAATCCAAAATCGGCCTCTATTCTCCCAGAGTCACCCTCAGGTCTCCCTCCCTTTCGGCGCTGACGGCATCCGGCCTGCCCGGGACTGTTATCTCCTGGCCGCAGACGCAGGCAGTGACGAAGCCGCCGTCGGCGGAAATCTCGGCGGGCGCGACGCGGATCGGCCGGCCGTCGTTGATCGAGCGGTCGGCGGACCACCGGCGCAACGATCCGGAGATTCCTCGAGGCGAGTCCGTGGTGTTGATCGACAGCTCGCAGCCGCATTTTGGACACCGGGCCCAGTGGTACTTCATGAGCATCTCCGGTTGAAGGATTGAAAGAATGACGATTGACGGATTGGACACCTGCTCAATCACTCAATCGTCAATCTCACAATGTTGCAATTTCCTCTAGTTCGGCTTGTCCCACGCCGGGGGCGGCGTCTCCCTGGGCCGCGGGTGCTCCATGACACCGGACCGCGTCTGCTTGTGGGCCTTCTTGCGCTCGTACATCATCCTGTCCGCGATCTCGACCGCCGCGTCGAAGGGAACCCGCTTCGAGTAGGGAGTCACGCCGACCGAGGCCGAGATGAACTTCCCGTAGGCGCGGTCCGAACTCCGTGGGGACTCCCGGATTTCTTCGATCTTGCTCGGCAGCATGTAGAAGCGTCTCTTGGCGCTCTCCTCCTCCATCCCCGGGAGGACGACCAGGAACTCGTCTCCGCCCCAGCGAACCACGTAGTCGTCGCCGCGGATCAGCTTCTTGATCGCGGCGGCCACGGTCCAGATGGCCTTGTCCCCCTCCTCGTGTCCCTCCTTGTCGTTGATGGCCTTCAATTCGTCGACGTCGATCAGGACGATCGAGCCGCTGGCCGAATCTTGCGAGAGCGCCGGTCTGTTCTCGTCGAGAAACAGGCGGTTGTAGGTTTCCGTCAGCGGGTCGAGCTGTGCTCGTTTGTGGGAGCGCAGGGTCTCGTCGCGTGCGCGCGCGTGCACGTAAGTCAGCTTGCGCTCCGTGTCCTCCATCGCCCAGATGATCAGTCCGATGCCGAAGAGCATCTCCAGGAACAGGTCGTAGAATGCGATGTAGCCCAGAAACGGAAAGGCGCGGTCGTTCTGGGCGGCCGATTCCACGAAGAGGACCACGTAGGCCACGTGAAGAACGGCCGTCAGAAAGGCGAGGACCGCCGTCAGCGGCTTGCCCAGACCCGGGACGCGGCTGCGCAGAATCAGAACCGTGACGAGGAGCCACGCGACGGCCCCGATTCCCATGTGGATCGCGTTGAAGAGCGAGCCCGAGTGCGCGAAGTAGACGATGATGAAGGACACCGCCGCGGAGACCAGGGCCGCGACGGCGAGCGGGCGGCCCAGGGGGGATTCGTGGGACATGCGGTCCGCGGCAACGACCAGAGCGACGAAGTAGAGGATCTTCAGGTACTGGTAGGGGAAATTCCCGAAGGGAACCTCGAGATGCGCGAACGTCGCGAGGGAGGCGAGGGAAAGAAAGAGGAAGAGCCAGGCATAGCCCATGGCCTGGAGCACGCGGTCACGGTTCTCGCGGGAGACGTAGAGAAAGATCATCGCGAGCAGGCCGACGCCGGCCGTCTGCACGAAAAGACCGAGTGTCGAGAGTTGCATGGGTCCTGACCGGGATTCTAGCGGCTGTCGAAAAAGATTGTACCCGACTCCCGTATTCAGCGGACGTTCCGGCGCGCTCCCACGCGGCATAGCACACGACCTGCCGCACTCCTTCCGTCCGGTCGGCCAGGGACACGCAGGCGCGGCTGCGAGCGGAAAGGGGAGAGATCAATCCGCGAGGCGAACTGTTCGACTGCCTCCCGGCGATGAGGGTCGTACCGCGCCAGGCCGGGATCTCGACGCCGTTGATCCAGCATGCTACCCTTCACAGGAGCCACAGTCGCTTGCAGGCTTTCGAAAAAGCTCCTCCGGACGTCCAGGAAATCCTCGCCAAGCCCATCAAGGAGCTCGGCCTGAAGCTCGAGGGCTCCCCGCTCGAACGGTTCGTTCAGCAGCTCTACAGGGAGCTCGAGCGCAAGGGTCTGAAGAAGTTCCGCCCTCTCTGTTACCTGACGGACGAATGGGGATGCCCATCGGGGGAGCCCGTCATCGGCATCCCGTTCTATCTCGCCAACCCCAAGCTCGCCCGCCTCGAGAAGGAGATGAACGACCTCGAGGACTCGCGCGAGATCATGCTCTACCTGCGCCACGAGGCGGGTCACGCCTTCAATTACGCCTACGAGCTCTACAAGACCAACGACTGGCGCGAGCTCTTCGGCCCGTTCCGCCGGCCCTACCGCGACAACTATCGCCCCATCCCGTTCTCGCGCCGGTTCGTGCGGAACATCGCCGGCTGGTACGCGCAGAAGCACCCCGACGAGGACTTCGCGGAGACGTTCGCCGTGTGGCTGACGCCGCGCTCGAACTGGCGCCGCAAGTACAAGGGGTGGGGAGCGCTGGCGAAGCTGCGTTACGTGGACCAGATGGCGCGGAAATTCCGCGAGACGGAGCCGATCCGCCCCCAGGGCGCCACCGATCTCACGGTCGAGGAGAGGGAGACGACGGTTGCCGACTTCTACCAGAAGGCGCTCGAGGAGCAACAGGCCTCCGGGGAGCTCGCGCTCGACACGGATCTTGCCGACATCTTCAAGGTCTCGCGGCGCCGCAAGAAGGGGGTGCGGCCTGCCGGAGACCTGCTCAAGGAGAACCGGAAGGCGATCGTGGACAAGGTCGCCTACTGGACGGGAGTTCCGAGGCCGGTCGTCAAGAAGCTCATCGAGTCGATCGCGTCGCGCGTCGAAGAAATGGGGTTGCGCGCGGACGTCCGTCTGGAGAAGGAGCACCTGACCGAAGCCGCCGTGTACGCGACGGCCCTGGCGATGAACTACCTGACCCGCGGAAAGTTCGTGCAGCCGTGAACACGTCGCTCCGCGCTCCGCGAGGGACCTGCGCCCTGCGGGCGCACCGACGAGCGACTCGGCCGGATGCGGCCTCGACCGCTCGCCTGCTCCCTCGCTCCGCGCTCCGCTCCCGCAGCGCGAGCCTCCTCCCTCGCGTTCGCTCGGGAGACTACTCGCGCCGCGAAGGCACGACGATGGCTGAGTCAGGACCCGAGCAAGCGAGAGCGACGGCATGAGCAAGATCAGCTACAAGGTCGCGGTCCTCTACGACGCGTGGGAGGACGAGGCGCCGGAGCCCGCGCCCGAAAAGCCGCCGCGCAAGCCGAAGAAGAAGAAGAAGGAGAAGCACGACCGCGAGGAGATCTTCGAGGCTCTCGGCAAGCTGGGATACGAGCCTTTCTACCAGGTGCTCGACGGGAAGAACCAGTCGCTGGCAGCGGTCGCCCGCGCCGAGGCGGACCTGATCTTCAACCTGACGGAGTCCTACGCCGGCGACGACACCAAGGACATGAATATCGCGGCGTACCTCGATCTGCTTGGGCGCGCCTACACCGGCGCCGGCCCG
>DATIRW010000085.1:0-7653 GCA_035469365.1 Thermoanaerobaculia bacterium
ATACCCGCTCGACTGGCAGGCGATCTTTTCCCACATCGGCTTTCCCGCCTACTTCAAGCCCTACTCGGGCGGCGGGTGGAAGAGCGTCTACCGGGTCGAGAACCCCGGCGAGTTCTTCGCGGCTTACGCGGCTTCCGGGCAAAACGTCATGACGCTCCAGGAGGAGATCGTCTTCGAGGAGTACCTCCGCTGCTACGCCATCGGGAGGAAGCACGTCCACGTCATGCGCTACGACCCGCGGCAGCCTCACGCCAACCGCTACGTCCGCAACGGGCCGCCGATCGAGTCCACGCTTTACGAGCGCGTCCGCGGCGACTGCCTGAAGCTGACGGAGGCCCTGGGCTACGACTTCGACACGCTGGAGTTCGCGGTGCGCGACGGCGTCCCCTACGCGATCGACTTCTTGAACCCCGCTCCCGACGCGGACCCGGCCTCCGTCGGCGATGAGAACTTCCGGTGGGTGCTGGAGCACGCCGCGCAATGGCTCATCGAGCGCGTTGCCGAAGGCGCCGCGGCGCCCGAGCGCTTCCACTGGCAGGAATTCCTCGCCACCGGCGCGCCGGCCAGGCCCAGGGCCCCCGCGCGCCGGGCCGCCGGACGCGGACGGCGCGCTCCCCGGCCAGGCTCTCCGCCGGCGCCATGACCGAGCGGCCGGCCTTCACCCTCGGCGTCGAGGAGGAGTTCCAGATCATCGATCCGGAGACGCGGGGGCTGCGTTCCCACGTCCAGCAGATGCTGGATGAGGGCAAGCGCCTGCTCAAGGAGCGCGTCAAGCCGGAGATGCACCAGTCGGTCATCGAGCTCGGCACGGGCATCTGCAGGGATATCGGCGAGGTCCGCCGGGACATCGCCGAGACACGGACGGAGATCATCCGGTTGGCTGCGCGGCAGGGTATGCGAGTGGCCGCTTCCGGATCGCACCCGTTCTCCGACTGGGCCGACCAGCTCATTTTTCCCGATCCGCGCTACGACCAGGTCGTCGAGGAGATGCAACTCCTGGCCCGCGCCAACCTGATCTTCGGTCTCCACGTCCATATCGGCATCCAGGACCGGGCGACCGCCTTCCAGATCTTCAACGAAGCGTGCTACTTCCTGCCGCACCTGCTCGCCCTCTCGACGAATTCCCCCTTCTGGCTCGGGAGGAACTCCGGTTTGAAGAGCTTCCGCACGAAGGTCTTCGACCGTTTCCCGCGCACGAACATCCCGGAGTATTTCGAGTCGCCGGCGGAGTTCGATGATTTCGTGCGGATCCTCGTCCGGACCAACTGCATCGACAACGGCAAGAAGATCTGGTGGGACCTGCGCCCGCACCCCTTCTTCGAAACGATCGAGTTCCGCGTCTGCGACATCCCGATGCGCATGGACGAAACGGTGACGATCGCGGCGCTCATCCAGGCGATCTGCGTGAAGCTCTACAACCTCCGCGTTCAGAACCTGGGGTGGCGGCGTTATCGCCGCGCCCTCATCCTCGAGAACAAGTGGCGCGCGAGCCGCTGGGGAATCGACGGGAAGATGATCGACTTCGGCAAGGAGGTCGAGGTGCCCTTCCGGGATCTCGCCCGAGAGATGCTCGAGTTCGTGGACGACGTCGTGGACGAGCTCGGCTCCCGGCGGGAGGTCGAACGGGTAAACTGGATCCTGGAGAACGGCACGGGAGCGGACCGGCAGCTGCGCGTTTTCAACGAGACACAGGGAGACTTGAAGAAGGTCGTCGATTACATCTGCGACGAGACGAGCCATGGCCTCGACATCCAGGACTGGGGCAGTCGCGCGGCGTCGTCTTGAAGAAGGAAAGGCCCATTTGTCAATGCAGAACCTGACAGAGCTGCCGTCCGTCTATGCCGAGGAGCTGGCGCCGGGCGCGCGCAACGCGGTGCGGACCTGCCTGCGGATCGCGCCGCACGAGCGGGTCGTCCTGGTCACCGACCTGGAGACCGAGGAGATCGCCGCGAGCCTCGCCGACCAGGTCCGCCAGGTCGGCGCGGACATCGACGTGCACGTCATGGAGGATTACGGGTCACGGCCGATGCTGGCGGTGCCCGGGCCTGTCCGCGAGGCCCTCGAGCGCGCGGACGTCTCGATCTACGCCGGGCAGCCGAAATCGGGCGAGCTCGCCTTCCGCCGCGAGCTGACCGCGGTTGTCGACCGGCGGCAGATCCGCCACGCCCACATGGTCTCCATCTCCCGGCAAATCATGTGCGAGGCAATGCGCGCCGATTTCAACGAGGTGGACGCCATCTCGCTGCGGGTGCTGGAGCGCGCCGAGAAGACCCGCAGGATCGTCGCGCGCTCGCGCGCGGGCTCCTTCCTCGAAGCGACCTTCGATCCGGAAATCAAGTGGCTGAAGACCTCGGGCATCATCTCCACCTCGAAGTGGGGGAACCTCCCCGGCGGCGAGGTCCTGACCGCTCCCGCCCGCGTGGACGGCGTCTACGTCGCGGACGGCGTCGTCGGCGAATACCTCTGCGCCCGCTACGGGGACCTGAAGGCGACGCCGCTCTCCGTCACGATCGTGGACAGCCGGATCACGGAGCTCGCCTGCGAGAACCAGGACCTCGTCAACGATTTCCGCGCCTACACGTCCACCGACGAGAACTCCAACCGCGTCGGCGAGTTCGCCATCGGCACCAACATCGCTCTCGAGAACGTCATCGGCAACATCCTGCAGGACGAGAAGCTGCCGACTCTCCACCTCGCCTTCGGCCACCCCTACTCGGAGCACACCGGCGCAAATTGGCGAAGCACGACGCACATCGACATCGTCGGCCGCGAGTTCGACATCTGGTTCGACGGCGACCAGATCATGGCCGAGGGAAAGTTCCTGATTTGATCGGATGATCGTGCGATCGAGCCATCGGGCGATCTGCGCAAGGAAACAGATGTCGGAACGAAATCACCCGATCACCCGATCACCCGATCACCCGATTGCCTGATGGTTCCCGACCTGCGGCGCGCCTACAACGCGGCGTACACCGACCGGAAATACCGGCAATACCGGACGCGGCTGGAGGAGGAGGCGGGGTGCCCGATCCCGTTCCGGCTGGCCGAATCGCCGGTCTTCCTCCCGACGGATCTGCTCGAAGAGATGGTCTCCGCGTCGCTCGAGATCTGGCGGCAGCTCTCGCGGCCTGAGGCGCTCGCGCGCTCCCGGGCGGCGGTGCCGGCCCGGTTCGATGTTCCCGGCAGCGACGCCCATCCCCTCTTCGCTGTCACGGACTTCGCCGTCGTGCGCGTGTCCGACGGGCGCCTGAGTCCGAAACTGATCGAGCTCCAGGCGTTCCCCACCCTCTACGCCTTTCAGCTCTTTCAGACGATCGCCCTGCGGGACATCTGTCCCGAGCCCGCGAGGCTCGA
This sequence comes from Thermoanaerobaculia bacterium, assembly GCA_035469365.1. Classification (GTDB taxonomy): domain Bacteria; phylum Acidobacteriota; class Thermoanaerobaculia; order UBA5066; family Gp7-AA6; genus JAWOLE01. The sequence goes on from DATIRW010000085.1 coordinate 3,355, forward strand.
CTTCCTTCTCTCCGGCCTCGACCCCGAGGGCTATCGCCGCGCGGTGGGCGACGCGATCCTGGCCGGTCTGCCGCCGGAGAACGTCGTGCTGCTGGACCTGGACCCGCCGTCCCAGAAGACCTACGTGGACTTCGCCTTCACAGAGAAACTCTGGAATGTGCGAGCCGTCTGCCCGACGAAGGTCGCAAGGCGCGGAAGGGAACTCTGGTACGACCGCGACGGCAAGCCGACCCGGATTCTCCGCATCTACAACCGCCTGATCTTCGACGAGCTGGAACACAAGGGAATCGAGCTTCCGATCGATTTCCGCGAAGAGTTCGACGTCGCGTGGGCGGGACACCCCAACTGGTATTTCCGGTGGAGCAAGCACGCGCTGCCCGCACTCGATCACCCGACGGTGCCGGAGGCGCATTTCCTGTCGGACCTGGCCTCCGTTCCGGAGGATCTCTCGAGCTGGGTGCTGAAGCCTCTCTTTTCCTTCGCCGGATCCGGCGTGAAGGTGGACGTCACTGCGGCGGATATTGCCGCGGTGCCGCCCGAAGAGCGTCCCCACACTCTCCTCATGCGCAAGGTGGACTACGCGCCCGTCATCGAGACGACCGACGGCCATTCCTCGAAAGTCGAGGTGCGCATCATGTTCGTCTGGAGAGACGGCGAGCCCCTGCCCGTCACGACTCTCGCCCGCCTCTCCCAGGGAAAGATGATGGGCGTCGCCTTCAACAAGGACCGGACCTGGGTCGGCTCGTCCGGCTGCTTGTGGCCCAGGAGGGTCTAATGTCCAGGGTCCGGTGTCCAAGGCCCCGAGCGTCACCCGGGATTTTGGACTTTAGACTTTAGACCTTAGACTTCCGACTGATGCCGATCTACGAGTACCGCTGCCGCGACTGCGAGTCCCGCTTCGAGAGGTTCGTGAGCGGGAAGGCTCGGGTCGCCTGTCCCGAGTGCGAGAGCGCGCGCGTAGACCGTCTCCTTTCTGTCTTCGCCGTTTCGAGAGGCGCGAGCCGATCCTCCCCGAGCGCCGCTGCGCCGTGCGGCTCCTGCGGCGACCCACGAGGCCCCGGAGCCTGCTCGATGAACTGAATCCCGGTGGCGTGAGGTCTCCTCCCTGGGGACCTGCGGGTTTCCTGTTGCTGGGAGCGGGATCCTGGGCCATTTTCCGCGACCTGCCGCGCTGGAACGCCGTCTGGTACGTCGCGGCCTGGTACGGCTACCTGCTGATGCTCGACGCGGTCTTGTTCCTGCGGCGCCGGCGCTCCTTCGTCAGCCATGAGCGGGGAGAGCTTCTCTCGATGCTCCTCTGGTCGGTACCCTTCTGGCTGTTCTTCGAGGCCTGTAACCTGGTCCTGCGAAACTGGTATTACGTCTTCGGACTTCGAAGTCACTGGGCGGCCGCGGTCTTGACGGTCGCCGCCTTTGCGACGGTCCTGCCGGCCTGTCTCCTCCACGCGGAGCTTCTCGAAGCCTTCGGCGTTTGGCGGCGGCTCGAGTGCCGCTCGCTTCGAATTCCTGTCTGGGCACCGCGCGTAGCGACGATCTTCGGCGCGGTCTGCCTCGCATTACCCCTTCTTCTTCCTCGCTACGCCTTTCCCCTCATCTGGTTCGCCCCATTGGGACTGGAGGGGCTCAATTACCGTTCCGGGGGGCCTTCGCTCCTGCGAGATTTCGAGGAAGGAAACTGGAGAAGGCTTCCGCGGCTTCTTCTGGGAGGACTCTGGGCCGGAGTCATGTGGGAACTGTTCAACTCCGTCGCGCGCTGCAAATGGATCTACGCGGTTCCGGGGTTCGAGCGGTACAAGCTCTTCGAGATGCCGCTGGCCGGATTCCTTGGCTTTCCGGTTCTCGCCGTCGCAGCCTTCTGTTTCTTCTCAGCCGTAAGGCTGATCGCCCTCGGGCCGCTGCGGCGCCGCGGAGTCACGGTAACCGCGGCCCTGCTCTTCTGCGCGGCCGTCTATCCCGCGATGCAACGGTACACCGTGCGCTCTCTTCGTCCTCTGCTCTCGGAGCTTCCGGGCCTCGACGCACCGCTGCAGGCGCGGCTCGCCGCGGTGGGCATCGAAACGCCGGAAAGACTGGCGCGGGCCGCGCGCCGGGAAGGAATCCCGGGGCTGTCGGCGCGAGCGGGGATCTCCGCCGAGATTCTGCGCCGTGCTCGGGATGAATCCGTTCTGGCGCTCCACAAGGGCATGGGCGTTCTCCGGGCACGGTTGCTCGAAGCCGCCGGGATCGGCGATCTCGGGCAACTGGCGCGTGAGGATCCCGACGCGCTGTGGCGCCGTCTCGGAACGCTCGCCCCCCGACTCGGGCAGGACCCGCCTCGCCTGCCGGAGGTTCGTGTCTGGATCGGCGCCGCTCGAGAATCGCCTGTGGATCTTCCCCAAAGATAGGCGGACGACCGTGACGAGAGAAGCCCGACTCAGGGAACGTAGTGCCGGATCTGTTCCTTCCACCAGGGCCAGTCGTGACCATAGGGGGCGCCCCAGACGCTGTTGCGGTTGCGGATCCCCTTCTCGTTGAAGATCCGCATCATGTCGGTCGTCCCGGAGAGGATGTTGTCGGTCTCTCCGGTGACGATCGCGATGTCCATCGCCGAGAGCTTCGCGACCCACCCTCCGTCCATGTTGGGAACGTAGGCGGTCGGGCAGTGGAAGTAGCAGAGCTCGTCCCAGTAGCCGTCGAGAAAGGAGTGGATGTCGTACTTACCGGAAAAGCCGACGACCTTGTCGCAGAGGTCCGGATGCCGCAGGCCGAAGTTGACCGCGTGATAGGCGCCGAAGGAGGCCCCGAGCGTGCCGACCTTCCCGGCCGGCCTCGCCTTGTCCAGAAGAAACGGCACGACCTCGCGCGCGATGTAGAGGTCGTAGGCGTCGTGGCGGCGGATCCTCGCGGCGGGAGTCCGGTCCTTCGCGTAGAAGCTCTCCCCGTCCACGCTGTCCACGCAGGCGATCTGGAGACGCCCCGCCTCGAGATGATCGGCGACGGCGCCCACCAGGCCGAAGTCCTCGTTCTGGTAGAAGCGCCCGACGGAGGTCGGAAACCAGATCATCGGGTAGCCGGCATGGCCGAAGCGGAGAAGCTCCATCCGCCGTCCGAGAATCGGAGAGTCCCAGGCGGTGTATTCGCGATTCATTTCTCTTTCGAGACGATATTCCGTCGCGCGCTCGGAGTCGAGCGGCCGCTTATTCGTCGCGGGGCTCGGCCCGGATGAAGCGGCCCGACTGAAGGTCCCGCAGCGTCTGCTCGATCTCGGAGCGGGTGTTCATCACGAACGGCCCGTACCGCGCGATCGGCTCGTGAAGCGGCTCCGCGGCGGCAAGGAGGAACCGGCCACCTCCGGCGCCGGCCGACGCCTCGATCGTCTCGCCGTCGCCGAAGAGAACGAGCGCCGGGGCGGCCACCGGTTTCTTCTCCGGGCCGAAGAGGACTTCGCCGCGGTCCACGTAGGCGAAGGCGGAGTGGCCGTGGGGCACCGGCTCCCGGAAGGACGTCCCCTCGGGGAGGGTCACGTCCACGAACTTCGGCGCGACGGCCAGCCCCTCGACGGGACCCGTGACGCGCCCGCCCATCGCCTCCCCGGCGATGACGCGGATCATGGCTCCTTCCTCCGTCTCGCGCTCCGGAAGTTGGTCCGAGCGCAACTCGCGGTACCTGGGACGCGTCATCTTCTCGCGGGCCGGGAGATTCAGCCAGATCTGGAGACCGCCGATCCCCTCCGGGCGCACCTGCGGCATCTCCTCGTGGAGGATCCCGCTGCCCGATGTCATCCACTGGATGTCGCCCGCGCCGATCGTCCCAGCGTGGCCGAGCGAATCGCCGTGACGGACTTCACCCTGGCGGACGATCGTGACGGTCTCGATTCCCCGGTGGGGATGGAAGGGAAAACCGGCCTGGTAGTCGGATGGAATGGCCGACTCGAAATGGTCGAGCAACAGGAACGGATCGACATGGTCGAGCTCACGCGTCCCGATGCTGCGCACGAGGTGCACGCCCGCGCCCTCGACGACGGGCCGCGGCGTGACGACTCGAGTTACGTTGCGGGACATTTCCTGGGTCATGGATTGCCTCCGAAACGGACATACGCCACGATGGCGTCCGTTGGTTCAACCTCGCCGTCGCGAGCCACGTGGGATAATCGCACGCCCTCGGGGCGTAGCGCAGCGGTAGCGTACCTGCTTTGGGAGCAGGTGGTCGCCGGTTCTATCCCGGCCGCCCCGACCAATGTTCCCAACGGTCCAGACCCTCCCCTCTTTGCCGTCTGGACGCCGTGAGGTGTCGACAACTTCGTGGGATAAGGCCATCTAA
>DATIRW010000086.1:0-5363 GCA_035469365.1 Thermoanaerobaculia bacterium
GTTGGGTGTCATCGCGGCCAGCGTGGCGGGCCCGATCCTGGGCGACTCGATCGGCTACCTGGTCGGCCGGCGCTACGGCGAGAACGTGTCCCACCGGAGAGTCAAGAAGCGCTGGGCCAGGGCGCAGCGTTGGATCAAGACGAAGGGGGCGCCGGCCGTTTTCCTGGGACGCTTCGTCGCGTTCCTGCGATCGTTTGTTCCGGCCGCGGCGGGCGCCGCCAGAATGCCGTACCGCCGATTCCTCCCCTGGAACGTCGCGGCAGGAATCCTCTGGGGAACCGGCTCCGCCCTGCTCGGTTACTTCGGCGGACAGCAATTCGAAACGGTCGTGCGTTGGGCCGGGCGGGTGGGAATCCTCCTGTTCCTGGCCGCCGCGGCCGTCCTCGCTTCCATCTTCATCTTCGCCAATCGAGCCCGCGGCCGCCGCGCCAGGAAGTGGAAGTGACGGTGGCGCCCCCGGCGTCAGTCGGGATGAGAGACCGCCTCGATGCGGACATGGTCCGCCCGCGGATAGTCGAGTGTGTGGATCCGCGTCCAGACAGTGATCTGGTCGTGCCCGTCGCGCGCGTCCACTTCCCCTTCGCGGTCGTTGGAGGCGAGCAGGCGCTCGCCGGCCGAGTAGACACGGACACGGATTCGGGCGTGCCAGTCGCGCCGTCCGGAATTGGCAACGTGGAACACCCAGCGCACGAGCGTCGTATCGCCTTTGTCGTGCCGGGCCCACTGGTAATCGCGGGTGACCGGCTGTCCCTTGATGACGACGGACTGGATGTGCATCGGGCCGCTGGTAAGGCCGACGGCGGCCGAGCCGCCGCGCGGAAAGGGGATCGTGATCGTCCGGGTCTCACCGGAGGCGCAAAGGGAAAGAGCGAGCAGAAGAGCCAGGGAAAGAGGGCCGATCCGGGCCGTGTGTTTCATACGCACCCCTCCGGCCCGGTTGGATGCGAGGACCGTACCAGAAGAAGGTGGTAGGTGGTGGTAGGTCGTAGGTGTGGCCGGGGCCCCTACCGACTCATCGTCCCTATCACCTGTCTATCACCTACCACCTGCCTTGATGATCTCGATGTTGCCGTTGCTGTTGGTCAGGGACATGCGGCACTTGCCGTCGCCGATCTTGCCGGTGATGCCTTCGTCCGAGAGCGAGCCCGTCGAGGTGATCGGCAGATCGCTCCGGACCTTCCCGAACGAGGTGCGAGCCGTCACGGTGTAGCCCGCGCCCTCGGGGATCGCGACACGGATGGGGGCGAAGGACGTCTTCGCGGTCACGTCCTGGCAGCCTCCGGCCGAGATTGCCTTGACGTCCACCGCTCCGTTCTGGTCATCCACCTCGATGCGCCCGCCGATACCCTGGAGGACGACGGCGCCGAAGGAGGTGCGCACGGAGGCGCCGCCCTTGACGTCGGTGGCGCGCACCGACGCGTTGGAGTTCTCGGCTGTCAGGTCCCCGGCGATGCGGGCGGCCTCGACGGCGCCGAAGCTCGTCCGGATGGAGGAGGGCCCTCCCGCGTCGGCCAGGGTCACGCGGCCGTTGCCCGAGACGATCTTTACACCCCTCTTCACCTGCGTGACGCGGACCTCGCCGAAGGAGCCGTTGACGTCGGCCGAGCCGGCGACGTCGGTGAGCGTGATCTTGGAATTGCTGTTGGACACGGTCACGTCGCCGCCGATGCCGGAAGCGTCGATCTCGCCGAACTGGTTGACGAGCTTCGCTCCGCCGTGGACGTCCCTGATGATGATCCGGCCGTTGCGGTTCTCCACGTCCACGGAGCCGGAGACGTCGGTCAGCTCCACGGCGCCGAACGTGTTACGCACGCCGGCGTTGCCCGTTACCTTCCGTCCGTTGACGTGGCCGGTCGTCGCGGTGACGTTGACCCCGCCGCGCATGTCCGCGAAAGTAACCGCCCCGAAGCTCGCGGTCAGCTCGGCGCGCCCGGTCACGCCCTCGGCGGAGAGCGAGCCGTTCGTGTCTCGCGCATCGAGGTTCCCACCGACGTTGCGGACTTCGAGCCGGCCGAAGGAGTTGGCGATCGTGGCTTCGCCCTTGACGTCGGAGACCGAGACGTCCCCGTTGCCGTTGGTCACCTGGCAGCGCTTTCCCACCTTGTTCACGGTCACGCGGCCGAAGCGCCCGCGGATCTCCAGGTCTCCGTCCACGTTCGTCGCAGTGACCGGGCCGTTGGAGTTGACGATCGTGGCGTCTCCGGCGTTGTCCACGATCTCGACCGAGCCGAAGGAGTTCTCCAGCCGCTGCTTGCCCCGCCCGGCGCGGAAGGAAACCTTGCCGTTGCTGTTGACGACGTCGCCGGAAGCCTTCAAGCCCTCGACCTCGACGTCGCCGAAGCGGTTGCGCACGGCGAGCGCCGCCGCCTCGGGCATCGTGATCTCGTAGTCCACGGAGTAGGAGATGTTGCGGAAGAATCCGGAGTGCTCGCTCGGGTAGCGCGTCCGCACGGAGATCCCGCCGGAAGAGGGCTCGACCTCGATCTCGATCGCGCTCGAGAACTTCTCGGCCTCGGAGCGGTCCCCCGCGGAGACGCGGATCCGCGCGTCGATGGAGACCTGGGACTCGGCCCGCCCGCGCACGCGGACCGCTCCGTTGGTGTGCTCGACGGAGAGCTTCTGTCCGGCCTTGAGCGGCAGAGACTTCTGGAAGCTGCGGGTCACCTCCTCGCGGCCGCCGTCGGCGGCGGCGGGCAAGGCCTGGGCGGCCAGAATGGCGGCGAGCGCGGCCCGCGACGCGAGACGCGAAAAACGGCGGCAGGACTTCATCATGATTTGACCTCTTTGACGACTTCTTCGAGCGTGCGCTTCTTTTCCTGGTACATGGCCATGAGCTCCCGGCGCAGGTGCGTGTTGAAACGGTTTCCTTCCAGCTGCGCGCGCAGATCTGCGATGGCGCTGTCGAGCAACTGCAGCTTCTCCCGGTAGCTCGCCATGACCGGCGAGTCGGGGTTGGCCATGCGCGCCTCCGCGAGCTGCGAGAGCTTCACGATCGAGGCGAGGTAGTTCGCCTCCGCCGTCTCGACCTCCTTCAGGGTCTCGTCTCCCAGGAGAGGCTCCTTGCCGTAGGAGGGGCGGGTGAGCGGATCGCGCGCGGATTCGCCGGGCTTGAAGACGGAGAGCCCGATCATCGAAAGCACGAAGAGCGCCGCCGCGGCAGCCGCGGGGATCCAGGTCCTGCGCCGGCGCTGGGCCGCGGCGGGGGCGGCTTGCCCGGCCTGCGGCGGCTCGGCCTCGATCGCGCGGGCGATCCGCGAAAAGAGATCCGGGCTCTTCCACTCCTTCTTGAGCGACGGCGCCGCTTGCGAGATCTCTTTCCAGAGACGCAGCTGCTCCCCGCAATCTCCGCAGGAGGCGGCGTGGACTTCGAGCGCAGAGACGGCTTCCGGCCCGCGCGCGAGCGCCTTCTCGAACTGTCGGCACGCGCCGCTCAAGACGCGCTCCCTCGCGCCACGACGCCCCGCTTCCAGAGGCGGCGCTGCAGGTCTCGCCGGGCCTCGAAGAGGAGGGTCTTGGAAGTCCCCTCCGGAACGCCCAGGATGTCTCCGACCTCACGGTGCGTGAATCCCTCGACCTCGAAAAGGACGAATGCCGCCCGGCGCCGGGGATCGAGATCCCGGACGCAGGCTTCGAGGGAGAGCCGGAGCGGATGGTCGGAAGCCGGGGTCACGGGCTCGCGGCCGGAGTCCGTCGCCGCTTCCGCGCGTGCTTCGAGCGGGCGGCGCCCACGCTTTCGCAGCATGTCGTAACAGGTATTGACGAGCACCCGGTAGATCCAGGTGGAGAGGCGCGAGGCTCCGCGGAAAGACGCCGCTCCGCGGTACACCTTCAGGAAGCAGTCCTGGACGGCGTCCTCCGCGTCGGCCAGGTTGCCGAGGAGGTTCGCCGCGACGCTCTTCATGCGCGCCCCGTGCATCTCGTACAGGCGCTCGAAGGCCGAGACGTTCCCCGCCCGGCATCCTTCGAGCAGCTGCGTTTCCTCGTCCCACGGTTCGCCCGGGCGATCCGAATCCGGCAGGTTCGCCTCCTTCGCAATAAGGGAGAGAAGTGAACGATCCTCCAATGGCGGCCCAACTTGCACCTCTTTTCGACCTCGTCCACCCTCTGAGACGCCGCCAGGGGCCGGCTCGTTTGAGAAATGACAGGTGGCAGGTGGAAGGTGGTAGGTGGTAGGGGTCGATAGAGGGCTCGGGTCCCTACCACCTACGACCTAACACCTTCCGGCGGCGCGTTGTAGAGTTTCCCGACGTGAGACGAAGGCTATTCTGGCTCCTCGCGGCGGCGGCCATTCTTCTGGCCGCGCAGCCAGCGCCGGCGCAGCGCGCGGTCTTCGTCGTGCGCCACGCCGAGAAGGCCTCGGACTCCAACGATCCCGGGGTGCCGCTGTCGCAGAAGGGGCGGGTCCGGGCGAAGAAGCTCGCGGCGGTCCTCGTGAAGACCGGCGTGACCGCGATCTACTCGACCGACACGGTCCGCACCCTCGACACCGCGAAGCCGCTCGCGCAGGTCTTGAAGATCACCGTGCAAAAGTACGAGGCCACGGACGCCCAGGGGAGACCGGACCTCCTGCCGCTCGCAGAGGTGCTCAAGACCGAGCACGCGCGGGACGTCGTCCTCGTCGTCGGCCACAGCAACACGGTGCCGCCCCTGCTCAAGGCCCTGGGCTACGCCGAGCCGGTCGAGATTCCCGCCGACCGGTTCGGCGATCTCTTCGTCCTGGTGCCCGCGGGAACGGGTCCGCCGACGCTCCTGCGCCTCTCGTACTGAACGGCCCGGCGTACGGCTTGCTTGGGGCTTGACTCCGGCATCCGAATCGTAAGAATACCGGCAGATTCTCTCTCGCTGTAACAGCGGTAATAAAGGAGGAGCCGTATGCCCAAAGTCCGGTTCGCTCTGGTGGTTCTTGCTTCGGTCGTCCTTCTCACTTCCCGTCTCTGGGCTCAATCGGAGGCCACGACCGGCATCATCGAGGGCTCGGTGGTGGATCCGACCGGGGCCGCCCTGCCCGGCGCGTCGGTGTCGCTGAAGAACACCGCGACCAACTTCGAGCAGACGCTGACCACGAACCAACAGGGAAGATTCCGTGGCCTTCTCCTCCCGCTCGGCCCCTATCGCGTGACCGTGACTCTCTCGGGCTTCGCCACGCTCGTGCGCGAAGGGATCCGGCTCGGCGTCGGGCAGACGATCACCCTCGACTTGAAGCTCGACCTCTCCACCGTGCAGCAGGAAATCAAGGTCACCGCCGAGGCTCCGGTCGTCGAAACCTCGCGGGCGGCGGGCGCGACCCGGATCGAGGAAAAGGCGGTCAACAACCTGCCGAACCTCCAGCACAACTTCATCGACTTCACAAAGCTGACCCCCGG
>DATIRW010000087.1:0-4863 GCA_035469365.1 Thermoanaerobaculia bacterium
GCGGCGATGATGTGCCCTGCCAGCTCCACGGCCTTCCGGAATGCTTTCGTCTTGCGCGCGCTTGCGCTTGCCGACTCGAGGGCCGCCATCACATTCGCGTGGCTGTCCTACTCGTACTGGAACCAGCGCCGGTATCTCTTCGCCATGCGTTCGGCCATGGTCACCTCGCCCAGATTCCGAGGAGGCGCCGCAGCACAACAAGCTGTCCGAGCGTGTAGGCGTTGTGGTCGGCGAGGAGCACCACCTCGCGCAGGAAGGTCTGCCCGGTGCCTCGCGGGACCGCGGCGAAAAGGTTGCCCTCCCGCACGAGTCGCTTCATGTCCTCGAGGTCTGCGCGGAACCCGGCGACGCTCTCCTCCCAGGCCTCGGGAGTCGGCGGCGCCACGCTGGCCGGCCAGTACTCGGCCATGGACTTCGGATCGACGTAGCCCGGATCGCGGCAGAACTCGAGGATGTCGCGCTGGCACAGACGCAGATGCTCCAGCAATTGCCATGCAGAATAGGGCAGCCCCCGCGGCTGTGCTCCGCGAACCTCGGGCGGGATTCCTTCGATCACCGCTTCGAATCCGACGTGCGCGTCTTCCCAGTCGAGCAACCGCTCCAGATGGCTGCGGAGAATCTCGATCTCGCCCATGCCTACCTCCCTGCCGCCTCGACCCGGCAGAACCCCGGATACAGCCTGATGAACCCGGCCGCATTCACCTCGAGCTCAGCGACGAACCGGCCTCCCGCGCTCTCGTAGCGATACGTCGACTCCGCGAGGCGGCGATAGGACTGCTCGAGCGGCTCGAGCCCGAAGCTCGGGAAGCGAAGCCAGGCCGCGCGGACCCTCGCCTCGCCTCCGACGGCGAGATCGAGACGCCGGATCGGAAGCAGATTGGTCGAAGGGCTGAAGTTCAGGTCGAGGTCCAGCGAGCCCTCGACCTCGTGGCGCTCGAGTCCATTCATCCGCCAGCGGCCGGAAGGGGCGGCCGCGATCTCGATCTGAACGGCCTCGCGCCCCACCCAGCCCTCCACCACAGCCTCCGATGTCCGCCAGTCCGAATCGCAGAGAATCGCGTAGTCGAGCCGGCACGGCTCTCCTTCGTGGAGGAAGACCGCCGTTCCGGCGAGGTTCCAGTCTTCACCCTTGCGGGAAAGGCGCGCGGCCTCGTGGCCCGGGCGGTCGAGCCTCCGCCAGAGGATCGTCTCCTCACCGGCCATCGAGCGCTTCACCTCCTCCCGCGATTCTCCTACGAGATCGCGGGAGGTAGGACGTCCAAGGAGCGCCGAACGGCCTTAGTAGTCGATCCCTTTCTTCAGTGGCCTCGCCCCCGGAGCCGGCGCCACGGGGTTCAGTAGCACGACATCGGGCCGCATCATCTCGCTGTCCTCGTGGTCGATGATGTGGCAGTGCCAGACGTAGCCGTGCTGCGCGCCCTCGGGATCGAAGTCATAGTACAGGTCCGCCGCCGCCGCGCTCGTGGGCAGGTCGGTCGGAGCCCAGCGCACGACGAACCGCGTCACCATACCCGGAGGAACGACGAAGGTGTCCTTCCAGCCTGCCTCGTTCGCAGCGGGCGGCCGGGCCGGCCCCTGAAGATAGGGCGCCACGTCCGGATTACCCCCGTCCTTGCCGGCCGAAAGCGGGTTGTTCGCCGCGCGGTAATCGAGCGGCGGGCCGAACTCCGGCTGGTAAACACCGGTCGGGAACGCCGCGGCGTAAGCCCGGTTGTACCGGTTGGTGTTGAAGGCCTGTCGGTTGACGAGTTGGAACTGCACGAGATGCAGGTGAATCGGGTGAGCGTCGGCGGTCAGGTTGACGATCTCCCAGACCTCGGTGCTGCCCTCCCGCGGCAGCTCCGAATAGAGGGTGGTGTTGGTGCCTACGGTGATCGGCGTGAAATCGCCATAGGTTCGCGTGGACTCGCCGGTGTATGCGGTGTTGTTGACAAGGACTTCCAGCGGCCCGCCTTCGTACTCCGTCAACTCGCCCGTGACCGGGTTGATCGCGGTCGAGCCGGGAGCGATGACTTCGTTCAAGGTGAGCTGACGCGTCTTGTCCACCGTCACGCCGGGCGCCAAGACGCCGGCCGCGGGATCGGCCAGGCGCACGATCTTCTGCGCGCCCGTCCGCAGCGGCGAGCCGGTCGCCGGGTCGTAGCTAGTATCGGACACCGCCCCAGGCCCCACCCGGAATTGAACTATGCGGCCGATCGTGTTTCCATGCGGAGCGTCGCCCTTGGGATAGGGGGTCCTTCCCGTGTTCCGGATGATCAGATCGGTCCCCGCGAAGCCGGCGAAGTCGATGATCACCTCGTAGCGCTCGCCGGGCATCATCAGCAGCTTCTGTCCGAGGGCGGGGTCGAGCTTTGCCGGCGCGTCGAGATAGCCGCCGTCGGTGCCGATCACGTAGATCGGCGGTCCGAACGCCCCGGTGGCTTGATTCGTGAGGAACATCTCGTAGGTCCGGGCATTCGAGCCGTTCAAGAACAGGAAGCGATAGCGCTTCGGCTGGACGTTCAAGTATGGCCAGGCCTTGCCGTTGACCACGATCGTGTCGCCGACGAACTCCGGTACCCAATAGGGATGGTCGGGGTTGGGCGTGAAGAGCTCGTCTCTCTCGTTTCCCGGGAAGAAGAGCTGCCCGTTGGTATCGAACATGCGGTCTTGCAGCACCAGGGGAATGGTTTCCGCGGGTCCGGGCAGGTTTGCCGGCAACACCAGGTTCGGGTCGACGATCAGGTACCCGCCCGCCAGGCCGGCGTACACATTCAGGCGCGTCGCGCCGAGGGTGTGATCGTGGAACCACAGCGGCGCGGCCTCCTGGATGTTGGGGTATGAGTAGACGGCTCCGTTGAGCGGATCGAGGAGCGCGTCCTTCGTGTAATAGCCGTGACCGTGGTAGAGGCCGTCGCTCGTGAACCAAGAATCGGGGCCACCGTCGAGCTCCGGCGGCACCTCGCCGCCGTGCAGATGGGCAACCGCGGGGATCGGGCCCGAATAGTTCTGCGCACAGGGACTCCCGTACGGCGGCACGACGTCCGTCATCGAACAGTCGAGACCGAACGGGTCGGCCCAATGCAAAGTTTGATCAGTGTTGTTTTTATAGGCGAGGACTCCCGTCGTCGCGGTGTTTCCGAGCTCGTTGATGAAGGTGATCGGAGTCGGTGTTCCGCGCACGTTGACGATCACGGGGCCGGTGTAGGTGTCCCGCAACGTGGTCGGACACGGCGCGCCGGCGACGTATCCCCATACGCGGGTCGCCGGCTGCTGGCCGGGCGCGAACGTGCCCGGCGGCAGCACCTTCGCGTTGAACTCGCACATCCGAATCGTGAGCGGCGTATTGCCGAACACCGTGCCGATCGTGCCGCCCGCGACCTAAAGGGTCGGAAGCGGCTGACCGAATTGGGGGATCGCGCTGCCGGGTAGCGGTATCTGCTCCGCTTGCAGAACCGGGGCGGGCAAAGCTGCGGCGGCGAGTCCCGCGATCGCGGCAAAACAATAGATCAATTTCATGACTACCACTCCTTCCGTTCGATCGGGGGCTTGTTCATGGGGTCGTTCTCTTGCGGGCCGTTGGATGGAGAGGAACATATCCACGGGCTCAATTCGGCACATGATCCAAATGCACTACCCGGGCTCGGTCTGCGCAGGCAAACGGGCCGCGCGGGACTCGTGCGCGCTTCGCGCGGGCTTCAGTTTGTTCTTGTCATTGCTCACTCACCCGGTTGTTCATGTCAATTCGCTCCTGAGCCGGACTGCCGGCTCCGGAGACGCGTGGATGGACAGAGAGATGCTGCGGGCGAGTCTGGGGGTTCTTGTCATCCCGAGTCGTTCGCTTTGCTCAGGGCATTCTCCGGGAAGGATCTACTCTCGCGCTTCCAACATCTCCGGAGCAGATTCCTAGTCGCTTCACTCCTCGGGATGACAGGGCAGGCACCGTGCCCGATGACAGGGCAGTCGCCATGCCCGATGTACTGACCGGCGATTTTCCGACTCGGTGCTTTACGCGACGCGGACGTTCTGGTGTGTCGCCGGGGAAACCCGCTCGTCGGGGGTCAGGATTCCGCGGAAGTTCAAGGGATCGGCGGCAGAGACGGACAGCGGGGCGGAGGCCTCCCCGCGCCGGCGCACGGCGCGCAGGAGCGTCACGGCTTCGGGCAGGGCGTACTGCTCGCCGTCGAAACCGGCGACGAATCGGCCGCCGCGAACCTCACCACGGGCTTCGAGGGTGCGGCAGACGCGCGCGATGTCGCGCCACGGAATGGGCTGTTTCTCGCGGGCAAGCGTCTTGCGGAAGACGACTCCGGTGCGCTCGAGGAGGCGTCGGGTGACGAACTCGGCCGAGGCGGGAGGGGCGGTCTCGCGCGGAATGAGGCTCCAGCGGCCGGCGCCGACGGCCCCCTCGCGGCGCTTCGACGCCGGCACGATCAGCCAGCGCAGGCCGCCGAAGGAGTCGCAGGTCACGCGTCCGAGCGCGAGCAGGTCCGACAGGCCCGCCTCGAGAAACGCCGGCGGGAGCCTCGTCGCCCGGGAGAGCTCCTGGAAGAACATCGCGCCGCGCGAGGCGAGGACATCGAAGACCTGGAGCGCCGTGCCTGAAGGCTGCGGGCACGTCGTCTGCGCGGAGAGCGAGACCCAGTCGTCCAGGTCCTTGCGCTCGACGAGGCAGATCGGCGCGCGGCGCACCGCGCTCGCGCCGCCGCCCCAGAGCCTGCCCCACGCCACCTCTCCCGAGAGCGTCAGCTGGTCGAGCCAGTCGCGACGGTAGCCGCGCACGCGCGCCGGCAGGACGCTGCCTTCCCAGGCCGCAGCGGGAACCTCGAAGCCGGCGAGCTGCCGGATGACCTGCGCCACGCCGCGAGGGCCTTCGAGCTTGTG
>DATIRW010000088.1:0-16756 GCA_035469365.1 Thermoanaerobaculia bacterium
TGGCGGGCCCTTCGATCCCGGTCCGGCCGGGCACGGACATGATTGAGATCAGAGGGGTGATCCATTCCCCGCTTCTCGGCTTCGACCTGCAGACGGGGTGCGAGCCCTGCGCCGCGGAGGGCTGCTCCCCCTGCCGAGGCATGACGCCGGTGGATGTCGTTCCGAAGACCGCCAACCTGCACGTCAACGACGACCCGGCCAACCGACCGCAGTTTTCCCGGATCGACGACGACACATCCGGTGCCGGCCCGGGCAACTCACGGATGCTGGTTCTCGTGGCCTTCCATGACGAGGTCCACGCGGGCTGCACGATCAACGCCGGAGGACAGGAGTATCCGCTCTACCCTCAGCCCCCTTACAACGTCGGCACCATCAGCGCCGGAACGAGGCTCGCCAGCGCCTGGACTCTCGGCACCGTGAACTTCGACGACACCCTCGCGCAGGAATTCAACCCCGAGACTCCGGGAGAGAACGGCGCGCCGCCGAAGGAATTGAAGGCCGTCCGCCGCGCCGGGATCCTGGACGACCTGGTCTTCTTCATCGACAACACCAATCTTCTCCATCCCTCTCTGGCCCAGGGAACACGGCGCGGCGCAAGGTTCGACGTGGTCGCGGTGGCCGACGACATCGAGGACATGCAGATCGCTTACGGCGTGGACAGGAACGGAAACAACGCCATCGATTCCGATGAGTGGTCTCCGGACGCCGCCGGAAAAACGCCCTACGGCACGGCTGACTTTCGTGATCCGGTCAATTACTGCCCGCGGCTGCGCGGCGTCATGATCTCGCTCGTCGCCAAGTCCCACGACCCGGACCCGGCTTACAAGGCGTCTCCCGCCCGCGTCGTCCCGTTGATGAACTCGCCGGTCAGCCCTGACCCACCGGGTTACCCCGAAACGGCCCGGTATCCGGGGCTTCCCGCCTCCTGCTACCGCCGCCGCGTCCAAACGCTTCGCATCAACCTGCGCAACTACGCTTATGACGGCAGCTAGCACGTCGTTCCGCGCCAGCGCGGGATCTGCGCCTTCGGCGCACCGGCGGGCAGCTCGGCCGGATGCGGCCTCGACCGCCCGCCTCATCTCGCGCTGGCGCTCCGCTCCCGCGGCGCGAGGCTGCTCCCTCGGTTACTTCGGGAGACTCCTCTCGCCGCGACCAGGGCCGCGCGCTCGCCACCAGGGCCGAGCCGTCACAGCCAGGAGCCAGGAGAGGGGCGCCGCGCTCGTGATCGCGATCCTGGTGCTCGCGATCCTGACGGTCATCGGCATTGCCCTGATGCTGGTGACGAGCACGGAGTCCCGCGTCGCTGCCAACGAATGGTCGGTCAACCGGGCGTTCTACGCTGCCGATGCCGGCATCCGATGGGGAAGTATCGAGATGACCGATCCCCAACCTTTCATGACGCGGGCCGAGTTTCAGGCATCGCCTTTCGGCACCGTCTTCTTCCAGCTCCCGAGCCACCGGCACGGGATCGGCGGGTTTTTCTCCGGCGACATGGAAAACGGCGACATCGCGGTTCGGATCCAGACGCCGAGTCTGCTCGGCCGGCGATACGCACCGGGGGGCCGGATGAATGAGGGGGATGAAGGCGCGCAGTTCATCTACGCCTACGAGCTGCGCAGCGCCAGCATCGACCAGGCTTTCGCGCAGTATTCCAACGCCCTGGTGGCCGACATCGAAGTCGGGCCACTGCCTGAAAGGTTGCCGTTTTGATCGGGCGGACGATTTCCGCGAGCCGGCGCCGGGGACTCCTTGCCTTCGTGTTCCGGCACCGGGTGGTGGTCTCGCTCGTCCTCGCTTCCCTGACCGCGAAGCCGGCGCCTCCGGATGACCGGAGGCTGTTGCTGGTCAACCCGGCCACGGATCCAGACGTGCCTGGCGCGATCGGCGAGATGACAGCGAACTTTTTCTCGTCTCTGGTTCTGCCGGCCTTCGCCAGCGCTTCGGGAGACGAGGGCATCATCGGCTCGGTGATCCAGAGTCATCAGTATCCGGCGATCGGCCCTGTTCCAGCCGCCTCGAGCTGGGCCATCTGGAATGGATCGCTGAAGGCTTACAGGCTGGACAACCACGGCCGCATCCCAACAGTCGCGGGCTCGCGAGGCTTCCCGGACGAGAGCAATCCGGACGACCCCGACCCGACATTGCGCCGCCCGGCCTGGAACGCCGCCCGGGTGCTCGGTTACACCAACCCGGTGACGACGCTGCTTGGCGGCCAGGCGCCCGCAAACCCGGTCGGCGCTGTCTCCGTCTGGCCCGGCCGGAAGATGGTCTGGGCGGACGACCCGTTGCCCGGGGAGCCAGCGGTCCCCCTGCTCCGTCAGGACTTCTCGGTGCCGCCCACTAACAATCCGCCGGGCACCTGCGGCACGACAGCCAACTGCTTCGTTGGTCTGGCGAAGGCGATGGGCCTCAAACCGAATCTGCCCGGCGACCTCACGAAGGCCATTCAAACCGTCCAGTTCCTGCGCGGCGGCAAGACGCCGATGGGCAGCCGCGACGAGGTCTTGAACTCGCTCGGGACGTACGGATCGGTCGCGCCCGGCTCGAAGTATTCCTACATCTATCAGGATGACACGCCGGGAGGGAATACGTCCGAAGCCAAAACCGCGCCATATCCGCACAAGCTCGGAGACATCTTCCACTCCGAACCCGCGATGCTCCTGCCGCCGAAACGCTTCCCGTACCTTTCCTCGAACGTCAACCCGAGGGCGGGGAGGTGCGGGCCGCTGCCCGATTGTTCCTATGCGAGCTTCGCCCGGTTCCACCGGTACAGACGCAAGACCGTCTTCGTGGAATCCAACGACGGATTCCTGCACGCCTTCGATGCAGGCGTCTGGGACCGCGATCCCCATTTCCCGCACGCATTCGACCTGGGCACGGGACAGGAGATCTTCGCCTACGCTCCAAAGGGCGTCATGAAATTGAAGTTTCCGAACCTCATGAGGTTTCCGCCCGAAGCGCAGTACTTCACGGACGGATCGCCCGCGTTGGGAGACGTCTTCATCGGACCGACCGATTCGCTCGGCGCCGCGGTTGCCTCCGGCCGGACCTGGAAGACGGTCCTGGTCAGTGGCCTGCGCCGGGGAGGGCGCCACTACTTCGCCCTGGACGTGACGCAGCCGGACCAGGTTCGGAGCGATGTCCCGCCGGCCGACATCCGGTATGGGTCCAAGATCAAGGACAAGAAGAGCTCGCCCGACTGCCTGGACGGCGAAGAGGGCTGCGCGGCACCCTATCCGACGGTCCTCTGGGAGATGACCGACGACTGCACGATCAATGGGACGACATGCGTCAGCAACATGGGTGAGACCTGGTCGCGCCCCGTCGTCGGCAGGATCAAGGTGATCAATGACTCCGGAGCGACCGATGATCGCTACGTGGCCATCTTCGGCGGCGGCTTCGACCCGGTTTTCAATCCCGGGACGCAGGTCGTGGCCGGGGACAGGTCGAGTGGACGCGCCTTCTACATCGTGGACGTGGAAAGAGGCAAGATCGTCTTCAAGGCCACCTCGGGAAAGGACGACACCGGCCACTCCATTCTCTTCGCGCCGATGCCGGCGCCCCCGGCTGTGGCCGACGTGGACGACGACGGCTATCTGGATCTTGCCTACATCGGAGACTTGAACGGAAGGATGTGGAAGATCGACCTGAGGCCGGACCCGGGCAGCCGCCGCGGTGGGTGCAGCCGCTGCGGCAGCGCGTCGGAGACCCTGACCGGTTACCAGCCCTTCCTGCTCTACGACGGCGCCACGTGGGATGGAGCGACCTCGTCATCGCACCCGATCCGGCCGATCTTCCTCGAGGCCGGCATCATCTTCATTTCCGGCGGGCCGTCCCCGACCCTGGGCGTCGCTTTCGGCACCGGTTACCGCGCCGAGCTGATCCAACCCAACCGGCGTGTGATCCAGAACACGAGCACTCACGTTCCGTACGTCAACCGCTTCTACTTCGTCAAAGATTCCGGCGTCCGGCAAACCCTCCACGAGGAGGATCTGATCAACGTCACGCCGAGCGACGGCATCGATCCGGGATCCGGCCCCGAAGACGCGGCGAACACTCCGAACGGCTACTTCTTGAATTTCGGGTCATCTGACGAGAAGGCGGTCTCGACCGTCTTCGCGACGCAAGGAATCGTGACGCTGTTGACTTTCTCGCCCGGCGAGGGGGATCCGTGCACCAGGACCGGGGAATCCTTCCGTTATCGTTTCTCCTTCCTGACGGGGCAGGGCCCGATCCACCGTGTTTTGAGTCCCCTGGGCGGCGGGGGCGTGATGGCCCAGTACCGGGAAAAGCTGGGTCCAGGGGTGGCGGGAGGCACGCAATCCCATTCGCCCAACGGGGATGTCCTCGACAGCGTGGTATTCTGGAACGGCCAGATCAACCAGCAGAACGCCTCGTTCTTGAAGACGAATAGGGAGAGCTGGAAGGAACAATGAGAGCGTTTCGGTGCGGAGTCGCGATTCTTTTCGCGGCGGCCGCGCTTGCCTTCGCTGCGGATGTCGTCGTGTTGAAGGGAGGCGCCCGCATCGAGCTGAAGAAGCCTCCGGTCCGGCAGGGTACCGTTGTCATGCTGACCCGCCCGGATGGAACGCTTCTCTCGGTCCCGGCTTCGGAGATCGATTGGAAGGCGACGGCAGCCGCGAGTGCCGCCGCGCGGGTATCCGCCGCGCCCGCGCCGGTCGTGACGGCGCCTCCCGAAACTCCCGCCGAGGCCGCTCGGAGCGGACGCACCGGGGCGAAGGCGCGAGTCAAGCTGA
The DNA here is from genome assembly GCA_035469365.1 of Thermoanaerobaculia bacterium. Lineage (GTDB taxonomy): Bacteria > Acidobacteriota > Thermoanaerobaculia > UBA5066 > Gp7-AA6 > JAWOLE01. The sequence goes on from DATIRW010000088.1 coordinate 4,758, forward strand.
CGGACGCGGACGTCGCCCACGTTGAGGAGGTCGAGACGGCCTCGGGTGATAAGGAAAAGAAGGAGGGCGAGCCGCGCTCGGGCGCCGCGCGACTGGAGATCGCCGACTACACTCAGGAGAAATCGGAGACCGATCTGGTGGTCCGCGGCTCGTTGCGCAACTCCGGCGGCGTTCCCACCAGCAGCGCGCGCATGACCGTTACGGCCCTGGACGACAAGGGCGAGAAAATCGCTTCGGGCGAGGCCGTCATTTCGAGCGGTTCCATCGGGCCCGGAGCAACGGCTTCCTTCTCGGCAAAGATTCCCGTGGGGGAAAAGTCCGCTTCTTCGATCCGTTTCGCTCCTCAGTGGCTCTCGCCGGCCCCGCAGGCTCCTGTGCCTTCGCCGGCGCCGGGCCCCGCGCTTCCCGCGGGCGGGAGAGCCGCCTCCGGTCAGAAACCGGAAAGCCGCCCGACGCCCTACGGTCAGGGCACCCTCTTCGCCGCGCCCGCCCCGCCGGCTTCGACAACGCCGCCCCCGGATGGCAGCGGCTACCTGCCCGGCATGGCGAGCCCCGAGAACCAGCCCAAGCCCCCGCAATAAGCGGTAATCGGCAGACGGCAGACGAGAGACGAACTCGGAGCCTGCTCTTCGTCTTCCGTTTTCCTCTCCCGTCTTCCGGCTCCGGGTCGAACGCTGTAACCTGATTCCATCTCATGGCTACGATCCTGGTCGTCGAAGACAAGGAATCGCTCCGGTCGATGCTCGAGGAGATGCTCCGCGCCGAGGGTTGGAGCGTCATCGGCACGGGCAGCGGCTCGGATGCCATCGAGCGCCTGCGCGGGGGAGAAGGCGTGGACCTCGTGCTGACGGACTGGCGGCTTCCCGGGGCCGACGGGCTGGCGGTCCTGGACGCCGCGCGCTCTCTGGATTCCACTCTGCCGGTCATCGTGATGACCGCTTTCGGCTCGATCGAGACCGCCGTCGACGCGATGAAGCGGGGCGCCGAAGACTTCATCACCAAGCCGGTCGAACCGGAACTGCTGCGGCTGCTCGTCGCGCGCTCGGTGGAACGGCGAGCCGGGCGCAGGGAGTCGGTGCTCTTCGCGGAGGAGCGTTCGCGGCTGATCCCGCCGATCATCGGGAGCTCGGCCGCCCTGAAGGCGGTGCAGGCGGAGGCGATCCGGGTCGCCGAGACGGACGCGGCCGTTCTTCTCGAAGGAGAGAGCGGCACGGGCAAGGAGCTCTTCGCGCGGGCCATCCATGGCCTCTCCAAACGCTCCCGGCGGCCGTTCGTGGCGATCAACTGCGCCGCGATTCCGGAGACGCTTTTGGAGAGCGAGCTCTTCGGCCACGAGAAGGGATCCTTCACGGGCGCGGCCTCGCGCCGGCTCGGCAAGTTCGAGCTTGCCGACGGCGGGTCCGTTTTTCTGGACGAGATCGGTGAGCTTACGCCGGCGACGCAGGGCAAGCTCCTTCGGGTTCTCCAGGAAAAATCCTTTCACCGCGTGGGCGGGACCGCCGTCATCAACGTGGATGTGCGGATCATCACCGCCTCCAACCGCCCGCTCGACCGCCTGGTCGCCCAGAACCTCTTCCGCGAAGATCTTTATTACCGGGTGCGCGTGTTTCCGATCTTCATCCCGCCGCTGCGCGAGAGGCCCGAGGACGTCGATTCCTTGATCGACTGGTTCCTGGCCCGTCTCCCCGGGGAGTTGAAGAAGAAGCCCCTGGCCTTAGACGCCGCCGCGCGGGAGAGACTGCGGCGCTATTCCTGGCCAGGCAACGTGCGAGAGCTGCGCAACTGCCTGGAGCGCGCGATCATCCTGGCCGAGGGGACGACAATCGAGGAGAGGCATCTGCGCCTGACGCCCGACGCGCCGTCCCCGTTGCCCGCCGGGCGAGACGAAACGTTGGAGGAAGTCCGTGAGCGGGGCGCGCGCACCGCCGAACGCGCCTGGCTCGCGCGGGCGCTCGAGCGCGCGAAGGGGGACCGCACGGCCGCGGCGGAAGCGCTCAAGCTCTCTCCGCGCCGCCTCGAAGCGAAGCTCAAGGAACATTCTCTCGACCAGTAAGCCCTCTCTTCAACCGCAGCGATCTTCTAACGCCGCTCCGCCACTGGCCGCCAGACCCGAGAGAGTCTCGATCAGCATCGCGTCTTCGTCCGGATCCATTGAACGCAGATCGAGCAGCAGGCGGCCCTCCTCGATGCGGGCGACGATAGGCGGCTCGGCCGAGCGCAGGCTGCTCGCCAGCTCTTCGGCGGACAGGCCTGGCAGAGAGACAGCGAGAGCACGGGAAGGGAAAGGCTTCTCGGGGCTCGTCCCGCCGCCGAAGAAAGCACTCGACGCGACCAGTTCCAGCGCCACGGCAGGAGCCCGGCGGCGCAGGGCGTCCTGGATCACCTCGCCCCGATCCCGCAGGCGATCCAGGCTCTGCCCGGCTGCTCTGTACACCGGAAAATCCCGCCACTTCCCGGTCTTCCAGGCGGAGATCGTCGCTACGAGCGCCGCGAGCGCGAGCTTGTCGAGCCGGACGACGCGCGCCACAGGGTGAGCAGCGAGTCTCGCGACGAGGTCCGCGCGTCCCGCGACGAAGCCGGCCTGCGGCCCGGCGAAGAGCTTGTCGGCCGAGAAAGTGACGAGGTCGGCTCCGCCGGCGAGGCAGGAGGCGACGGTCGGCTCGGCCGTCACCCCGAATTCGTCCAGTGGGACGACACAGCCGGTTCCCTGATCGTGCATCCACGGAATCCCGGCCTCCCGGGCGAAGGCTTCGAGCTCGCCCGGCTCGGGCCGCCTCGTGTAACCGCGGATCTCGTAATTGGAGGGGTGTACGGTCAAGAGAAGAGCCGTCTCGGAAGAGAGCGCCCGCCGGTAGTCCTCGATCGAAGTGCGGTTGGTCGTTCCGACTTCGGCCAGAACGGCACCCGAAGCCTCCAGGATCTCGGGGATCTTGAAGCTTCCTCCGATCGCCACGAGCTCCCCCCGGGAAACCAGCACGCGGCGGCCGCGAGCGAGCGCCGACAGACAGAGAAAGATCGCCGACGCATTGTTGTTGACGGCGATCGCGTCCTGCGAGCCGAAGAGATCGCGCGCCGCGGACCGGACGTGGGACTGCCGGTGTCCCCGGCCTCCCGTCGCCGGATCGTACTCGAGCGTCGAATAACCGGCGGCAACGCGCAGAAGCGCTTCCCGGGCCGTGTCTGACAAGGGAGAGCGGCCGAGATTCGTATGGAGGAGGACGCCGGTCGCGTTGATCGCGCGCAGGAGAGTGGGCGCGAACCGTCGCTCGAGAGTGCGCGCGGCGCTGCCGATCAGGTCTTCCGGGTCCGTCCTCCCCTCCGCGATTGCCCCGCGCAGCTCCTCCTTGACCGCCTCCCGGCCATAGATCCGCTCCAGCTCCGCCGCACCCGGCGAAGAAAGCAGCAGGTCCATCGAAGGCGGATGCCGCCGTCGGGAACCGCTTTCTCCCCGTTTCCCGGGGGTGACCGCTAACGGCTTTCGGCTCACGTCCCTTACTATAGGTCCATGGCCTGGGACCGGGAGCTTCAGAGGCTGGAGGGCGCCCTACGGGATCTGAACGCGCAGTACGACGCTTTCCTCTACGGCTCGAGCTCGAAGCCCCCCGTGGAGGCCCGAAAGCGCGTCGGGCAGGAACTCCGGCGGCTGGGCCGCACGGCGGCGGATTCCGCCGCCGACCGATACCGATTCTCGACGCTCCAGGGCCACTACAACGTTCTCTGCGAGCGCTGGGACCGGCTCCAATCGGAGAAGGAGGCCGGCCGTCGCCCGGGAGTCTATGGTCATTTCACCCGGCTCGGCTCGAGCGCGCCGGAAACCTCGCCGGCCCGGACAAACGAGAGAACATCCGTCTCCGTAGAAGAGGGGGACAGCCGGTCGAAGCCCGACCCGGAGCGGGAGCTTTTTGAGCGCTACGTCGGAGCCAGGAAGGCCCGCGGCGAGGACGTGAGCGGCCTCGACTTCGAGCAGTTCACGGAGAGGCTGGCGCGCGAACGTGAGAGGTTGAAAAACCGCTTCGGGGGAGCGCAGATCGACTTCGACGTGGCGGAGAGGGAAGGCAAGGTCAGGCTGATCGTGAGACCAAAGGGATAGTCCAAGGCCCAAGGCCCAAGGTCCAAAGTAGAACTGGCTGCATTGGACATTGGACATTGGACATTGGACTTGCGGGATTGGAAACGGAGACCAAGAGATGAACAAGCTTATCGGAGCCGCAGTCCTGGTCGCCGCGATAGGGGCGCCCGGCTTCATTCTCGGGGAGAAGAAGCCGCAGGAGCCCTTCTACCGCCGCTATCTCGTCGCCGGCAATCCGTTGGACGACAAGATTCTCGCGCAGGAGAAGAGGGTCGAAGCGGATCCGAAGTCTGCGGATTTGCGCAATGACTTCGGCAACCTCCTGGCCGCGCGGCGCTTCCCGAAAGAGGCGCGCGAGCAATACGAGACGGCGATAAAACTGGACCCTCACAATTTCCTGGCGCCCTACAACCTCGGCATTCTCTACGAAACCATGGGAGAGAACGGCAAGGCCATCACCGCCTACGAGAAGTCGGTGGACCGCAACCGGGGCTTCCCGCCTTCGCGATTCCGCCTGGGTAGGCTCTACGAGAAACGTGGGTCGAATCAGAGTGCCATCGAACAGTACGCGCGGGCCCTGCAGATCGATCCCGGCATGCGCGATCCCAAGCGCAATCCCTTGATCGTGGACACCAGTCTGATGGCCTTCGTGTCGCTCGAGAACTATCCGCGCGACATGGCCACCGCCTCGATGATCTCCGACGCCAACTACTCGGATCCGTCGCTGGTGCGCCGTCTGCCGGTCGATCGCACGCTCTCTTCCGAGGATCTGCAGCCTGCCCCGGCCGGCACGCCCGCAGCTGCGGCCGCCCCTCCCACGACGCCGGTCAAGGTCATCTCTTCTCCCCCGAATCCTCCGCGTCGGGAGCCGGTCCGGCCCGCACCGCGACAGCCTCCGAACGTCGCGGAGCCGGCGCCGGACGCCGTTGTTCTTCCTCCCGAGCCAACAGATGCTCCGACCACGGAGCCTCCGACTCCGCCCCCGTATCCGCGCGGCGCTCCTCCTCCTCCGCCCACTCCCGTCCCCGACTGAGGCTCAACGGAGTCAGTCGAAGTCGGTCCGCTCGACCAGGAGCGTGGGGGCGCCGGCGGGATAGGGCATCGGAAAGAAATGGCGGTCGGTCGAAAGGCCGGTGATGCGACGAAGCAACTGGGAGATTCGTCCGCGTGCCCGCGCTCCCGCGACCGGCCCGTGGGCCCGTCCGCCGGCGACGGCGATGCCGGTAAATTCCACCTCGTACCGGTCGCGCTCGAAATCGAAGCGAGCCGGAGAGGTCAGCGCCGACGCGAAGAGGCCCCGGCGCACGCGGGCAAGAAGCTCCCGCTGAGGAACCGGCGTGTCCGTCTCGAAGAAGATCCGGCGTGGTCCCGGCGCCGGCGGCACGCGGTAGGACGGGCGCACGCCGTGGCCCGTGGGCGTCGCGTCCTCTCTCCGGGCCGAGCGCAGGTCGTGGAGCCGCGCGGCGAGCGCACCGCCTTCGACGACCGCTACGCGGCGAGTCTGCGTGCCTTCGCCGTCGTAGAGCGCGTCGGCGGACGCGTCGTCGGCAATAGTCACCAGCGGCGCGAAGAGCTCCGCGCGATGGACCCATTTCGGCAGCGTGTCCTCGCAGAAAAGGGGCGCGAGCGCCGAGAGGAGCGCAGCCCCGACCGAGGGCTCGAGCAGCCACTCCCCGCGGTCCACGGGAGTCGGTTTGTCCGAAAGCGGCAGCGTCGCCCGGTCCGCCAGGCGCCGCGCGAGGGATTCGAGATCCGGTCCCTGGTCCCACCGGAAGACGACTCTCGCTTCGCAGGCCCGCGAGCCCTTGCGGCCGATCGCCAGCGCATGGCCGTCGAAGAGTTCTCCGGAGAAAGAGACGTCGAGGCCGTTCCCGTTGACCACGCGCTCGGTGCTTGCGCCGCGCCGGACGGCGAGCCCCTGCAAGAGCGCCTCGCCGCGGGATTCCGCGGAAACCTGGCGCTGAAGCTCTTCGAAGAGATCGGGGGGAGGCTCGATGGATCCGGAGGCCTTGCGCGGCGGACTCTTCGCCGCCGGCCAGGCCGGAGGAGGCTCCCTGCTCGTCGAGATGCGCGACACGCCGGCCAGCGCACGCTGCAGGTTTTCCGGCGAAGAGCCGCTGGCGAACCGGGGCGCGCTCCCCTCCCACCAGCGCGCCGCCCACCCCTCCTCGCGGCGCGCCGTCGTCGCGCGTCCGGCCACGGTCGCTTCGAGATCAAGGGACTCGCCGGTCTTCTGATAGAGCTCCCACTCTCCGGGTGCCCTTCGCGAGAGCTCCTCGCAAACCCGGTCGAATCCGGGATCGTTCATCGCGACGGCCGCACGAAGAACTTGCGCACGAGCATGTCGGGCGCGGCTCCCTGGACGGGCACCACCTGCCCGCCGCGCGCGCACCAGGCAAGCGCCCTGCAGGCGCGTACTTCGCGGCCGATCCCGGGATCGATGGATCTCAAGACCGGCAGGATCTCCCCGGAGAGAACACCGGCCCCGCATTCGTCGGCCATCCTTCCCCGCCGGACGCGGCGCGCGCGGGGGAAATACAGCCGAAACCTCCCGCTCGCGAGCTCCACCGAACCGCCGTTGATCTGCTCGATCCAGAGCCCCGAGGAGAGGCGGCGCAGGATCTCGTCGGCCGTCGAGTGCCCGGGCCCGACGAGGAGGTTGGAACCGCGCGGCAGCGGGGCCTCCTGCGGCCCGGCGCGGCGGGCATGGCCGTTGGACGGGGCCCCGGCGACCGCGTGCGCACGATCGGTGAGCCGGCCCGAGAGGCGCCCGGCGTCGAGCAGCTTGACCATGCGCGGCGCGACGCCCTCATCGTCCCGCTCGTACCCGCCGAAGAGATCGAGCCGGTTGGCATCGTCGCGCACCTCGACCTCGGCCGGCCCGAGGCGGGCCTGTTCGAGGCCGGACAGCGGCGACTCCGCCCCGGCCTCGAGCGGATGAGACAGGATCTCGTGGAAGAGCACCGCGGCGCATCCCGCGGCGAGCACGACATCGGTCTCTCCCTCCCCGCACGGCGTCGCCGTGTCCCGGGGCTGTCCGGCGTGCGTGAGCGCCACGCGGAGCTCCTCGGCCGTGGATTCTCCGACCGGGGCATGGAAGGCGAAGTCCCGCTTCTCGTCGCCCAATCGGGATGCAGCCGTGAACGTTCCGTCGAGGGACATGAGCCGGCGGGCGAACACGCTGGCGTCACCGCGGGCCGGGATCACCTGCCGCGCGACGTCCCGCAGCGTCCACCGCAACCGGTGACGCGGGGCGTGGCGGGTGAAGAGGGCGGGCAGGCGCTTGATCCATCGCTCGGCGTCGAGTCCCGCGGGTGCGGCAGATTCCTCGCGGCCGCGGGCGGGCTTGACGGGAAGGGGAGAGAGACCGATCTCCCTCTGCACGGCCCTCACGGCCTGCCGGGCGCCCTCTTCGTCGCAGCGGGACACGAAGGCGAGCCGCTGGCCCGAGAGTCCTTTCCAGCGCGCGGAAAGCCCTTCGGTCAGAGACTCGCGCGCCTCGCGGATTTCGCCGTCGCGCCAATCGATCGTGATCTCCCGCCGCCGCTCGGCAAAGACCTCGGCGATCTCCTCCGGGCGCTTCACGAGGGGCTCCAGCCAGCGGGCCACCGTCGCCGTGTCCAGGTTCATGACCCGATTATCCGTGAACGAAGTCGGGAGACGGTAGACGTGAGACGGAAGAGGAGGCGGATTTGATCTTCTTCCGTCTTCCGTCTCCTGTCTTCCGGCTGTTAACATCGGGCCACATGAGTCTCGCCGACACCAAGAAGGAGTTCATCGCCGTTCGCACCGCCCGCGGAATCGCGAGCCGCAAGCTCTTCGAGGAGAGAGCGCCGGACGTTCTGCGCCAGACGGTGCTCGCGGCCCTGGCCGACGAAGTCGAGAAGGAGCGCACACTGGACGAAGAAGCGCGCCGCATGATGGAGACCGCCCGCAACGAGATCGCCTCGGGACGGGTGGACGGGCAGGAGCTCTTCCGCCGCATCCGTCGAAAGCTCGCCGAACAGCGGGGAATCGTGTTGTGAAGGTGGCAGGTGGAAGGTGGCGGGTGTCAGGGACCGGAGCTCGGTCTTTCCCTACCACCTACCACCTACCACCTGATTTATGACTTTAGACAAAAGGATCGGGAAGCTCGAGGCGCTGCGTGAGCAAGCGCGTGCCGGAGGAGGTCCCGAGCGGTCGGAGCGCCAGCACCGGGAGGGGAAGCTCACGGCACACGAGCGCATCGAGCGGCTGCTCGACCCCGACTCCTTCTTCGAGGTCGATCCCTTCGTCCTCCACCGCTGCCGCGACTTCGACATGGAGAAGACCCGCATTCCGGGGGATGGCGTTGTCTGCGGCGCCGGAACTGTGGACGGGCGTCCGGTCTACGTCTTCGCCCAGGACTTCACGGTCTTTGGAGGATCGCTCTCCGAGACCGTTGGCGAGAAGATCTGCAAGATCATGGATCTGGCCGTCCAGAATGGCGCGCCGATCATCGGCCTGAACGACTCCGGGGGCGCGCGCATCCAGGAAGGAGTCGTGTCGCTGTCCGCCTACTCGAAGGTCTTCCTGCGCAACACGCGGGCGTCGGGAGTCGTGCCCCAGATCTCGGCGATCCTCGGGCCCTGCGCCGGCGGCGCCGTCTATTCGCCGGCTATCACCGACTTCGTGTTCATGACCGAGGAGACCTCTTACCTCTTCGTGACGGGGCCCGACGTGATCAAGACGGTCACTCACGAGGAGGTCACCAAGCAGCAGCTCGGCGGCGCGCGGACGCACTCGACCGTTTCGGGAGTGGCGCACTTCGTGGGGAAAGACGACGACGCCGTGCTTGCGGGCATCCGCGAGCTTCTTTCCTACATTCCGTCCAACAACCTGGATGACCCGCCCGCCCGCGAGCCGCACGAGCCGCCCGAAGATGGCGCGAGCCTGGACACCTTCATCCCCGAGGAGCCCAACAGGCCCTACGACATGGCCGCTCTCATCCGAAAGGTCGCGGACGAAGGGGTCTTCTTCGAAGTCCACGCGGGTTTCGCGAGGAACATCCTCGTCGGGTTCATCCGGCTGGCGGGCCGGTCGATCGGCGTCGTGGCGAATCAGCCGATGCACCTGGCCGGAGTCCTGGACATCGACGCCTCGATCAAGGGGGCCCGTTTCGTGCGATTCTGCGACGCCTTCAACATTCCTCTCCTGGTCTTCGAGGACGTGCCCGGTTTCCTTCCGGGGACCCAGCAGGAGTACGGAGGAATCATCCGCCATGGAGCGAAGCTTCTGTTCGCTTTCGCGGAAGCGACCGTGCCGAAGGTCAGTGTCATCACCCGTAAGGCCTATGGCGGCGCCTACTGCGTCATGTTGTCGAAGGACATCGCAACCGACTTCAACTTCGCCTACCCTACCGCCGAGGTTGCGGTCATGGGGCCCGAGGGGGCCGTCAACATCGTCTACAAGAGGGAGCTGCCTCCCGACGCGCCCGTAGAGAAGCGAGCCGCCAAGGTCGAGGAGTACGTCGAAAACTTCGCCAACCCGTACGTCGCCGCGCAGCGGGGCTACATCGACGACATCATCGAGCCCTCGGAGACCCGCGAGAAGCTCATTGCCGCCTTCAAGCTCCTGGAGGGCAAACGGGCCGGGCTCCCGGCCAAAAAACATGACAACATCCCCCTTTGAGCCGGTAGACGGCAGACGAGAGACGGCAGACGGCGCGAGGGCACCCCGGCCATGAGGTTACTGGTGGCGAATCGCGGCGAGATCGCGATGCGGATCTTCCGCGCGTGCCGGGACCTGGGCATCGAGACGGTGGCGGTGTTCTCGGACGCGGATCGGAAGTCGCCGCATGTCGCGATGGCGGACTACGCGGTGCGGTTGGGGCCGGCGCCGGCGCGCGAGAGCTATCTCTCGGTGCCGGCGATTCTCGAGGCGGCTCGGAAGACGCGGGCGACGCTCATCCACCCGGGCTACGGCTTTCTGGCTGAGAACGCGGCGTTTGCGCGCACCTGCGCGAAGGAGGGGCTGACCTTCGTCGGCCCGGGCCCCGATGCCATCGAGGCGATGGGATCGAAGACGGGGAGCCGGCGGCTCATGGACGCGGCGGGAGTTCCCGTCGTGCCCGGGACCACGCGGGCGGCCGCCGGCCCGGAGGAGTTGAAGGACTTCGCGCGAAGCGCCGGCTACCCGGTCCTGCTCAAGGCATCGGCGGGCGGCGGAGGCAAGGGGATGCGGCGCGTGGACTCGGAAAGCGACCTCGACGCCGCGTTCGCGCGCGTCTCGTCCGAAGCCCTCGCGTTCTTTTCCGACGGTGCCGTCTACGCGGAAAAGTTGATCGAGCGCCCGCGCCACATCGAGGTGCAGATCGTGGCGGACAAGTTCGGCCGGCGCGTCGCGGCCGGAGAGCGGGAGTGCAGCCTGCAGCGGCGACACCAGAAGGTCCTGGAGGAGTGCCCTTCTCCCGCCGTCGGAGAGGACCTCCGGTCCCGTCTCTTCGCGGCCGCCCTCGCCGCGGCCGGGGCCGTGAACTACGTCTCCTGCGGGACCGTCGAATTCCTGCTCGCTCCCGACGGCTCCTTCTACTTCCTCGAGATGAATACGCGACTCCAGGTCGAACATCCGGTCACCGAAGAGGTCTTCGGAATCGACCTGGCCGCCGAGATGATCTCGATTGCCATGGGGCAGCCGCTCTCCCTGCCCGGTCGGCTCTCGCCGCGCGGCCATGCCGTCGAATGCCGCATCTACGCCGAAGACCCGCGCCGCGGATTCGCTCCCTCGCCGGGCACGATCACGGCGCTCCGCCTGCCGGCCGGCCCCGGCGTGCGCCACGATATCGGCATCGAGCAGGGAGCCTCCGTTCCCGTCGATTACGATCCGATGCTCGGAAAGCTCGTCGTCTGGGGCGCTTCCCGCCCGCAGGCGATCACGCGGCTCTCCCGCGCCCTGGCCGAATATGAGATTTCGGGAGTGGAGACGACGCTCCCGCTCTTCCGGCGGCTGGTGAAGGATCCCGACTTCATGGCAGGTGACTTCGATGTCCAATGGCTGGAACGCCGGCTCGAGCGAGGAATCCTCGAAGACGAGGCCGCCTCGGAAGACGACGTTCTGCTCGCGGCTGTCTCCCTCTCGGACGCGACTCCTGACAAATCCGCGGAGCCCGCCGGCTCGCGCTCTGTCTGGCGCGACACGGCCCGCCATGAAGCGCTCCGGCATTGAGACATCGAGCGAGCGATGCGAAGACAGGTCTTCTTTCTCCGGGCGGGCGACGGCGATCCCGAGGAAGTGGTCATCGAGCGCCGGTCATCCGGTTGCCGCGTGCTCCGGACAGACCGGGCCCACGACGTGGACGTCGCGCGTCTTCCCGACGGGCGGCTCTCCCTGCTCTTCGAGGACGGCCGCCAGTTGTCCGGCCGGGGAGTGGCGCGCGGCCGGGATGGCGTGGATGTCGTCACGGCCGGCAACGCGCGGCGAGTTCCTATCGGAAAACGCCGGCAGGAGCATGACGGCGGCCGCGCGGATTCGTCGGTGGCCGGCGGGATCGAAGAAGTCCGCGCGCTGATGCACGGACGCATCGTGGAGGTTCGCGTCGCGCCGGGAGACCGCGTGGAGGCGGGGGTTCTGCTGTTCGTGCTCGAAGCCATGAAGATGCAGAACGAGATTCGAGCCTCGCGGGCGGGCGCCGTGGAGCGGGTCGAGATCGCGGCGGGCCAGACGGTTGAGGGCGGCGCGTTCATGGTGTCTATCCGGTCGGAGAAAACCTGACCCCCCGGTCAGATTCAAAAGTTTGAACTAAACTCCAAAAAGCAGCATCGTCCTCGATCCGAGACAGGCTTCGTCCTGTCAATTGTTGCTTTAAAAACAGTTACTTAGCCAAATCGGTCGTTGGCCGTTTCTCTGGCAGTGACATTGCTCTAGGAAAGCCTGTTTCTCGAGTTCCACGTGCGTGTTTTTCTTGAGCAGATGT
>DATIRW010000089.1:0-5396 GCA_035469365.1 Thermoanaerobaculia bacterium
GCCGCCTCTTCCCTTGCAACTCTCATTCCGGCTCGAGACGCGTAAAGGGGCCATTAGAACGGCTTAGAGCCGCGCGGTTGGAACTTGCAGAATCCCGGCGGTCTGCGCTTTTGTCCGACCAGAGGCCTCTCAGACCTCCCCGGGGGTCGACGGCTCAAATGGATTTCGGAGTTTGAGCTTTCGATCTCGGATCGGGGGACTTCTCCTCCCAGTTCTCCGTCCATGACAGGCCCCGGGTGCGCAGCGCTTCGAGGAATCGCTTGGTGGCGGCGGAATCTCTCGCCAGCAGCTCCGGCGGACGCACTCCGGGGTCGCGGTATTGTCCGCGCGCAAGCATCGCGGCGGCGATGGCGCACGGGAATCCCGTCGTCCTGGCCATCGATGTCATGCCGGTCTCGCGGCTGGTGCGGTCCAGAAGCTCGAACGCGTAGCTACGGTGGACACCGCTCCCGCTAAGGCCCGAGACGGCGACCCGAAGAACCGTGAATTCATCTTCTCCTTCGGAGAGTCTCCAGGCGCGGGAGAGAAGTTTCTCGGTGACCGTCCGCGCGGATACGGAAACGCCGCCGACGTTCACGGCCCGCGTCTCGAAGAACCCTCCGTCGCGCAAGGCGCGCATCGCGTCCGCGTGGCCGGGATAGCGCAGCGTCTTCTCCTTCATGGCCCGCGCGTGGACCGTCGAGAGGAGCGTGCGCAGCCCGTCCGTCAGGAAGGCTTCGAGCGTCCCGACTCCCGGGATATCGATGGTCTCCACTTCCGAGAGCGCCTCGCGCGTGATGACGCGGCCGTTCTCCACGATGCGCGCGGGCCGTGTGTACTCCTCGATGACGTCGGTCGCCGAGAACACGATGGCGTAGCCGAAGGGCCTGCGCCGGTCCATGGGCAGGCCTCCAACGAAGATCGTGGCTTCGTCCACTTCGTCCAGAGCGGCGGCAGCACGTCCCACGGCAAGGTTGGAGATGCCGGGCGAGACGCCGCAGTCTACGACTGCCGTTACTCCCATCTCGCGCGCGAGCGCGTCGAGCGACAGGAGATCCTCGGGCGAAAACGAAATGTCGGCGATCGGTTTGCCTGCGATGATGACCGCCTCGAGCATCGCAAACCCCAGGCGGCCCGGAAGCGCGCCGACGACGGCGTCCACCTCGCGCACGGCCGCGGCGATCTCCGCGGGCCGGGAGAGGTCGGCCGCCCGCGTCCGCACGGCGGCCTGCTTCTCGAGGCGGGCGAGCGCTTCTGGGTTCGCGTCCGCGACAGTGACCTCGAAGTCACTCTCGCGGGACAGGTCGCGTGCGATCGCGGCTCCGACGAGGCCGCAACCCAGAACGGCGATCCTCTTCACGCCGCGGGCGTCTTGAGCTTTTCGTAGGCCGCGGTCAGGGCCGCGGCGATCTGCTCGGGGGTGCGTCCTTCGATCTCATGGCGCTGCAGCATGAAGAGGAGCTTCCCCTTGGAAAGGATTGCGATCTGGGGTGAGGAAGGGGGAAATCCAGCGAAATAGCTGCGCGCGCGAGCGGTCGCTTCGACGTCCTGCCCCGCGAAGACGGTCGCGAGCCTCTTCGGCGCCGCGGGGTTCTTCAGGGAGATCGCCACGCCGGGGCGCGCCACTCCGGCAGCGCAGCCGCAGATTGAATTGACGACGAGGAGCAACGGGTCGGAGGCTTCGGCCACGGCGTGGTCCACTTCTTCCGACGTCGTCAGCTCCCGGAAACCGAGCCTCGTCAGCTCTTCCCGCATCGGTTGGACCACCATTGGCGGATAGGGCATCTGCGGCCTCCTTCGCGAGGAACCTATATCCTATCGTTTCACGCGCGTCACGAAGGAGAGCGAGGAACCGCATGCGAATCACACGGCGACGACTCCTGTCCGCCACCGGCGCTGTAGCTGCCTCGGCCGCGACGCCGGCTGCGCTGTTGACGGCAGCCGGACCCGATGCGTCTCCCCTGCCGCCCCCGTTGAAGCCCGACGTGTTCCGGGAGCGCCAGGCGAGGCTGCGCGCCGGGGCGAAAGAGCGAGGGGTCGATCTGCTCTTCGTGACCCCCTCGACCAATCTCGCGTACTCCGCGAGCCTCGCGATCGGCAGAAGCGAGCGGCTGACCGCCCTTCTCCTCTTTACCGACGGCCCGGCCGTGCTCGTGACGCCTTCCTTCGAGGAAGCCAACCACAAGCGCACGGCCGTCGTCGACGACGTCAAGACCTGGCAGGAGGAGGAAGACCCGATCGCGCTCGCCGGAAGGCTCCTCTCGGGCAAGAAGGTGATCGGCGTGGAAGGCTCGACGAGTTACGCGACCGTGAGACTTCTCTCGCAGGCAAGCCAGGCGAAGGTCGAGGATGCAACCGCCGTCTTCGATGCGCTGCGGATGATCAAGTCCCCCGAAGAGCAGGCCTTCATCCGGGACGCGGGCAAGCGAGCCAACCTCGCCATCGAGGCAACCCATAAACGGATGCGCTCCGGCATGAGCGAGGGCGAGGTTGAGCGAATCCTGGAGGAGGAATTCGCGAACCAGGGAACGCGCGGCGGCGGCCTCGTCCAGTTCGGGCCCTCGACCGCGTTCCCGCACGGGGCTTCGGCCGAGCGGAGGCTCGCCAAGGGAGACGCGGTCCTGATCGACTGCGGCTGCAAGGTCCGCGGGTACAGCTGCGACATCACGCGCACCGTCAGCTTCGGGCCTCCCTCCGACGAGTTCCGTAAGGTCTACGCGGCGGTGGACCGCGCGCAGATGGCCGGAATCGAAGCCCTGAAGGCCGGAGTCGCGGGCGAGGACGTGGATCGGACGGCACGCAAGGTCATCGAAGACGCCGGATACGGCAAGCACTTCACGCACCGTCTGGGTCATGGCCTCGGCATGGACGGGCACGAGCAGCCCTACCTCGTCCGCGGCAACAAGACCCCGCTCGCAGCCGGCAACGTCGAGACGGTCGAGCCGGGCATCTACATCCCCGAGCGTTTCGGCGTGAGGATCGAGGATGACTATGCGGTCCTGGCGACGGGACCGAAGAGCCTGTCGGTGCGGCCGGGAGAGTTGGCGGTGGTGCCTGCGTAGGTGTCAGGTGTCAGGTGTCAGGTGTTAGGGAGCGGAGCAACAACATGAGACTTTTGCTTTTTGTCCTGGCATTGTCGGTGCTCGGTGGATCGGTGAGAGCGGAGGAATTGCTGATTGTTTTGAACAAGTCGGACAACACGGCTTCGATACTGGAGGCGAAGACGGGGGCGGCGCGGGCGACGGTGCCGGTCGGCAAGGGGCCTCACGAGGTCGAGGTACTGTCAGATGGCAGGACGGCCGCCGTGTCGAATTACGGCACGCGGGAAGAGCCCGGGCGCACGCTGACGCTGATCGATCCGGAGAAACGGGCTGCCATCGCGACGATCGAGCTCCCCGAGGGCGCGCGGCCTCACGGCCTGAAGGCGCTTTCCGACGGGCGGCTCCTGGTGACGGCGGAGGGGCTGAAGGAGCTTCTCATCGTCGATCCGAAGGCGCGCCGCGTCGCGGCGAGAGTGCCGACGGGCCGCGAGGTCTCGCACATGGTCGCCGCCTCTTCCGACGGCAAGCGGGCCTACGTCGCCAGCATCGGTTCCGGATCCGTGACGGTCGTGGATCTCGCCGGGGCGAAGAAAATCAAGGACATCCCGACCGGGGAAGGCGCCGAGGGAATCGCCATCACGCCCGACGACCGGGAGGTCTGGGTTGTCAACCGCGCCGCGGACACGGTCTCGATCGTGGACACGAAGACGCTCGAGGTCTCTGCGACGGTCAGGGCCCCGCAGTTCCCCATCCGCGTCAAGATCACGCCGGACGGCAAGCGCGCCCTCGTCTCCTGCGCCAGATCGGGTGACGTGGCGGTCATCGACGCCGCGACGAAGAAAGAGATCAAGCGAATCTCGATCGATCGCGAAGCGGTGCCCGGCAGCGAAACGCGCCTCTTCTCGACGCAGTTCGGAAAGAGCCCGACGCCCGTCGGCCTCCTGGTCGCGCCGGACTCCAAGCGAGCCTGGGTCGCCTCGACCAACGCCGACGTCGTCTCGGTCCTCGACCTCGATTCCCTCGCCATCGTCGGCCGCATCACCGCCGGCAAGGAGCCCGACGGCCTGGCCGGCGTTTTCAAATGAGCCTCGCCTCGAAACCCACTCCCCCCGGGAGAGGGCAGGGTGAGGGCCCAACCAAGGCCGCGGCCTCTCTCCCCTCGCAACGCCTCGTCTCCCTCGACCTCTTCCGCGGCGCCACCATCGCCGGGATGTTCGTCGTCAATACGCCGGGCTCCTGGGAGCACGTCTATCCGCAGCTCCTGCACGCCGAGTGGAACGGCTGGACCTACACCGACACGATCTTCCCCTTCTTCCTCTTCATCGTCGGCGTCTCCATGGCGTTTTCTTTCTCGCGGCGGCTCTCGGAGGGAGGAGACCGCCGGGCGCTGCTTCTCCACACGCTGCGCCGCGCCGCCGTGATCTTCGGCCTCGGCCTCGGCCTCAACATCCTCTCCTTCTTCCTGTTCCACCGCGCGCAGGTGCGCATCCCGGGCGTGCTCCAGCGAATCGGCGTCTGTTTCTTCTTCGCCGCGCTCATCTACCTCCTCTTCGGCCGCAAGGGCCTGCTGCCCGCGGCGGCGGTTCTTCTCGCCGTGTATTGGGCGCTGATGACCTTCATCCCGGCGCCGGGCTACGGCACGGGGCGTCTCGACGTCGAGGGAAACCTCGCGGCTTACGTGGACCGCGCGGTCCTCGGCGCCCACACGTGGAAGCACGACCCCGCCTGGGACCCGGAGGGCCTGCTTTCGAGCCTGTCCGCCATCGCGACGACTCTGTTCGGGATCCTCGCCGGAGAGTGGCTCCGTCTGCGGCAAGGCTGGGGACCCAGGCTTGCGGGCCTCATGGGAGGCGGGGCCGTCGGTTTTTCGTTCGGGCTCCTCTGGAGCGTCTCCTTCCCGATCAACAAGAACCTCTGGACATCCTCTTACTCCCTCCTCATGTCGGGCCTGGCGGCGATGTGCCTGGCGCTCTGTCTCTGGATCGTGGAAGTGAAGGGATGGAGGACGTGGGCGAAGCCCTTCGTCTGGCTCGGCATGAACGCGATCGCGCTCTTCGTCGCCGCCACGCTCGCGACACTCCTGCTCCTCTGGATCAAGCTGACCGGCGAAGACGGGAAGCGGCGATCGCTCTACGGCACGATCTACCGGACGGTCTTCGATCACTTCGCCGATCAGCGCGTCGGCTCGCTCCTCTTCGCGCTGACGTTCTGCGCCTTCTGGATCGCCGTCGGCGGGCTCCTCTACCGCAAGAAGATCTTCATCAAGGTGTAGCAAGGCCCGCGGATAGGGGCGGTCCTCGAGCCGCTCTCCTTCGGACGTCATTAGGTCATCGTGGTCGCGGGAGGGGCGAGCCCCTCCCCTGAGGCACGAGAGAA
>DATIRW010000090.1:0-13397 GCA_035469365.1 Thermoanaerobaculia bacterium
AGTCGCTAGCGCTTCACGGTGCGGGGAGCGCGTCCCGGATCACTCGATTCGGGGGAGACCGACCCGCGCTGTGCGCCGCAGGAGTCGCGCAGAATCGTGCCGGACCGTCCGAGCGCCAGGAGCCTCCCGCCGGACCAGCGCACGGCGTAGAGGTCGTTGGACGTGCCGGTGTCGACGGCTGTCCAGGCGAGACCGTCCGCGCTCTCCAGGCGCGCGCCGCCGGTCCCCACGGCCGTGAAATGAGACCCGTTCCAGGCCACGCTGTAGAGCGTTTGCGGCGTACCCGTGTCCGTCTGCCGCCACGACACTCCGTCGGGGCTCGAGAGCGCAACTCCGTTGTCCCCGACGGCGAGAAACTCCGAACCGTTCCAGATGACGTCCTGCAGGGCGCCGCCGGTCTGAGAAAAACGGATCGTCCACGTGCTCAGATCCGTGCTGGAGAAGACGACCCGCGCCGCTTCCCCGCCCACGCCTACGTACCCCGCCCCGTTCCACGCGATCGCGTTCAAGGTGTAGTGCATCGGCGGCTGCTCGGTCCAGGCGTCTCCATCGGCGCTCGTCAGGACCGCGCCGTCGCTCCCGACCGCCACGAACCGGGCCCCGTCCCAGAGGACGTCCTGAAGGACGACGGTTTTCACCGGGGTCCGCCGCGTCCAGGCGACACCGTCCTGGCTCGAGAAGATGGCGTTCTGCTCGCCGACCGCGACCCATCGCTTCCCGTTCGAGGCGACGCCCAGGAGCCAGCGGTCGAAGAACGGCGCCTGGCTCGTCCACATCGCGGCGTCAGGACTCGTGAGCGCTGCTCCGAAGCCGCCGACCGCGACGTATTGCGTCCCATCCCACGCTACCTTCGCCAGGGGATTGCGGTTGCCCACGGTCCGGTGCGTCCAGCCGGCGCGGTCCGTAGTCGTGAGAATCGTCCCCTTGGCGCCGACGGCCACGACGGTCTTCCCATCCGAAGCGAGACCCAGCAGGTCGGAGCCGGTCGGAGCCAGGCTGTTGGCCCAGACCTGGCCATCGGGGCTTGAGAAGACGTTCCCGTAGGAGCCCACGCCGAGAAAGCCGCTCGACGTCCAGGCCAGGCGCTGCATCGGGACGACGAGTCCCAGGTAGTCGCTTTTCCAGTTCACTCCGTCCGTGCCGCGAAGCACCGAAGCCGTCATGAACCCGGAGCTGCTGACGACGAACTCCACTCCATTCCATGCGACCGAGAAGAGCATGTCGCTGGTGTCGAAGGGGCTGCGCGCCCAGGCCGCGCCGTCGGAGCTGGCGAGAATGGTGCCGCTGTCTCCCACCGCGACGAACCGGGACCCGCTCCACGCGATGTCCCGCAGCGCCTGGTCGGCTCCGGAGGATCGCGCCGCCCAGGACGAGCCGTCCGGGCTCGTCAGGATCGTGCCCGAGCTCCCCACGGCGGTCAGAACGGTCCCGTTCCAGGCCAGACGGTAGAGCGTCGCGGACGAGCCGGTCGCGCGCGGCGACCAGAAGACGCCGTCCGGGCTCGTGAAGACCGAGCCCCCCGAGCCGACCGTGACGAACAGCTTCCCGTTCCACGCCACGTCGTAGAGATCCGACCGCGTGTCGGGGAAGCGCGGCGTCCACGCCGAGCCGTCCGGGCTCGTCAGGACCACTCCGGAGCTCCCGACGGCCACGAAGACCCCTCCGCCGTAGGCCACGCCGTTCAACCGGTTTCCCTGCGGCAACGGATTCGACCACAGCCACTCCGAACAGACCTGCGCGGAAGCGAAGGACGCCGCGACGCAGATACCAACCGCGAGAAGGAGAACTCTTGTCGAGAACTTGAGCATTGGATACCCCCTTGACGGAAAGAGAAGCGACAACGCGGATTATAGACCCGGGCATAACAGATAGGTGGTCCGCGGAAACTCGCCGGCCCGGCTCTGTAGTGGACTGGCACAGGTCTCGAGAGCAGCCTTCTTGAATATCTTTCCGGGAACGACACTCGTGCCGCTCGCGGCGCAAGGAGTCCCCCGAGCGAAGCGAGGGAGGAGGCTTGCGACGCGGGAGCGGAGCGCGGAGCAAGGGACCAGGGGCGCGGTCGAGCCCGCATCCGGGCGAGCCGCGCACCGGTGCACCCGAAGGGCGCAGGTCCCTTGTGCAGCGCGGAGCGACGGTTACTCGTAGCGCAGGGCCTCGGCGATGTTGATGCGGGAGGCGCGGCGGGCCGGGACCCAGGACGCGAGGAGGATGGCGAGAGCCGAGAAGCCCACGATCGCCGCCAGGTCGACCGCGCGCACGAGAAACGGAATGAATGAGACGAAATAGATTTCCGCCACTCCCGGCGGAAACGAAAGCAGCCGGAACACCGTCGCGGCCCGGCAGATGAGCCATCCGACCACGATCCCGGCGGCGACGCCCGCGCCTCCCAGCAGCGCGCCGAGCATCAGGAAGACTCGCGAGAAGAACCGGGGATCGGCTCCCAGGGCCGAGAGAACGCCGATGTCGCGCTTCTTCTCCTGCACCGTCATCACGAGGGTCGAGACGACGTTGAACGTCGAGACGGCGACGATCAGGCCGATGACGAGAAAAAGGGTCGTCTGCTGGATCGCCAGCGCGGAGAAGAGACCGCTGTTCATCCTTCTCCAGTCGGTGACCGCGAATCCCGGCCCGGCCACCTTCTCGATCGCCCGCGCCGCGCCCTCGGTGTCGCGGATCGTGTCGAGCTTGATCTCGACGACGTCGGCCTCGGCCTCCAGGCGGCAGAGGCTCCGGAGAGCCTCGCGATGGAGAAAGACCCACTCCGCGTCGTACTCGGCGAAGTTCGTCTTGAAGATACGGCCGACGCGGAAACGGCCGGTCCGCGGCACGAACCGGGCCGCGCCCGAGGCGCGGTCGGGCACCGAGAGCGCGATCGTGTCCCCCTCGCGGGCGTCCAGACGCCGTGCCAGCTCCACGCCGATTGCCACACCCGGCGGCTGCCCGGGCGAGCCGGGCGTGAGCACTCGCTGCGCGTCCGGCAGATAAGCGTCCATCTGCGAGACCGCCCGCTCCGGCTCCGGATCCACGCCCTTCAGGACCGCGTCCGTTCCGTCGGGGGTCGCCGCGGAGGACGCCACGCCCGTCTGGTAGATGACCGCCGCGATGGCCTTGACTCGCGGAATCCGCGCCAGGCGTGCTTGAAGTGACCGCGTGTCGGGAGACGCCCCCGAGGGGAGCGAGAGCGGAAAGACCACGACCTCCGCGTTGGCGCCGATCAATTTTCCCTGGATCTCCGACCGGTAGCCCGAGAGCAGGCCCATCGCAACGACGAGCGCGGCGACCCCCAGCGCAATTCCGCCGATCGAAAGCAGCGAGACCGAGGAGACGAGGCGCGAGGGACGCGACCGCAGATAACCGAGAGCCACCTCGAGGGAGAGTGGCACTCAGAGCACCATGGGCCGGGACACGGGACGAAGGACGCGGGATGTGGACGAAGGTTTTTTCCCGGCCTCGAGTCCCGAGTCCCGAGCCCCGAGTCCCGATCTCACCGACTCGCCTCCTGCTCCATCGCTTCGATGAAGGTGTCGAACAGGACGTTGGCGTCGTGCGGGCCGGGCGAAGCCTCCGGGTGGAACTGGGCCGCCAGGATCGGGAGCGTGCGGTGGCGAAAACCCTCGAGCGTGCCGTCGTTCAGGTTCCGGTGCGTGGGCTCGACGTCCCCCGGAAGCGTGGACCCGTCCACTGCGAAACCGTGGTTCTGCGAAGTGATCGCGACCGCCGTCGAGCGCAGATCCGCGACCGGGTGATTCGCGCCGCGGTGCCCGAACTTCAGCTTAAAGGTCTTCCCGCCGAGTGCGAGCCCGAGAAGCTGGTGCCCCAGGCAGATCCCGAAGATCGGTTTTTTCCCGATGAGGGCCTCGATCGTGCGGATCTGCGCTCCGAGTGCGGCCGGATCGCCGGGTCCGTTGGAAAGAAAGACTCCGTCGGGAGCGGCTCCGAGGATCGTCGCGGCCGGCGTGGTCGCCGGAAAAACCGTCACGCGGCAGCCGGCGGTGTTCAGGAGCCGGATGATGTTTCGCTTCATCCCGTAGTCGATCGCCGCGACGTGGAAGCGCTCGTTGTCGGCCGCGAAGACGGAGCACTCCGAAGGCGAGACGGCGAGAGCGAGATCGCTGCCGATCATGGGCGGCGAGTCGAGCACGAGCCGGAGGAGCTTCTCCGCGTCGGTGATCTCCGTCGAAAGGCCGGCACGCATCGCCCCCTGAGTCCGGATGCGCCGCACGAGGGCCCGCGTATCCAGGCCATGAAGCCCCGTGACGCCCGCCTCCTCGAGGTAGCTTGCGAGACTCTCCTCCCCGCCCGTGCCGCTCCATCGCCCGGGAAAGTCCCTCGCCACGAAGCCGGCCACGTGCACTTTCTCCGATTCCGCCTCGTCCCGGCGCACGCCGTAATTGCCGACGTGGGCCGCGGTCATCACGACGATCTGCCCCGCGTACGACGGGTCGGTCAGGACCTCCTGGTACCCGCTCATCGCGGTGTTGAAGACGATCTCCCCGAAGGAGGTGCCTCCGGCCCCGACGGCCAGGCCGTGGTGCGCCGTGCCGTCCTCGAGGACGAGAAGGCCTTCTCTCTGCATCGCGGGCCTGCCTAGGCTCTTCGGCCGACCACGGGGGCGAGCAGCCGCACCTGCCGCATCAGGTCGGCGAACATCTCCGGGAGGAGAGCCTGCGGGCCGTCGGACAGAGCGGCCTCGGGATGAGAGTGGACCTCGATCAGGAGCCCATCCGCTCCGACAGCGACCGCGGCGCGGGAGAGGGGCAAGACCTTCTGCCGCTTGCCGGTGCCGTGAGAGGGGTCGACGAGGATCGGCAGGTGCGAGATCCGCTGCACGTAGGGGACGGCCGAGAGGTCGAGGGTATTGCGCGTGTGGTCGGAGAAGGTCCGCACTCCGCGCTCGCAGAGGATGACATCGTAGTTGCCCTCCGCCAGCAGGTATTCGGCGGAGAGGAGAAGCTCCTCCAGCGTGGCGGACATCCCGCGCTTCAGGAGCACGGGCTTGCGCGTCCTGCCGAGCTTCTTGAGCAGCGAGAAGTTCTGCATGTTGCGGGCGCCGACCTGGAGGCAGTCGGCGTACTCCGCGACGAGCTCGACGGTCTCGGTGTCGAGGACCTCGGTCACGATGGGCAGGCCCGTTTCCCCGCGGACCCTGGCCAGGATCTTCAGCCCTGCCTCGCCGAGCCCCTGGAACGAGTAGGGAGACGTGCGCGGTTTGAAGGCCCCTCCGCGGTAGAGCGTCGCTCCGGCCCTGCGGACCGCGTGGCCGATCTCCATGGCCTGGGATTCCGACTCGACCGCGCAGGGCCCCGCGACCACGACGACCTCGGGCCCGCCCACGGCGACTCCTCCGACCGAAACGACGGTGTTCTCCCTCTTGGCCTCCCGGGAGACGAGCTTGTAAGGCGCCGAGACCGGAATGACTTCGGCGACCCCGGGCAGGTTCTCGAAGGCGCCGGTTTCGACGGAGCCGCGGTTGCCTGTGATGCCAATGGCCGTGCGCTGCGCGCCGGGAATCGGGTGCGCCTGCAGTCCCAGGCTCTCGACCGTCTCGACGACGCGGCGGACGTCTTCGGCCGTCGCGGCCGAATCCATGACGATGAGCATCGAGTGGTATCATGTGAGCCCGGCCCGGCGCTGTCAAACCGGCGGAAAGGGACCTCCATGAAGCGACTTGCTCTTCTCGTTCTGGCGGCTCTGGCTCTGGCCGCGTCTGTCGCCTTTGCCTACAACATCAAGTTGAAGGACGGTTCCATCATCTTCGCCCGCGCCATGTACCAGGTGAAGGGAACCAAGGCGATCATCACGCTTCCCAACGGGACCGTCACCCAGATCGACCTCGACACAATCGACATTCCAGGCACCGAGCAATACAACAAGGAGAATCCCGGGAACGTCATCGCGATCGTTCCGGGAGAGGACAAGGAGATCAAGCTTCCGGTTCTGAAGCCGCCCCCTACCTATAGCCTTCAGGAGATGCTCCGGCAGCGAAAGACGAAACTCGGCGTGCCGCCCGCCAAGTCAGCCGGAGGCCCCGAGGCCGGGGCATCAGGGACGGCCTGGCAGGCGCCCGAGCCCGCCGTGGAGCTCGCGTTCCGCAGGGTGCTCGACGGGGCGGCGATCACGCAGTACCGCCTGGCGAGCTATCGCGGCAGGCTGCGCCTCCTGGGGACCGCCAATTCGGAGGAGGCCGTTTTCAACTTGCTCTCCGCGTCCGCGCGCGCCCTGGCGGACCTGCAGGAGAAGGGGAAGGCAGCAGTCGTCGAGATTGTCCTGACGACCGCGACCGGCGACCCGGCGGGCTCTTTCGAGATGAGCCCGGAGAACGCCCGTCAGCTCGTCAACGGGACCGTGAGCGTCGCCGACTACTTCATCAAAAACGTCATCCTGTAGGCGGTCGAGAGCCGAGGGTCAGCGGTCGAGAGAAGCCCCCGAGGATAGACTCCGGATTCTAGACTCTCGTCTCCAGACTCTTGACTTCTCGCAGGAGGGCACGATGGCCGAGAGACAACCGCAGAACTTCGCCAATCACCGCAAGATCGTTCCCCTCTACCATGTCGGGGTCTTCGGCATCCTGGCCATCAACCTCATCTGGAGACTCATCCGGCTGGTCCGGTGGACGTCCTGGCAGGCGCTGCTCGAGCTCGCCGTCGCAGTCGCCCTTCTGGGAATCTCTTTCTACGTCCGGATCTTCGCGCTGACGGTCCAGGATCGGATCATCCGTCTCGAGATGCGCCTGCGCCTGAAGGAGATCCTGCCGGCCGACCTCAAGGGCCGCATCGACGAGCTGACCCGCGACCAGTTCGTGGCGCTCCGGTTCGCGAGCGACGCGGAGATGCCGGACTTGTTGAGAGAGGTCCTGACCAACAACATCGGGAGCCGCGACGAGATCAAGCGCCGAATAAAGAACTGGACGCCCGACTATCTGCGATGCTGAGCGGCGATCACGCGCCGCGTTTCCGGTTTCAGGTTCCAGACTCTTGAGAATGGAAAACCTGAAAACGCGCTAGTTCCCCGAAGAGTCCGGGGCGAGGTAGTCGCGCGGGTCTTCACCGACGGCGCGACGGAAGCGTTCGGCGAGGGAAACGGCTTCCCCGATGGTCTCGTCGAGGGAGATCCTCTCCACGCGCTGAAGGGGAAAGAAGACCGTGGCAGGCGAGAAGGTCGGAGAGGCCTCCCGAACGATCTCTCGCAGCCAGTCCTCGAAGCCTTCGACCCCCAGTCCGCGCACCGTGACGCCGCTCGCGTCGGAGTGCTCGAGGAGACCCCAGAACTTCTCCCGCGGGCTCGAAAGGTGCACCAGGACGAAGCTCCCCGCCTTCATCTGCCCGCCGCGTCCTCGGAGAGCTCGATGAGAACCCCGTTGCCCGAGTCGGGATGGAGGAAGACGATCCGCTTTCCGTCGGCCCCGGGCGCCGGCCGGGAATTGATGAGACGGAATCCTCGCCGCGCGAGATCCGCGACGGTTCCGTCGATGTCGCGCACGGCGAAACAGATGTGGTGAATTCCAGGCCCGCGCTTCTTCAGGAACTTTGCCACCGGAGAGTCTTCGGAGGTCGGTTCCAGCAGCTCGATCCGGCCTTCGCCGGCGGGCAGAAACGCGGTCACGACTTTCTGCGCCGGGACCTCCTCGCGATGCTTCTCCTCGAGACCGAGAGCGCGGTACACCTCGATCGCCTCGTCGATCGAGACGACCGCGATGCCGATGTGATCGATCTTGTAAGCCGTCATGATTGACGGTGTCCGGTGCTCGGTGTTCGGTGTTCGGTGCTCTCGGTTCGGATCACGGCTGCAAACAGGGACTCGGCCGCGGAGTAGGGGTCCTCTTCGCGTTCCGCGACGCGCCGGACGGCTTCGTCGAGACCTCCCGGCCGGTCCTCGCGGGTCTGGACCGAAGCCCGAAAACGCTCGTCCAGGAGCGCGAGGAGCCGGGCGCGGACGCGCCGCCGCCGCCTTTCGCGAGCCTCGCCGCTGCCGGCCAGATGCTCCCCGTGCGACTCGAGGGCCGCGATGACCTCCTCCACTCCCGAGTTCGAGGGCGCAACCGTTCGGACGATCGGCGGCCGCCACCCCTTTTGCGCGGAAAGATCGAGCATCATCGCGAGCTCGGCCGCGGTGCGGTCGGCCCCCTCCCGGTCGGCCTTGTTGACGACGAAGACGTCGCCGATCTCGAGGATGCCCGCCTTGATCGCCTGGATATCGTCTCCGAGGCCGGGCACGAGCACGACCGCCGTGGTCTCCGCGGCCTTGATGATGTCCACCTCGTCCTGCCCGACACCCACCGTTTCGATCAGGATGACGTCGTAGCCCGCCGCGTCGAGCACGTCCACGGCGTCGGAGGTCGCCCGCGCCAGCCCTCCGAGGGCGCCGCGCGTGGCCATCGAACGGATGAAGACGCCGGGGTCCGTGTAGATCTCCGCCATCCGAATACGGTCCCCCAGGATCGCCCCGCCCGTGAAGGGAGAAGAAGGATCCACGGCCACGATGCCGACGGTCTTGCCCCGCCGCCGATACGCCTGCGCCAGACGTTGCGCGAGCGTGGACTTGCCGGCGCCCGGCGGGCCCGTGATGCCGATGACCCGGGCTCTCCCCGTGCGGGGGAAGAGGGTCCGGAGCAGCTCGGCCGCTCCTCCCTCGTTCTCAACCGCCGTGATCGCCCGCCCGACCTCGCGGGGCTGCCGCGCGAGGACGCCCGCCGCGAGAGCGCGAGAGGATTCTGAACCGGAAACGCGGTCAGCGGGCGACAAACCAACATTCATCGGTGACATCGGATGAAGAATGTTTGGGGCTCGGTGTCCGGTGTTCGGTGCGGCTTCCCGAGAACCGGGCACCGAATCCCGAACACCCGATCACCCCGCTTCTCCAAAGCCTCTCAAGAGCTCGCCAGGAGGTTCTTGGCGATAACCAGCTTCTGGATCTCCGTGGTGCCTTCGCCGATGGTGCACAGTTTGACGTCGCGGTAGAACTTCTCGACCGGGAAGTCCTTGATGAAGCCGTAGCCGCCGTGGATCTGGAGCGCGCGGTCGGTCGCCCGGACCGCGATCTCGGAGGCGTAGTACTTGGCCTGCGCCGCAAAACGCCCGTGTTCCTCTCCCCGGTCTTTGGCCTGCGCCGCGCGTTCGGTCAGGAGCCTGGCGGCGTCGATCTCGGTCGCCATCTCGGCCAGGTAGAAGCGGATCGCCTCGAACTCGCAGATGGCGCGGCCGAACTGCCGGCGCTGCTTCGAATACCGAAGCGCCGCCTCGTACGCGCCTCGCGCGATCCCCACAGCGAGCGCCGCGATCGAGATCCGGCCGCCGTCCAGGATCCTCATCGAGTTGGTGAAGCCCTCCCCTTCGGCCCCGAGGAGGTTCTCCGCCGGAATCCGGCAGTCCTCCATGACGAGCGTGCAGGTGTCGGACGCTCGCATTCCGAGCTTGTTCTCCTTCTTGCCCACGCGGATTCCCGGATTGTCGAGCTCGACGATGAAGGCTGAGATCCCGCCGTGGCCCTTGGCGGGATCGGTCACGGCCATCAGGACGGCCACGCCGCCGACCGAGGCGTTGGTGATGAAATTCTTCGAGCCGTTCAGGACCCAGCCGGCGCCGTCCCGAACACCCGTGGACCTGGTGCCGCCCGAGTCGGAGCCCGCCTCGGCCTCGGTCAGACCCCACGCTGCCAGCCACTCGCCCGAGGTGAGCCGGGGCATGTAACGCCGGCGCTGGGTTTCGTTCCCGAACCGGAAGATGTGGCTCGAGCCGAGCGACGTGTGGGCAGCCAGAGCGAGAGCCACCGAGCCGTCCACGCTCGCGAGCTCCTCGACGATCGCCGCGTAATCGCCGGTGGAAAGACCCGATCCGCCGTATTCCTCTGGGAAAATCGTGGCGAGCAGGCCCAGTTCTCCCAACTTTCGAAACACGTCGACCGGAAACTGTTGCTTCTCGTCCCACTCCATGACATGCGGTCGGATCTCCGCGTCGGCGAACTCGCGGACCGTCTGAAGGATGGCTTGTCGTTCGGCTGATACCGCTGTGCTCATGAGGGTCATTTTATCGCGGGCGGTCGCATCATCCGGAAGTCAAGAGTCTAATGTCTGAGATCCCGGAGCCCCGACCTTAGAGTCTTAGACCTCAGACCTTAGACCTAGACCACTCTCACCGGACGGATGCCGGTCCCGCCGTGACCGCGTCGGACGTCACGATCTCGATACCGGTGTAATAGTGGCGCAGGATCCGGTCGTAGGACGCCCCGGCGAGCGCCATCCCGTAAGCGCCGTTCTGGCAGAAGCCGACGCCGTGACCCCAGCCCCGTCCCAGGAACAGAAACTCCGGCTCTCCCTGCGGTCCGCGCACCTTCCGGACCGAGAAGAGCATCTCCGGAAGCTCCAGGGCCTGCCGGAGGTCGAACCGGCGCAGGACGACCTCGGCGGCGTCCGTCGTCACGCGGATCTCGATCGCCCGTCCCGAGGCGCTCCGTTTGACGACGGCGATCTCGCGCACCTCGCTCCCGGCCACCCGCGCGGCCATCCGCCGGGCGAGCTCCTTGCCCGAGACGCGGCGCACCCACTCCGTCCAGGACGATTCGCGCTCGAAGGAAGGCGCGGCGACCTCGACTTCCACCCAGAGCGCCAGGATCTGGCTTCCTCTCTTCCACCAGCGCAGGCGGTCGCCCGCGCGCAAGCTGAGAGAAGCTGCCGGAAAGTAGATCTCGCCGGAGCGCCGCGCGAGAGGCAGCTCCGGGTCCACGGGCAGCCCCAGCCGCCCTTCCGGCGTCTTCACCCAGACGTTCGAGGCTTCCCGGCGCAGGAAACGCCCGCTCCCTTCCGTCACCCCCGCCTGCCGGAGCGCCGCGGAAAAGAGGAGCCCCGCGTACTCCTCTTCGGTCAGCGTCCGGTCTGGCGGAGGAAGCGTCTCGCCAGCAACGAAACGGAATCGAACGAGGAAATCGTAAGCCTCCTGGGCAGGACCGGAGAGACGGCCGGAGACGGACGGCGACTCGGCGAAGTAGCTCTGCTCCCTCGGGTCCAGGTGGAGAGCCCGGGCGGGGGCGAGGCCGAATGCCCCGATGAGCGACGGGTAGACGGCATTGGGAGAGAGCGACGCGGGCGGCGACGCTTCCGCCGCCACGCCCGCCCACTTCTGAGCGGTCTCGAGCAACGCCGAGCGGCCCGCGCGCTTCCCGGGGACATGATGCGCGAGCACGGAGCCGCGCCACTCGAGGCCCGTCCGCGGCCGCGCGCCGGTCTTGCCGTCCAGAGCGGCTCCCGGCAGAGCCGAACTGGCAAGCTCAAAGCACTCGACCGAAACGAGGTACGGGACCGCGGGCTCGCCGAAGACGTTCTCGACGTTCTCCGTCCGTCCCCCGCACGTCGAGGTGAAGAGCGCGTCGGCGAACCGGCCGCCGAAGGCGAGCACGAGCCCGCGCGTTGACTCGACGGCGGCGTTGGACAGCGGGTCCTCGGCGGAGAGCCCGGAATAGACCTGGCACCTTGCCGTGCCGCAGACGTCGTAGCCCTCGCTCTCGAACTGCCCCCGGTGGGCGAGCACGTAGGTGCGCGCCGCGACGGTCTGCGCCTTCAACGCCTCGAGCTCGTCGTAGCGCTTCGGGCCCATCTCGGCGGGAACGACGCCGTACAGGTATTCCTCCAGGTCAATGCGGTTGACCACGGTCACGAGGCCGCGCGGGTTGACCAGGATGCGCAGGCTTCCGCGGTAGGGTTTCGCGTCGAGGAGGACCCGGGCGTCGGCGTCCGCCGGATAGATGTCCGCGGGAGAGAGAAGGCGCCGGGCGCTCCCGTCCTCCACGGTCACATTCAGAAAAGCGGCCGCTTCGGCGGGCGGCGCGGCTCTGCCCTCGACGGCCATCGCCTCTTCCCCGGCGCCGCGCAGCCTGTCCGCGAGGGCCTCGGCGGAGGGACGGTCGGAAAACGAGCCCAATAGCACGCGGTACACGCCCCGGTCCGCGGAGAACGCCACCGTGCCCGCGACTCCGAACCGAGAAGCGAGCCGCTCCTGGCGCTCCCGCGCCGGAGCCTCCTGCGAGAACGCCCCCGCCTGAACCTGGAAGCCGCTTGCGGCTGCCCCTTCGGGGCGAAAGCGCAGAGGCCCGCGCAGGACCTCGGCTCGCGCGGCGGAGGAAACGATCCAGCGTTGTCCCGGCGGGCCGTAGACGAATTCCGCCAGATCGCTCCTGACCCCCACCCGCAGGAGGGTCCCCGAGGGAGCGGAGTCGGAGGGGACCGGGACGGTTGCTTGCGCCGCGCCGCTCCACGGAGCCGGCGTGGGCGCCGGAACAGGCGCCGGGCCGGGAGTCGGCACCCGTTCCCCCGGCGCGGGAGCCGGAGGAGAGACGCCGGCGCAGCCGGCACCGAAGACAAGGAGCGCTCCCAGGAGAGCCCCAGGGAGAACTCTCAAAACCGGGACCGAATCCGGGGCACGAGAACGTCCTTGCGGAAGTCGCCGCCACGCAACGGCACCACGAGGCACATCTCATAGAGCCGGCTGCGCAGCCGATAGCCGATTCGGTCCTCGAGCCTCTCTTTCTCCCCCGAGGATGAGTCGATTTCGTCCTCGAAGTTCGAGGTCGCGATCGTGATCTTCTTCCTGTTGTATCGAGTGTTGAGAACGTTGTAAAGGACGTCGAGGACCCAGGCATGCGGCTTGGAGGCGCCGAGCTCGTCCAGGACCAGCAGTTCTGTCTCGGCGAACGGCGTCAAGAGAGATTCCTTCGAAGAATCCGCGTCTGCGCGAAAAGTCGTCTGGATGCGGATCAGAAGGTCCGAGAAGTCGGCGTACAGGCCCTGGGCTCCCTTCGTCAGGATGAGCTCCGAAAGAATCGCGCAGGCGAGGTGCGTCTTACCGCGGCCGGAGGGCCCCACCAGAAGGAGCCCGGAGTCCACGGCGGGATAGCAATCCACGAACTCGCGAGCCTTCCCCTTTGCAACCGTGAGAACGGCGGAAGTGTCCGAGAATTTTTCGAGCGTGCAATTGCGGTAGCGCTCCGGGATGCCGGCCGCCTCGAGCTTCTCCCGCCGAAGCATCGCCGCTCGGCAGGAGCAAGGCCGAGCCTGTTTGCGCCCGTCGGGCGACTCGAGGATCCATCCCGTGCCGCCGCACTCCTGACAACTGACGCTCTCCGATACCATAGCCATCATTCTAGTTGCTGCTCGCGTACTCAACGGACCGGGGGACTGGGTGACGGGGCAACCGGGTGATCCTCTCCGGGCATCTCCCCCCCACGGTCTCCCCGTCTCCCCATCTCAATTTTCCGGCAGGCCCTCTTCGATGAAGACGCGCCGCCGCCGCGGCCCCTCCAGATACTTCTTCAGGTCCGCAAGGCTGGCCTCCCAACCCGATCCGACCTCGCCGCGGTAGCGGTCGTAGGCGGGTCCGGCGTCGGGGACGAGCTGTTCGACCGTCACCAGG
>DATIRW010000091.1:0-25282 GCA_035469365.1 Thermoanaerobaculia bacterium
TTCAGCCGATATGTATGAACTCATTCCGGTAATCCAGGAGCTGGCCGTCGAGGTTGTTTTCGACGAACCGCAGGACGTCCTGCAACAAGGCGTCGAGGGGCTGCTGATCGGGTCCGACGGCGGCGACGCCGAGCTGGGATCGTTGAAGCAAGTCCTGATCACCCACTTCGGCTGCGGAGACCTCGAACTCGTTGCGGATACGGCTCTTCAGGCTCTTGACGATCATGCGCTTCTCTTTCAGGCCGCGGCAGCCCGGAAGGTGCAGGTCGAAGAGCGCATAGGCAATTACCATAATTCGAGGCGGAACAGCGATTCGAAGAATCCCGAAGCCAGGAGCGGACAGCCGAGAGCTGACGGCTTTACCCGTTCATCACGCCGGCGACCTTCTCGACCTGATAGGCCTCGAGGATGTCACCGACCTTGACGTCCTGGTAGCGGTCGAGGCCGATGCCGCACTCGAAACCCTGCTTGACCTCGGAGACGTCGTCCTTGAAGCGGCGCAGGGACCCGACCTTCCCTTCGTAGATGACCCGGTTGTCGCGCAGAAGGCGCAGCTGCGAGTTGCGCGTGATCGATCCCTCCGTGACGAGGCAGCCGGCGACGACGCCGAACTTCGGCACCTGGAACGTGTTGCGGACCTCAGCTCGGCCGCGGGGGATCTCCTTCAGAGTCGGCTCGAGCAGGCCTTCCATGGCGGCCTTGATCTCGTCGGTGACGTTGTAGATGATCGTGTGGAGGCGCATCTCGACGCCGTTCTTGTCGGCCTCGATCTCCGCCTTCTTCTCCGGCCGCACGTTGAAGCCGATGATGATTGCGCCGGAGGCGGAGGCGAGCAGGACGTCGTTGGTGTTGATCGCGCCCACGCCCGCGTGCAGCAGCGAGATCTTCACCCTCTCGTTGGAGAGGGCCTGGATCGCCTGCGACAGCACCTCGACGGAGCCGGCCACGTCGGCCTTCACGATCAGCGGCAGCTCCTTGATCTTCCCTTCCTGGATCCGGCTGAAGAGCTGATCGAGGGAGATCTTGGAGGACGCCGCCATGACCTTGTCGCGGTCCTTCTGTTGACGGAAAGAGACGATCGAGCGGGCCTTCGTCTCGTCCTCGACGACCTGGAACGTGTCTCCCGCCATGGGCAGATCCTCGAAGCCCGTGACCTCGACGGGCGTCGCAGGCCCGGCCAGCGCGACCTTCGCGCCCCGGTCGTCGTGCATCGAGCGGACGCGGCCGAAGACGGATCCCGCGAAGAAGACGTCCCCCACCGAGAGAGTCCCGGACTGGACGAGCACCGTCACGACGTTGCCGCGTCCCGCGTCCCGGCGCGCTTCCAGAACCACGCCGCGCGCTTCCTCGGCGAGCGGCGCTGTCAGCTCCTGCATGTCCGCGACGATCAGGAGCAGCTCGAGCAGGTGCTCGATTCCCTGCCTCTTGAGCGCCGAGATCTCGGCCGACGGCACATCGCCGCCCCAGGATTCGAGCAGCACGCCGCGGTCGGCGAGCTCCTTCTTGACCCGGTCGGGGTTGGCGTTGGACTTATCGATCTTGTTGATCGCGACGACGATCGGGACCTTGGCCGCGCGGGCGTGGTCGATCGCTTCGATCGTCTGCGGCATCACGCCGTCGTCCGCCGCAACGACGAGGACGACGATGTCGGTCGCCTTGGCGCCGCGCGCGCGCATCGAGGTGAAGGCCTCGTGGCCCGGAGTGTCGAGGAAAACGATCGGCTTGCCGTTGACCTCGACGCGGTAGGCGCCGATGTGCTGCGTGATTCCTCCGGCCTCTCCTTCCGCCACCTTCGTCTGTCGGATCGCGTCGAGGAGCGAAGTCTTCCCGTGGTCGACGTGACCCATGACGGTCACGACCGGCGCTCGCGCAACGCGCGGAACCGAAGGCGCGTGGCCCTCCTTCGTGTCCTGCGCGGCGCGGGAAAGCTCGAGCTCCTCCTCGAAGGAGACGACGGCGGCCTCGACTCCGACCTCCTTCGCGAGCTGGATCGCGGTCTCGGCGTCGAGGGCCTGGTTGACGGTGGCGAAGACGCCGCGCGCCATGAGAAGGCGGACGATGTCCTTGGCGAGAACCCCGAGCTTCTCCGAGAGCTCCTTGACCGTCACGCCCTCGGAAAGAAAGACCGGCCCGGTCGGCAGCGGCTTCTTGAACTCCAGGAGCTTGCCCGAATCGTGGGCCCGGGTCTCCTTGGCCGCGCGGCGCAGGGCGGACTTGGAAACCGGCTTGGGAGCGGGGGCCTCGTCGGTCTCCGCGGTCTTCTCGATCAAGGGGAGCGTGATGTCGGAATACGTGTCTTCCTCGTAAGCGCCGACGAACTCCCGCAGGTCGACCTCGTCGGCGACCGTGATCTTCGGCTTCGCCCCCCCCTTCTTGGCGGGCTTCTTCGCCTCCTCTTTCTCGTCCTTCTTGCGCTTGGTCAGGCCGCCGCGCTCCGGCACCGCGGGAGTGGCGGCGCGGGCGCCGGCGGGGCCGCCCGGACGGGGAACCGGACCTGCGCCGGGGCGTCCTGGCTGGCCGGGCCGCGGCGGCCCGCCTCCCACGGGACGGGCGCCCGGGCCGCCCGGCGCCGGGTGATAAACGGACGGGGGCGGCGCGCTCGGCCGAATGAACCCCGTCGCGCGCGCCGCCGCGCCCGAGCGCGGGGGGGGCGCAGGCGCCGGTGGCCGCGTTTGCGCATGTCCTGCCGGCGCGCTCGCGGAGGGACGCTGGGGAGGGGCGGGCCGCGGCGGCAAGACGATCTTGCGAGGAAGGGGCTTCGGGGCCTCCGGCTCCGGTTCCGACGGCACGACCGCGGTGCGCGCCGGCTCGGCCGTCTTGGTCCTGGATTCCGCGGCGACCTTCGTCTCCGCCGCTGCCGGGCGTTCCACAGCCGGCCGCACGGCTTCCGGTTCCTCCTCCGACGGAGCCCTGGCGGGAACGAGCGGCTTCTCCACGATCTTGATCCGCGACAGGGCGCTCTTCTGGGGACGAAACGCCTTGGCCTCGGTGTCGCGGACGATGAGCTGCTTGGGCGCGTGCGTCTTCCCCTGGAGGATGGCCAGGACGGTCGCCTCGTCCAGCGCGGCCTGGGGCGACTTCACATCGACGCCGATGGATTGCAGCAGGAAAAGCACTTCCTTGCTGCCGATGCCCATCTGGGCGGCCAGTTCTTCGACTCGGATCTTTCCCATGGAGGTTCTTCGCTACTCCCTGACGGTCGTTTCCTGTTCCGTCTCAGCTTCCGTTTGCGCTTGCTCTTGGGCTCCTTCGGCGGCCTGTTCGGTGGGTTCCTCGGCGGCGGACTCCTCGGCCTGGGCCGCCGCCGCGCGCGCCTGCTGGAACTCGGCGGCCGCCGCCAGGATCTTCTCCGCCGACTTTTCACCGATGCCGGGGATCTCGGCGAGCTCCTGCGCGGTCTTCTCGAGCAGGTCGGAGAGCGTCGTGATCCCCGCCTCGATGAGCCGCTCGGCGGTCTTCTCGCCGATGCCCGGTACCTCGTTGACGGGGGCCTGTCTCTGGCGGGACGCCTCGAGCATGCGGGTCAGGGCCTGCGCGACCTCGCCCTTGACCTCGGTCTCGCCCTTGATCTCGATCTTCAGTCCGATCAGCGCCGAAGCGAGGCGCACGTTCTGCCCCTTCTTGCCGATCGCGAGCGAGAGCTGGTCGTCCTCGACGACGCAGTCCAGGCTCATCGTCCCGTCCTCGCGGTGAATGGGCGAGACGCGGGTGATCTTGGCCGGGGCGAGCGCATTCTGCGCGAAAGTGATCAGGTCGTCGGAGTAGAGGATGACGTCGATCTTCTCGCCGTGCAGCTCGCGCATGATGGACTGGACGCGGCTCCCGCGCATTCCCACGCACGCTCCCACCGGGTCCACGTCGCGCTCCCGCGAGCGCACCGCTACCTTGGCGCGCTCGCCCGGCTGGCGGACGGCCCCCTTGATGACGACCGTCCCGTCGTAGATCTCCGGCACTTCCATCTCGAAGAGCCGGATGAGCAATCGCGGGTCGGTCCGGGAAAGGACCAGCTGCGGGCCCTTCGGGTTCCTGTGGACGTCGAAGAGGATGGACCGGATGCGCTCTCCCTGGCCGTAGCGCTCGGCGCGCGACTGCTGGTCCCGAGGGATGATCGCCTCGGTCTTGCCCAGGTCCACGATCATGTCGCCGCGCTCGAAGCGCTTGACGGTCCCGCTCATGAGTTCCCCGATCTTCGGCTGGAACTCGTTGTAGATGTTGTCGCGCTCGGCCTCGCGCACCTTCTGGTAGAGCACCTGCTTGGCGGTCTGCGCGGCGATGCGGCCCAGGCCGATCGGCTCGCGGTCCTGCACGATCTCGTCGCCCGTGGCGACGTCGGAAACCTCCGCGGGCGGTTGTCCCTCGCCGGCCGGGCGCAGGACGCGCACATCCCCCCTGGTGCCCTTGCGGGCGAGGAGCTCCTGCGCCTCCGACAGGAGGATCTGCGGCGGAGGCTCTTCCGACTCGGTGTCGAGCTCCTCGACGACAGTGCGGCGGGAAGTCACCGACATCTCGCCCGTCTTGCGGTCGATGGCGGTCACGACGGCCTTGTCGTGGTAGAACTTGCGCGCGGCCGAGGACATCGCCTCTTCCAGCGCGGCGAACATCTTCTCCGGATCGATGTCCTTCTCGCGCGACACCTGTCGGATGACCGACGGATCGATGATCATCGGAAAGCGCCTCTCCTCAATTCCCCTTGCCCCTGTCCGGCCACTGAAACTCGAGCCTTGCCACCCGGATATCGCCGAAACGGACATTATAGATTCTGCGGTTTTCCTCATCAACGACACGGAGCTCGTCTCCGTCGACGCGGTCGAGGATTCCCCCGAAGCTGCGGGCCGCCGTCAGGGGCGCGCGGCCCGGCTCGCCGATCGGCTCTGGCATGACGGGCCTCTCCGTTCTGACCCTCACGCGCCGCCCCGCGAAGCGCTCCGCGTCCCCGACGGAATAGAGCCGGCGCTCGAGCCCCGCCGAAGAGACTTCCAGCGTGTAGCGGTGTGCCACCTCGCCCGTCGAATCCAGCAACGCCGAGACCTCCCGAGAGACCGTTTCGCAGTCCTCGATCGTCGCAGGGTCGCCGGTCGAGCGCTCGAGAACGAGGCGCAGGACCGAGCAACGCCCCGCTCCCGCGCTTTCGACGGCGAGCAGGCGGCACCCCTTATCCGCCGCGATGGCCCGAATCTCCCCGGTGGTCTCGTCGCTCAGCTTCATCTCCTGTCCCGGCGAATAAAAAAGCGGGCCGCGGCCCGCTCGTCCGGATCCACAGATCGCCAAGCGTTTTTTATCAGAACGGGCGGGGAAAGTCGAGAGACGGGGGGCGGAGGGCCGGCATGGCGCAAATAATTGGCGCATCTCGAAATCGCCGGACGCCCCGGCGCGTTTAGGGAGACGGAGTACCCCTTTGGGCCAAAAACTGCGTGTTTGATCTCAGTCCGAGGGCGGAGGAGGAGCAACGGCCGGCTCGGCCGACCCGATGGTCGCTGCTGGATCTGGACGAGAGCGCGCCCACGCCCTCCGAGATCCCCGAAAAAGACCTCTTCGATCTGGAAAGAAGGCCCGACCGGGCCTTCCCCATCGAGAGAGCGATTCTCTTCTCGATCGCCGCGCATGTCCTGATTCTCGTTTTCATTCTTCATGCTCCCGGTTTTCCCTCTCTCGGTTCGCATAAGGGCCTGCTCGGTGAGATCGTCGAATCCGAACGGCAGAGAGAGCTGGACCGGAAGATACCCATCGTTTTCCGCTCGGCGCCCGGGCCGGCGCGGGAGAGCACCCGCAAGTCCGAGCTCTCTGACTTGACCCGGCGGGCGGGTGGGGGCGACCCCTCCCGCGGCCGCTCAGAGACCCCCTT
This sequence comes from Thermoanaerobaculia bacterium, assembly GCA_035469365.1. Lineage (GTDB taxonomy): Bacteria > Acidobacteriota > Thermoanaerobaculia > UBA5066 > Gp7-AA6 > JAWOLE01. Next base: position 5,843 of record DATIRW010000091.1, read on the forward strand.
CGTCGCCCCTCGTCCGGGCAAGGAGGGTCTCGCGCCCGGACAGGCCGCCGCGGCTCCCGCGCCGCGAGTGCCGAAGTCGACTGGAACGGGAGCCGACTCTTCCTCGCCCGCGGCGCCTGGTCAGAAGGAGGCCGGCGGCCAGGACGCTCTGCTGGTGCCCCCGGCCGGGAAGCTCTCGTCCGGCCGCGTGGGCCCGACGCTCCCGGACCTCCAGCGCAGGATGGAGGAAGCGGCCAGGGGAGTCGTCGGATCGCCTGGAGAGTCGGGAGCGGGATTCCCGAATCCCGAAGGGGGCTTCGTTGATTCCGGCCCGATCTCCTTCGATACGACCTGGTACGACTGGGGCGCCTACGCCGAAGAGATGGTCCGCCGCATCAAGCTGCACTGGGAGATCCCGGAGCTGGCCCGGCTGGGCTGGAAGGGCAGGCTGTCGGTCCGTTTCTTCATCCGCGGCGACGGCCGCGTCGAGGGAGCCAAGATCATCAGTTTTTCCGGCACGCCCCCCTTCGATAACGCCGCGCTCCAGGCGATTCTGACGTCGTCGCCGTTCCGGCCGCTTCCCAAGGACCTGGGGTCGGACCGGGAAGGCGTGACCGTAACCTTCTTCTACAATATTCGTCCAGAGAGAGAGGGTGCCGGCAAGGGTGGACATGGGGAGAGCCGTTGAACGACTCCGGGCAGATCCGGCGCGCGCTCGAAAGCGCGCGGACCGTGGCCGTCGTGGGCTGCTCTCCTGATCCGGCGCGGCCGTCCCACGTGATCGCGCGCTATCTGAAGAGCTGCGGGTATCGGGTCATTCCGGTCAACCCGGGACACAACGAGATCCTCGGAGAGAAGTGCTACGGGGCGCTCTCGGAAATCCCCGGGGACGTGCACGTCGACATCGTGGACGTCTTCCGGCGCTCGAGCGAGGTCGGGCGGCTGGCCGAGGAGGCGATCGCCCGCGGAGCGGGCTTCTTCTTCATGCAGCAGGGCGTCGTGGACCGGGAGGCAGCCCGCCGCCTGGAAGAGGCCGGGATCCCGGTCGCGATGGACCGGTGCATCCTCGTCGAGAGGGAGAGACTGGAGATCCCCCCGGGACAGGAATGAGAAAGCGGGACGGGCTGTTGCTTTTGTGACGCTGGCGCGGGTCGCCGGCGGTGAGGAGAAAAAAACCGTCATGCACAAGTCTACAAAACGAGCGCTCTCCTTCTCGGCGTTGATCGGAGCGGCCGTCATCTTTGGGATGGTCGTCGCCGGCTCCGTGAACGTCACGCCGCGAACGGAAGCTCAGAAGGAAACTCCGCCGCGGCCGCGGTCGGGCTCCGTCGTCCTCCCTTCCTTCGCCGACATCGCCGACGAGGCGATGCCCGCGGTCGTGTCCATCACATCGACCAACATCGTCAAGGGCGCCCGGAACCGCCAGCTCTCCCCCTTCGGAGGGGGCGGAGAGAGCCAGGATCCCTTCGAGTTCTTTTTCGGCCCGCGCCGGAATCAGCCGCGTGACGACCAGGAGGAGCACAAGGACGTCCAGGGCGGCACCGGCTTCGTTGTCTCCGAGAGCGGCGAGATCGTGACCAACTACCACGTCGTCGAGGGCGCCGACCGGGTGGACGTGCGCATCAACAAGGAGCGCTTCACGGCCAAGGTCATCGGCAAGGACCCCGCGACGGATCTGGCTCTGCTCAAGATCGATGCCAAGCGCACGCTTCCGAAGCTTCCCCTCGGCGATTCCGACAGGCTCCGCGTCGGGGAGTGGGTCATGGCCGTGGGAGATCCCCTGAACTTCGACAAGACCGTCACCGTAGGCGTCGTCTCGGCCAAGGACCGGTCGGGCCTGACTGCCGATCTCTCCACGCGCTCCTTCGAGAGCTTCATCCAGACCGACGCGGCCATAAACTTCGGAAACTCCGGAGGGCCGCTCATCAACGTCAACGGCGAGGTCATCGGCATCAACACCGCGATGTACCGGCCGGCCCAGAACATCGGCTTCGCCGTGCCGGTCAACGTCCTGAAGACGATCCTTCCGCAGCTGCGCGAGAAGGGGAAAGTCGTCCGCGGATACCTCGGGATCAACATCAACCCCGTGGACCAGGACGTGATGGGAGCCTTCAAGTTGAAGTCCACCGACGGAGCGTTCGTCGAGTCCGTCGTTCCCGGAGATCCGGCGGACAAGGCGGGTGTGAAGCCCGGCGACACGGTCGTCCGGGTGGATAGCGTGCCGGTCAAGACGACCCGCGATCTCATCGGCTACGTCTCCAGCAAGGCGCCCGGAAGCAAGGTCCACCTGACCGTCATGCGCGACGGTAAGGAGATGGGTTTCAACGTGACGCTGGCCGAGCGCGGCGCCGAAGGCTCCGCCGAGAACGAGAAGGGGTCGAAGGGATCCGAGGATTCGCACGGGAAGCTCGGCGTGTCGGTGAGGCCGATCACGCCGCAGATGCGACAGATGATGAGCCTGGACCCGAAGATCGAGGGAATCTACGTCGAGCACGTCCGCGAGGTTTCGCCCGCGGCCGACGCGAACCTGAGAGACGGAGACGTCATCACGCAGGTCAACGGGAAGTCGGTGACGTCGACGGAGGAGTTCGCGAACATCGTCAAGAACACGCCCAAGGGGGAATACCTGAGGATCTACTACTACAGGCCGCAGGCCAAGGTCTCCCTCTTCGCCTTGATCAAGCTCGAAGATTAGGTCCTGGTCGGCCGGGTGAATGTCGCGACAATTGCGATGGCAGACCCGGAGTCGGCGGCATTTGCTCCCGGGGCGGCTCGGCTTCCCCAACTCCTCTTGAGAGGGCTCACGGTTTGCTAGAGACTCGGGGTATGGCCAGACGCGTCCTCGTGGTGGACGACGATCCGGGCATCCGGGACGCTCTCCGGATGATCCTGGAGTACGAGGGCTACCAGGTGGCGACCGCCCCGGAAGGGAAGGCCGCCCTGGCCGCTCTCGAAGCGGACCGCATGGACGCGGTGCTGCTCGACATCAAGATGCCCGGAATGGACGGGCTCGAGATTCTCGACCGCATCGTGGAACGGGAAGGGGCCCCACCGGTGCTCATGATCTCGGGGCACGGCGACATCGCCACGGCGGTCGAGGCGACGCGCCGCGGGGCCGTGGACTTTCTCGAGAAGCCTCCCGAGCGCGAGCGGATCCTGATCTCGCTCCAGAACGCCCTCTCCCGCAATTCGCTCGCGGCCGAGAACGAGCGTCTCCGCCGCAAGCTCGAAGAGGAGTCGGTCCTCGTCGGCAGGAGCGCCCCCATGCAGCGCCTTCGCGCCGAGGTCGCGCGCGCGGCGCCCACGACCGCGACGGTCCTGATCGCAGGAGAGAGCGGGACGGGCAAGGAGCTTGTGGCACGCGAGATCCACAAGGGCTCGAAAGTCGCCGGCGGCCCCTTCGTCCAGGTCAACTGCGCTGCGATTCCCGAGGAGCTCATCGAATCGGAGCTCTTCGGGCATGAGAAGGGCTCCTTCACGGGCGCGGTGCGCAAGCAGACCGGGAAGTTCGTCGAGGCCGACAGCGGCACGATCTTCCTGGACGAGGTCGGCGACATGTCCATGAGGGCGCAGGCGAAGGTGCTTCGGGTGCTCGAGGCGGGAGAAGTGGAGTCGGTCGGAGCGGCGCGGGTCCGGCGGGTCAACGTGCGCGTCATCGCAGCCACGAACCGCGATCTCACCGAATCGATCAAGGAGGGGCGCTTCCGCGAGGACCTCTACTTCCGCCTGAACGTGCTTCCCGTCCGGACCCCGCCCCTGCGGGAGCGTACCGAGGACATTCCCGAGCTCGTCGAACACTTTACGCGTCTCTTCTCGCAACGCGACAACCGCAAGCCGCGGCGGTTCGCGCCGGGCGCGATCGGCGTGCTCAAAGCGCGCTCCTGGGCGGGAAACGTTCGGGAGTTGAAGAACCTGGTCGAGCGGGTCCTCATCATGGCCGACAGCGACCCGATCGAAGCCAAGGACCTGCCGGCGGAGGCGCGGGTGTCCCCGACCGAGATCTCGGAGAGGGGGCTCGAGCTCGGGACCCTCTCCGCCTTCAAGGAATACGCGGAGCGCGAGTTCCTCGTCGCCAAGCTCCGTGAGAACGGCTGGAACATCAGCCGCACGGCGGAAGTCATCGCCACTCCCCGCTCCAACCTCTACAAAAAAATCGAGCACCACAAGATCTCGCGCGACGCCGACGCGTAACCGTCGCTCCGCGCTTGCGCGAGATCTGCGTTCTGCGGGCACACCGGCGAGCGGCTCGGCCGGATGTGGCCTCGACCGCTCGCCTGCTCCCGCGCAAGCGCTCCGCTCCCGCGGCGCGAGGCTCCTCCCTCCGATTACTCGGGAGACTCCTCGCGCCGCGAGCAGCGGCGGCATCGCGGTGGTCCATTGACGTGTCGCTGAGGGTGTGTCGACGTAAGCCTTATCCCTGTCATCCTGAGCGAAGCGAAGGATCTGCTCTCGTCGCTCCGTCCTTGCGCGACCGGGGCGGTTGATTTTGGGGGTTGAGGCGCGGAGACTGTGGGCACGCGGCAATGGTCGACAGAGAGCGGTTTGAATTCGTCGTGATCGGGTCGGGGCCTGCCGGGGAGAAGGGGGCGGCGCAGGCGGCTTACTTTGGCAGGAAGGTCGCGGTTGTCGAACGCGCGCCGGCGGTCGGGGGAGCCAGCGTGCACACCGGCACGCTTCCGTCCAAGACCCTGCGCGAGACGGCCCTCTACCTGACGGGCTTCCGGCGCCGTGAGCTCTACGGGATGAGCCTCCGGCTCGACCGCAAGAAGAGCCTGCGGCAACTCGTCGGCCGGCTGCGCTCCGTGACCGACCGGCAGACGGGCCAGGTCTTCAGGAACCTTCAGCGCCACGGCATCGAGCTGGTCGAGGGCTTTGCGCGTTTCGAGGACCCGCACACCATCCAGGTGCTCGATTCGAGGCGGCGCCCGTCGCGGCGGCTGTCAGCGGATTTCTTCTTGATCGCGACCGGGTCCTCCCCGATCCCGCCGCGGGGCATCGCGATGGAGGACCCCGACGTCGTGGACAGCGACCGGATCCTGGATCTGGACCGCGTCCCAACCTCCATGACTGTCGTGGGCGGCGGTGTCATCGGAACCGAGTACGCGTGCATCTTCGCGGCCCTCGGGACGCGCATCACGCTCGTGGAGGGGCGGGAGCGCCTCCTGGCGGGGGTGGACGAGGAACTGTCCTCCTCGCTCCAGCTCTCGCTGGAGAAGATGGGGGCCGAGATTCTCTTCGGCGACGCGGTCGAGTCCGTCGAGCGCGTTCCCCGACGCCGGACCAACGCGCTGACCCTGAAACTCAAGTCCGGGCGCCGGCTGCAGGCGGACAAGGTGCTCTTCTCCACGGGCCGCTCCGGCAACACGAAGGGCCTGGATCTCGAGAAGCTGGGGGTGGCCCTGACCGGGCGCGGCCACGTCCTCGTCAACGAGCACTTCCAGACAGCTGTGCCGAACATCTATGCCGCCGGAGACGTCGTCGGCTTTCCCGCGCTCGCAGCGACCTCGATGGAACAGGGCCGCGTCGCCGCGTGCCACGCCTTTGAAATCGCCTACAAGACCGGCGTCTCGCCTTTCCAGCCCTACGGGATCTATTCCATCCCCGAGATCTCGACGATCGGGCCATCCGAGCAGGAGCTGAAGGAGAAGGGGATCGCCTACGAGATCGGGCACGCCCGCTTCGAGAACAATCCGCGCGGCCAGATCATCGGAGAAGCGGAAGGGTTCATCAAGCTTCTCTTCGATCCGCAGAGCCGCCGGCTCCTCTCCGCCCATATCCTCGGGGAGCACGCGACGGAGCTCATCCACATTCCCATGCACGTGCTCTCCTCGGAGGGCACGATCGACGTCTTCATCGATGCGGTCTACAACTACCCGACCCTGGCGGAGAGCTTCAAGTACGCCGCCTACGACGGGCTCCAAAGGCTCGCCGGGAGGGCGCGCGCCGTTTCGCCGGGAACCGGCTCCGCGCGAGCTCGCTCCGCGCCCGCGACGCGGCCGTGGTTCCTGGGTCTCTCCCTGTCCGATCCGCCGTCGAGCGGCCGCCCCGCCGTGGTTTGCCTGATGGACCGCTTTCGCCGCTGCCGGTTCTTCACGTGGAGCTCCAGTCCGGACGCCGCGGGCCTTCCTCCCGAGCAAGCGGAGCGGGAGGGGTTCGTGCTGGCGGTCGCCGCCACCGCCGACGCAGCGGCGAGAGAGCTGCTGAGAACGCTCGAGCGCCGCGGATTTCTCCTGCTGGGTGAAGGCGTGGAACAGGCCGAGGTTCTTCACGTTCATCCCGATTCGCTCTGGAGGGCCTGGGGGGCCGAGCCTCTCCCGAGCGGCGAGGCTCCTTTTTCGGCGCGGCGCCAATACGAGGTCCTGCGGGCACAAGGGCTGGAGCTGCCCGTGGCCGACTCCTCCGTCGTTCGCCGCGACGAGCTCGACGCGGCTGCGGCGGCCTACGCTGCCTACCTCTGGGCGACCGGCCAGCTCCGCCCCGACGCGGCGGGGTCTCACCTCGGCGCGAGCGCGACCCGGCGCATCTGACGGCCGGCGCGTCCGTCCGGCCCCGAAACAGGAATCAGCGGCAGAGAGCGGCGAGGAACGGAAGATGCCGCGCGTACGTGACGGCAAGAAGAAGCAATCCCAGTGCGCCGAGATACGCGGCAAAAGGGCGGAGGGTGTGCGTCTTCAAGAATCGCAGGAGGAAGCGCACCGCGAGGAAGCCCACGGCCGCGGAGGCCAGGAATCCGGCGGCGAGCGCCGCTGAGGAGACGGCGGGCTGCGGCGTCTTGCGCAGGTCGAGGAGGGCCTTTGCACCCGCGCCCAGGATGATCGGTAGGGCGAGCAGGAAGGAGAAACGCGCCGCGTCGCCCCGGTCGAGGCCCCGCACCCGTCCCGCGCCGATGGTGAAGCCGGAGCGTGAGAATCCGGCCATGAGTCCCGCGGCCGCCTGCGCGATGCCGATCCAGAGGGCATCGCCGAGCGTCAGCTCCGAGAGGTTCCGCTCCCGGACCCTGCGCGCTCCCATCCACTCGGCCAGCAGGAAGAAAGCGCAGGCGACGAGCATGGAGGACCCGATCAGGCCGAGAGTGCGCACGCTTTCGACCTTCTTCAGGAGGAAGAGACCCGCGAGCACGCCGGGGACGGTGCCGACGGCGAGCGGAAGGATCAGGGCGCGGGCAGCCGGGCTTCGGGCGGGACGCCGGGACAGAAAAAGGAAGAGCTCTTCCACCATCTCCCGGATCTCTCCGCCGAGAGCGAGGATCAGGGCGGCCACCGTGCCCAGGTGGAGGACGACGTCGAAGGAGAGGGCGATCGCGTCGTTCTCGATTCCCAGGAGCGCCTGCGCGATGTAGAGGTGAGCGGTCGAGGACACCGGCACGAACTCGGTCAGTCCCTGGATCACGCCGAGCAGGAGAGCCGCCGCCACACTCATCGGAACGCGCGCAATCTAGCACGCCCTTCGGGGGATCGGACAGAGACTCGACTACGGTCCGAGCACCAGAATCGCGAAAGACCCCGGAACCATTGGCGCCCGGGGACGAGGTTGATCGGCCGTGGCGGGCGGCGGGGTTCCGAACTCGGCCGCGGCGAGGAACACCTCGTGCGTCTTCTCGTCGAGCGCCATGGTCCGCGCGCTCCGCTGCGTCGCGGCGTTCTGCACCACGCGGTAGGAATCGGGACCGTCTTCCTTGACGACGGTGAGCGTGCCGTCTCCGTTCGAGGCGAAGACGAGCGACGTGACGGAGTCGAAGGCGGCGGCATCCACGCCCGCACCGATCGGAAGCGACGCGACCGCGCGGCCGCTGTCGGCGTCCAGGACGGCCATCGTGCGGTTGTGGCAGACGGCGAAGAGGCGGCGGTGCTGCCTGTCCATCGCCAGGCCGGTCGGCTCTTCGCAGGAGGCGAGCGGCCAGCTCGCCTCGACGCGGAGGGCGCGGGAATCGATCACGGTCACCTGGTTCTTATCCTCGATGTTCACGAAGATGCGCCCCCGGCCGTCGGCCGCCGCGAACTCGGGTTTGCCGTCCAGCGCGACCGTGCCGGCCACGGTTCCCGCCGCCGCGTCGATCGCCGTGGCGTTCTTGCCGCGGCCGTTGAACGTGAAGACGCGTCGCGAGGCCGGGTCGTAGAGGATGGCATCGGGGTTCTCGCCGGTGGTCTTGACTTCCGCCAGCACGGCGAGCGTGCCCGGGTCGAAGATCGTGACGGTGGATGTGCGCCCATTGCTCGTGAAGCCGCGGTGCGCGTCCGGCGCGAGGGCGATTCCATGAACGCCCTGCGTGCCGGGGATCTCGCCGACCGCCGCTCCGGAGTCCACGTCGAGGACCACGACCCGCGTGGACCGCGAGAGGTAGAGGCGGCGGGCGGCGCTGTCGATCGTCAGGTAATCCCATCCACCCTCGCCGCCGACGGGCAGCTTGCGGAGCAGATGGTAATTCGCCGTCGAGGGCGCGGCCGCGGATGACGCCGCCGGCGGCGCGGGAGAGGCGCAGCAGCACATCGAGAGCGCCATTGAAAGGGAGACCGCGAAGCGGCTCATGATTTTCATGAGAGGCATTCTAGTCAATGCCAGAGCGGTTAAGAGTTTCATAAAACTCCACTGGCGGACTCGTTGCCGAACTAGCCTTCCTTCTCATGATCACAACCACGAGCGCCATCCTCAAGACTCTGGCGGTCTTCGCCCTCTCTGTCCTGGCCGCGATGAGCGACAGCTCCTCCGCGCCGACCGCCGCTTTTTCGATCGAGCCCGCGACTCCCGCCGCGAACGCCGCCGTCCGGTTTGCGGACGGGTATTCGGGCGGGCCGGCATCCTGGCACTGGGATTTTGGAGACGGGACGACCTCGGCCTTGCGCAGCCCCGTGCACGCCTACGCGAACGCCGGGTACTACCCGGTAACGCTGACCGTGACGACGGCCCTGGGGTCTGCGTCGGCCAGCCGCCTGGTCACGGTCACCGACGTCAACACGCTCCGGCTCATGTCCACGCATCCGTTCGACATCACGCTTTCGGCGAAGGACCCCAGGACGGGGACCACGGGGCAGGGACAGGTCATCGCGCAGAACGACATCTACGGGATCTTCAGCATTCCCGCCATCACGGGCAACGCCGGGAATCCCGAGGTCATCGTCAAGATGGTGGATGCGACCGGGATCGGGCAGAACTACTGGGTCTTCTACGGGGCGCTGACGGACTTGAACTACACGCTTGCTGTGAAGGAGGTGGGGACGGGGACAACCAAGGAGTACACCGATGCCAAGGTCGGCACGACCGTTTGCGGAAAGTTCGACACCTCGGGTTTCGGCTCCTCGCTCGTGGCCGAGCCCGCCGACTGGTCCGCGATGCAAGCCAGCCAGGCGCCCGCGGACGGCCCCGAAGATACGCTGAGACTCATCACCGCCCACCCCTTCGACATCACCCTGTCGGCGCACGACCCGAGGACGGGGACCGAGGGCGAGGGGCAGCTCATCGCGCACAACGACATCTACGGCATCTTCAGCATTCCCGCGATCACGGGCAACGCGTCCAACCCCGAAGTGATCGTCAAGATGGTGGACGCGTCCGGGATCGGCCAGAACTACTGGGTCTTCTATGCGGCGCTGACGGACCTGAACTACACCCTCGCCGTCAAGGAATCGGCGACGGGGAGGACCAAGAGCTACAACGACGCCAAGGTGGGCACGACCGTGTGCGGAAAGTTCGACACGGCCGGCTTCGAGTTCACGCCGGTTCCGACGGGGACGCCGACGACGGCGACCCCGACCCCGACTCAGACACCCACCCCGACGCCCACGCACTCCGGAAGCACCGCCATCGTCAACGTCGGCCAGGGCGGCGCGATGAATTTTTCGCCGACCACGGCGGTGATCCATGTCGGCGACACGGTTCAGTGGCTCTTCAAGGACACTTCCGCCTACCATTCGTCGACCTCCGGGACCTGCACCCCCGATCCCTACGGCTACGGGGGCGGCAGCTGCGACCCGCTGCCGGGCAGCGTGAACTGGGACTCGGGACAGAAGGTTTTCGGGGAGCAGTTCTCGCAACTCTTCACAACCGCGGGCAGTTACCGCTACTACTGCAGCGTACACGGATACATGATGACCGGGACCGTCCAGGTCAACCCCTGACCTGTTCCTCCTCCGGGCGGGTCGTTTGAGGGGCGGTTGCTGCGACCGCCCTCGTTTTCTTGACAGGAATCTCCATCCCCGTCCGGCGCCCATAGTTCTAGGAGCGGGAGACGAGACTCCGCGCATTGCCGCGCAGAGGCCGGACGGGTACTCTTAGGACCCGGAGGTGCGAGATCACGGAGAAGAGATCCAGGAGTCCACGCGTGATCAGGAAAGCGGTCGCGTCCCCGTCCGCGTCCTTCACTCTCCTGTCCGATGACGATCTGCACCTCTACAACGAGGGGAGCCACTTCCGCGCCTACGAGAAGCTCGGCGCCCACCCCGTCACCGCCGCCGACATCGCCGGCTGCTATTTCGCCGTCTTCGCGCCCAATGCCCGGATGGTGACCGTGATGGGGGAGTGGAACGGCTGGGACAAGGAGAGCCATCCGCTCCAGCCGCGTGCGCGATCAGGCATCTGGGAAGGCTTCATCCCCGGAGTCGGCGCCGGAGCGGTCTACAAGTACAACGTCGTCTCGCGCCTCCTTGGCTACCGCGCGGACAAGGCGGACCCCTTCGCCTTCGCGGCCGAGGTGCCGCCCCGCACAGGATCGGTCGTCGCCGATCTCGACTTCGAGTGGGGGGACGCGGACTGGATGAAAAGCCGCCGGGAGCGCCACGGCCCCTCCGCCCCCATCTCGATCTACGAAGTGCACCTGGGATCCTGGAGACGACCCTGGGATCGCGACCGCTTCCTGACCTACCGGGAGATCGCCCCGCAGCTGGCCGCCTACGCGCGCGAAATGGGATACACGCACGTCGAGCTGTTGCCGGTCATGGAGCATCCCTTCTACGGGTCGTGGGGATACCAGGTGACGGGCTACTTCGCTCCGACGGCCCGATACGGAAGTCCATTGGATTTCCAGTACCTCGTGGACCATCTCCACCGCGAAGGGATCGGCGTCCTGCTCGACTGGGTTCCGTCCCACTTCCCCTCCGACGAGCACGGCCTGGGGTACTTCGACGGAACGCACCTCTACGAGCACGCGGACCCCCGGCAGGGGTTCCACCCGGACTGGAAGAGCGCGATCTTCAACTACGGACGCGCCGAGGTCCGGAGCTTCCTCTTCTCGAGCGCCGAGTTCTGGCTCGAGAAATACCACGCGGACGGCCTGCGCGTGGACGCGGTTGCCTCGATGCTGCACTGGAACTACTCGCGCAAGGAAGGGGAATGGGTCGCCAACATCTTCGGCGGGGCGGAAAACCTCGAAGCGATCTCGCTCCTGCGGCGCCTCAACGACTACGTCCGCGAAGCCCATCCCGACGTCCTCACCGTCGCCGAGGAGTCCACGGCGTGGCCGATGGTCTCGCGGCCGACCCGCGTCGGCGGCCTCGGTTTCGACATGAAGTGGGACATGGGCTGGATGAACGACACGTTGAAGTACTTCAAGCGCGATTCGATCCACCGCAAGTATCATCACACGGAGCTGACCTTCCGACCGATGTACGCGTACTCCGAGAACTTCCTGCTCCCGCTCTCGCACGACGAGGTCGTTCACATGAAGGGCTCGCTCCTCTCGCGGATGCCGGGGGACGACTGGAGGAAATTTGCCAACCTGCGCCTGCTCCTCGCCTACCAGTGCGCGGTCCCGGGCAAGAAACTCCTCTTCATGGGCGGCGAGTTCGGCCAGTGGGCCGAGTGGAACCACGACACCGCTCTCCAGTGGCCCCTGCTGGACTACCCGGCGCACGCCGGCGTGAAGCGGCTGGCGGCCCACCTGAACCGCCTCTACGCGGGAGAGCCCGCGCTCCACGAGCGCGACTTCGACCCGGCCGGCTTCGAGTGGATTGACTGCAATGACTGGGAAGACTCGACGCTCACGCTCGCGCGCCGAGGAGGAACGCCGGAAGAGGTCGTTCTGGTCGCGTTGAACTTCACTCCGGTCCCGCGATACGGCTACCGCGTCGGCGCCCCCGTTCCCGGCTTCTGGCGCGAGATCGTCAACACCGACGCGGTCGAGTACGGTGGGAGCGGGCTGGGAAACCTCGGTGGAGTTCACGCCGAAGAGACTGCGGTGCATGGGAGGTCCAACAGCCTGAGCCTCACACTGCCGCCTCTGGCGGCGGTGTTCTTCAAGGCGACCCCTCACCCCAACCCGCTCGCGAAGGGAGAGGAAGAGTTCGCGACTCGCGACTCGCAACTCACAACTTCCACATGAGCCGATTCATCTGCGTGCACGGCCACTTCTATCAGCCGCCGCGGGAGAACCCGTGGACGGGGAGGGTCGAGCGGGAGGTTTCCGCCGCTCCCTTTCACGACTGGAACGAGAGGATCACCGCGGAATGCTACGGACCCAAGGCCGACAACTACTCGCGGATGTCCTTCAACTTCGGTCCGACGCTTCTGTCCTGGCTCGAGAGGGAGGCGCAGCCTGTCTTCGAGGCGATCGTCGCCGCGGATCGCGACAGCCGCGAGCGCTTCTCCGGGCACGGCTCGGCGCTCGCGCAGGCCTACGGGCACATGATCCTGCCGCTCGCCCGCCCGCGCGATAAGCGCACGCAGGTCTACTGGGGCATCCGCGACTTCGAGCACCGGTTCGGGCGGTCGCCCGAGGGAATGTGGCTGCCGGAGGCCGCCGTGGACCTGGAGACTCTCGAGGTCCTGGCGGATCTGGGCATCCGGTTCACGATCCTCGCGCCGCACCAGCTTCTCCAGTGGCGAGAGAGCACGGATGCCGGCTGGCAGGTTGCGGTGGACGGGTTCGACACGCGGCGCCCCTATGAGGCGAGACTTCCCTCCGGCGCCCGCATCGCTCTCTTCTTTTACGACGGCGCCGCGTCTCACGCGATCGCGTTCGGCGGGCTGGCCGGGGGCGCCGAGAATCTGGCTCGGACTCTCCTGGACCGCTTCACGGGCGGCGGCGATCCGCAGATCGTGTCCGTCGCGACCGACGGCGAGACCTACGGGCACCACGTCCGGGGGGGCGACCGGCTTCTCTCCGCCGTCCTCGATCGCATCGAGGAGGAGAGCGGTGCCCGCCTGACCAACTACGCGGAGTACCTGGCGCAGCATCCTCCCCGGCACGAGGTTCGAATCCGCGAGAACACCTCCTGGAGCTGCATGCACGGAGTTGGCCGCTGGAAGGAGAATTGTGGCTGCACGACGGGCGAGCATCCCGGCTGGAGCCAGGCGTGGCGGGCGCCGCTCAGGGAGGCGCTCGACTCTCTTCGCGATGCGCTCGACACTCTCTTCGAGGAACGGGGCGTTAGGCTCTTCGAAGATCCCTGGGCGGCGCGCGATGATTCGATCGAGCTCGTCCTGACGGGCGGCGCCGACGCGGAGCCCTTCCTCGCGCGGCACGCGGCCCGGCACCTCGACCCGGAAGAGACCGCCCGCGCCCTCGACCTCCTCGAGATGGAGCGATGTGCGATGAGCATGTTCACCAGTTGCGGGTGGTTCTTCGAGGATCCGTCGGGGCTCGAGACGCGGCAGGTCCTCCGCTACGCGGCACGGGCGATGGAGCTCGCGGAGGAGTTGTCGGACGAGCGTCTTGAGGAGGACTTCCTGCGGCGGCTGGACGCCGTCGTGAGCAACGATCCCGCCGTCGGCAGCGCGCGGCGGATTTACGAGGAGGTCAGAGATTCGGGCAGGCTGGCGCGGATTCGGGTAGCCGGGAATCCGAAATCCGCGATCTGAAATCGGAATTATCGGGCCGCGATCTTCGGTTATTATCGGGCCAGTTGATTCAATCAGCCGAACCTCCGCATCCACGCCTTCCCACCGCTCTCCACCCCCTGTGGGGGCTCGCGCGGGACTTGCGCTGGACCTGGCGGCCGACGATGCGCGCCCTTTTCGCCTCGCTCGACCGGGCGGCCTGGGAGGAGAACGGCGGAGACCCCGTGGATCTCCTCCTCTCGGTCCCGCCCGAACGCCTCGAACAGGCGGCCGGCGATCTGGCTTTCCTCGCGCAGATGTCGGCGGTCCAGGCGGAGCTGGCGATGGAAGACGCCTCGCCCTCCTGGCACCCCGCCGTCCGGACGTTTCGGGAGCGCGGGTATCGCATCGCCTATTTCTCCGCGGAGTTCGGGCTGACCGAGCATCTCCCGATCTACGCGGGCGGCCTCGGCATCCTGGCGGGGGACGTCCTGAAATCTTCGAGCGACCGGGGATTGCCGGTCGTCGGCGTGGGCCTCTTCTACCGGGAGGACTACTTCCGGCAGGTCCTCGACAAGGACGGGTGGCAGCACGAGTCGAATCCTCCCCTCGACCCCGAGCGATTGCCGATTTCACTGCCGCTCGTGCCCGGGGGAGGGCGGCCTCTCGTGCAGCTGACGGTCGGAGACCGGGACGTGTCCGTCCTGGTTCGCTTCGTGCGCGTGGGGAGGGTGCCCCTGGTGCTCCTCGACACAAACGTGCCCGAGAACGCCCAGGAAGACCGGGACATCACGGCGCGGCTCTACGGCGGCGATCAGGAGACGCGCATCCGCCAGGAGCTCGTGCTCGGGATTGGAGGGCTGCGCGCACTCGAGCTTCTCGGAATGCGCCCCACGATCCGCCATATCAACGAAGGGCACGCGGCCTTCGTCGGCCTCGAGAAGATCCGCCTGCTGGTGACGCTCGGAGGCCTGACCTTCCCGGAGGCGCGGGAAAGGGCTGCGGCGACCAATGTCTTCACGACCCACACGCCGGTGCCGGCGGGGATCGATCATTTTCCGCCCGAGCTGGTCGAGAAATACCTGACGTCCTATGTGGCGGGCGCCGGCCTCTCCTGGGAGGAGTTCCGCAAGCTCGGACAGGACGGGCCACCCAATCCCTCCCACCCTTTCTCTATGGCCGTCCTCGCGCTGCGCCTCTGCGGCCATGTCAACGCGGTCTCGCAGCTCCATGCGAGGGTGTCGCGGCGGCTCTGGCTCGGGCTCCTGCCGGAGCTGGCCGACGAGGACATCCGCATCCGCGCGATCACCAACGGCGTGCACCGGGTGACCTGGACGGATCCGGAGGTCGCGAAGCTGCCTGTCGTAGACGATCCGGACACCGTGGACCGGGCCGTCTTCTGGCGCGTTCACGAGGGCCTCCGGGCGCGGCTGGTGGCTCTCGCCCGCCGGAGGCTGGTCGAAGAGCGCAAAGAGCAGGGCGCCTCTTCCGAGGAGATCGAGGAAGCCTCCCGCGTACTCGATCCCGCGGCGTTGACCATCGGCTTCGCCAAGCGCTTCACGACCTACAAGCGGCCGGGGTTGATCTTCCACGATCCGGAGCGGCTCAAGCGCATCCTCGACGGCAAACCGGTCCAGATCATCTTCGCCGGGAAGGCCCACCCGCACGATGATCCCGGCAAGCAGGTCTTGCGCGAGGTCGCGCAGTTCTGCCGCAGGCCGGAGTTTCGCGGCCGCGTCGTGCTGCTCTCCGATTACAACATGCGACTCGCCCGGGCCATGGTGACCGGCTGCGACGTCTGGCTGAACAACCCGATCCGACCGCGCGAAGCCTGCGGAACTTCGGGGATGAAGGCCGCGATGAACGGGGTGCTGAACCTCTCGGTCCTCGACGGCTGGTGGGACGAGGCTCCCTACGAGGAGACGGGCTTCACGATCGGCCCGGCCATCGAGGACCATCCGGACGACCAGACCGCGTCGTCGCTCTACGATGTTCTCGAGCGGCAGGTTCTCCCTTTGTTCTTCGATCGAAACGAGCAAGGGCTCCCGCTCGCCTGGGTCGAGAAGATGGTTCAGAGTGCGGCTCTCATCTCGCGGCACTTCTCCGCCGATCGGATGATGATCGATTACCTGGAGGACTGCTATGCCCCGGGCGCCGAGTGGCGCTTCTCGCTGCTCGGCCAGGGAGGCGAGCGCCTGCGCGCGGGAGACTACTTACCCTGAAGGGTCAACGCGCCGCGGGGATCCTGCTCCATCCGACATCGCTTCCCGGCCGGTTCGGGATCGGCGACCTCGGCCCGGAGGCGGACCGGTTTCTGGAATGGGCGCGGTCGGCGGGGCTCGGACTCTGGCAGGTTCTCCCTCTCCATCCCACCGGCCCGCACGGGTCGCCCTACGGAGCGTCCTCGGCGTTCGCGGGGAACCCGCTTCTCATCTCGCCCGAGCGGCTCCGCGAGGAGGGATTCCTTTCCGCGTCGGCGGCGCGGGAGGCCCCGGCCTTTTCGCCCGAGCGCGTGGACTTCGCGGAAGTGCGGCGATGGAAAGAGAGTCTCCTGCGGGCTTCGTGGGCAGAGTCTCGAAGAGAACCTCGCGTGGTCGAAGAGCTCGAGTCATTCCGTAACGCGCCGGAGCAGGCGGCGTGGCTGGCGGACTGGACCCTCTTCGCCGCTTTGAAAGAGAAGCAGCCGGCGGGCTGGATTCGGTGGCCGGAAGAGATTCGCCGGCGCCTTCCGGAGGCGCTCGCCGCCGCGCGCCGGGAGCTCGAGGACGAGATCGGCTTTCAGGAATACGCTCAGTTCCTCTTCTTCCGCCAGTGGGCCCGAGTCAAGGCGGAAGCGAACCGCCGGGGCATCGCGATCCTGGGCGACATGCCCATCTACGTCGTCCACGACAGCGCGGACGTCTGGGTCCGTCAGGACCTGTTCCTCCTGGACGCTTCGGGGGGGCCGGAGCTCGTCGCCGGCGTGCCGCCGGACGCGTTCAGCGAGACGGGCCAACTCTGGGGCTACCCCCTCTACCGCTGGGACGAGATGGAGCGGGACGGATTCTCCTGGTGGATCGCGCGCCTGCGCCAGGCGCTCCTCCTGGCCGACGCCGTCCGCATCGACCACTTCCGCGGATTTGCCGCAGGCTGGAGCGTACCGGCCGATGCCGCCTCGGCGATCGAAGGCCAGTGGATCCCGGCCCCCGGGTCGAAGCTCTTCGAGGCCGTGCGGCGGGTCCTCGGTGACGTCCCTCTCGTCGCCGAGGACCTCGGCGTGATCACCGACGACGTTCGTCAGCTGTTGTCGGCGCTCGGCATTCCCGGAATGAAGGTCCTTCAGTTCGCCTTCTCCGAGGACGACAGCGAGCACCTCCCGCACCGGCACGTTCCCAACGCGGTCGTCTATACAGGCACGCACGACAACGACACGACCCGCGGCTGGTTCGCGGCTGTTCCCGATGACGAGCGGCAGCGGGCGCTTGATTACCTCGGAGGCGACGGGGCGGCGATCGAATGGGACATGATCCGCGCCGCGTGCGAGTCGGTCGCGAACACGGCGATCCTTCCGCTCCAGGACGTCTTCGGCCTCGGGAGCGAGGCGCGCATGAACACTCCCGCCGTCTCGGGAGGTAATTGGGCCTGGCGAGCCGCGGCTCCGGATTTCACGATGGAACGCGCGCGACGCCTGCGCCGCCTCGCGACACTCACGGGACGGACGGGTTGAATGTCGGCCGTGACGAAAAAGGGCTTGACAAGGCGGGCCGCTTGCCCCAAGTTATTGGCTCCATGATGGCCGCGACTCTCGATTGCCACGCCTCGCACGCGAGGATCGCGCGACGCGCTTCTACCGCCAGGAGGAGGACCTCCATGGCGGCGGCGCGTTGATCCCGTAAAAACTCGGACAAACCGCCGCTTCATGAAACGCCGCTTGCCGGCCGTGTGCCTCGCTTTTTCCGGTGGTCTCGACACCACCTATTGCGCGCTTCTCCTGCGCGAGGAGGGGCAACGCGTCCACGCGGTCACCGTGGACACGGGGGGCTTCTCCCCCCGCGAGAAGCGGACGATCGCCGCGCGCGCGAAGGCGGCGGGCGTGGAGAGGCACGTCTTCCTGGACGGCCGCGCGAAAGTCTTCGAGCGCTACGCGCTGCCGCTCATCTTCGGAAACGTGCTGCGCGGCGGGGTTTATCCGCTCTCCGTGGCCGCCGAGAGGGCCGTGCAGGTCGCGGCGGCGGCGAGCCACGCTCGGCGGATCGGAGCCAGCGCGATCGCGCACGGCTCGACGGCCGCCGGGAACGATCAGTTCCGCTTCGACGCCGGACTCCGAGTCCTGGCCCCCGGGATCGAGGTGCGGGCGCCCGTGCGCGATTCGGGAATCTCGCGCGAAGAGGAGACCGCCTACTGCGCCTCTCGCGGCGTGCGGGTCCCGAAAAAGACGACCCGCTACTCGATCAACGAGGGACTCTGGGGCACGACCATCGGCGGTGGCGAGACTCACGACCCGTGGGAGCTTCCTCCCGAGACGCTCTACCCGGGCAACACCCTGGCGAAGGCGCCGAAGAAGCCGCTTCTCACGGTCGTCGGGTTCCAGCGGGGCCGGCCGGTCTCGCTCGACGGTCGGAGGCTCGCCGGGATCGAGCTCGTCGAGAGGCTGAATGTCATCGGACGGCACTACGCGGCGGGGCGCGCGGTCCACCTGGGCGACACGATCCTGGGAGCCAAGGGCCGCATCGTCTTCGAGGCGCCGGCGGCGCTCGCCCTGATCGCGGCCCACACGGAGCTGGAGAAGCTCGTGATGACGAAGGAGCAGCGGCAGCTGAAGGCGCTCGTTGCCGAGACGTACGGCCGGCTCCTGCACGAGGGGCTCGCATTCGAGCCCGCCCTCTCCGACGCCGACGCCTATCTGCGCGCCACGCAGGCCCGCGTGACGGGAGAGGCGAGACTGCGCTTCTCGCCCGGTCGGTTCGAGGTCGTCGGCGTGCGCAGCCCGCACTCTCTCCTGCGTGCGTCCCTCGTGCGCTACGGAGAATCCAACACCTACCTTTCGCCGCCGGAGGCGAAGGGCGTCGGCAAGACTCTCGCGCTGCCGAGTCGGCTCTGGAGGCTCGCCGGCGCGCGGGCAAAGGAGTCCCGATGAGGATCACGCTGGACAAGATTGCCTCCTCGACCGCCCGCCTGGAGCTTCCGCGGGAGGTCGAGGTCTCCCCGCACATCGAGGCGAAGGAGGGCAACGTGATCGCCGTCCGGGCGC
Source organism: Thermoanaerobaculia bacterium (assembly GCA_035469365.1). GTDB lineage: Bacteria > Acidobacteriota > Thermoanaerobaculia > UBA5066 > Gp7-AA6 > JAWOLE01. Next base: position 24,798 of record DATIRW010000091.1, read on the forward strand.
TCATGGAGAAGAGCGTGTACGACCGGCTGGAGTTGACGAGCGGGCGCATGGCCAAGATCAACCGGGGCGACGTCATCGCGGGCACGCTCGGCTTCCGCCGCGCGCTCAAGGGCTTCGTCGGCATCGTGCCCGAGTCTCTTCACGTGGGCGACACGATCCACGTCTTGAATCTGGGCGGGGTGCTCGGCCTCTGTGTCGGCCGCAACCCCGACGTCGGGTCACCGCTGGAGGCCGAAGTCCTGGGCGCCGTCCTCCTCGACGGTAAGCCCGCCAACATCTCGCAGAATGCGCTGCCCCCCCGCGACGCGCTCCCGGACGGGCCGCCCCTGATCGTCGTGGCCGGCACTTGCATGAGCGCGGGCAAGACGGCCGCCGCCTCCGAGATCGTCAAGCGCTTCTCCAACGCGGGGTTGAGGGTTGCCGCCGCGAAGCTTTCGGGCGTCGCGTGTCTCAAGGACACGCTCGACATGGAGGACCACGGCGCC
>DATIRW010000092.1:0-5999 GCA_035469365.1 Thermoanaerobaculia bacterium
AGCGGAGCGGCGGCCGACCTGGCCGCCACGGTGCGCTCCTACCGCCCGCGCGATGACGGCTCCACCATCGGATTCTCGATCCCGGCCCTCTCCGCCGCGGACTCGGTGGGGCAGGGCGCGACGCGCGTCCTCTTCACGGGCAGTCGCTCCTCGGAGGTCTCGGTCTTCGGTCTTTTCAGTCCCACCGGCGCCAGGGCCACGGCAAGACTCGTCGCGCCGGACGGAACCGTGCGCGGAACGCGGACGTTCTCGCTCGCCTCCAACATTGCCGAAGAGTTCAATCCCGCCGCCACGGCTTTTGGAGTCCCGTCCGAGCCCGGGGATGTGATCGTCGTCTCCGTGGCGTCGGGGTCGCTACAGCCGTATGTCAATGTCCTGGACACCGGAAGCGGCGACGTGGCGACATCGCTGCCGGTCGCGCCGACGCTCGACGCGGTGATTCCCAACCTGGGGACGCTCGTCGGATACGGAGACGCGAGCTTCGTGTCCGACCTGAACCTGGCCAACCCCGATCTCTCGAACCCCGCCAACGTCACCATCTCCTATTTCCCGGGCGGCTCCATGGACCCTCCGCTCGTCTCGACCGCCTCGCTGGCGCCGGGAGAGAGCCGCGTCATCGCGGATGTTCTTGGAACGCTCTTCTCGGTCTCCGCCGGGCAGGGCGCGTTTCTGGTTTCCTCCGATGCCGCCGTGGCCGTGTCTTCTCGCGTCGCGTCTCGCCGCAGCGAAGGAGACTACGCCACGTTCGCGGCCGCCCTGAACGGCGGGGAGTCCATCCCGGACGGAGCAACGGCGACCGGGTTCGGGATCGCGCAGACCGACACTCGGCGGACGCACCTGCTCCTCTTCAATCGCGGCGACGCCGGAACGGTGACCGTCGTCGGTTACGATGCTCTGGGCAACGAGATCGGCAGCCTCTCGACCGACGTCGGCGCGGCAGAGGCCGTTCGGATCAATTTCGTGATGCAGCAACTGGGAGTCTCGGACCTGGCCGCCGGCCGGATCGCGGTGACCGCCACACCCGGCATGCGTGTCTACGCGCAGACCGCCCAGGCAGACGCCGTCACGGGCGACATCGAGATCGCCGGCGTGAAGTAGCTCTCAGCCTTCCGCTCTCGGCTCTCCGGCTGTTGAGATCTGCCCGACAGCTGACAGCTATAATTTCAGAAGTGAATCCCCCGAAGACAGTCATCCGGGGCTCCGGCATGTTCGTGCCCGAGGGCGTCGTCACCAACGCTCGGCTCTCGCGCCTGATGGACACCACCGACGAATGGATTCGCCAGCGCACCGGCATCGAAGAGCGCCGTCTGGCGCGCAAGGGCGTTTCCTCGGTGGACCTCGGGCTCGAGGCGGCCAGGCGCGCTCTCGCCGACGCGGCGATCGAGCCCGGCGACGTCGATCTGATCGTGTTCGCGACGATGACGCCCGCCCATTACTTTCCCGGAAACGGCGGCCTTCTCGCGGCCCGCCTCGGCCTCTCGAAGACATATGCCCTGGACATCCGGATGCAGTGCGCCGGGTTTCTCTCCGGCCTGCACGTCGCGGACTCGTTCATCCGCTCGCGGACCTACCGGCGTGTGCTCCTGGTAGGAGCCGAGTGCCATGCGTCGCTCTATCCCTGGACCGACGCCGAGTGGGCGATCATGTTCGGCGAATCGGACGGACCCGTCACCCCCGAGGCCCACGCCTGGGGCACCGCGCACCGCGACCGCGCGGTCATCTTCGGCGACGGCGGCGGCGCCTTCGTCCTCGAGGCCGACGATTCGGGAGATGGGCGAGGCTTTCTCGGTTTCGAAATGCGCACCGACGGAGCGCACTGGGACAAGCTCTACGTCCCGGGGGGTGGATCGGCGAGCTTTCCGTACTTCTCGCCCGAGATGTTCGCGAAGAACCAGACAATCCCTGTCGTCGAGGGACGGCAGGTCTTCCGGCTGGCGACCACCGCCATGCCGCGGATCGTCGAGGAGACGCTCGAGAAACACGGGCTGACGCTGGCGGATCTCTCTCTGCTCCTGATGCACCAGGCGAACCTGCGCATCAACGAAGCGGTCCAGAAGAGCCTCGGCCTGCCGGACGAGAAGGTTTTCAACAACATCCAGAGGTACGGCAACACGACCGCCGCCACGCTTCCGCTCGTTTTCCACGAAGCGAAGCGGGAAGGAAGGATCCGGCCGGGAGACCTCGTCTGTTTCACGGCTCTCGGCGCGGGACTTCACTGGGGAGCCGGACTCCTCCGCGCGTGACGACCCCGACCCTGGTCATCCTGCTTGCGTTGTTCGCGTTTGGGGGCGCTCTCGCCCTCGCGGCCTGGTGGCGGTTGCGCAGCCGGTACCGGCAGGACCTTTCGGACCGCGACGCCAGTTACAAGGCGCTGCTGGAAATCAACGTCCGCCACTACAGGGACATCGCGGAGCGTGACGCGCGCTACAGGAATCTCCTCGAGCAGGCGCGCGAGGGGGTCGTCGCCGAAGCCGAGGGGCGCATCGTGTTCGCCAATCCGGCCGCGATGAAGATCTTCCTGTGGACCCGCGAAGCAGAGTGGGCCGGCAAGAGCTTCCTCGACCTGGCCGTCCCGGAAGCGCGGGAGGCCCTGGCCGCGATCCTCGGCGCTTCCGCCGCGAGCGGCCCTCCGGAGCGGCACGAGGTCGTGGGACTCAAGGCGGACGGTTCTCGCTTCGAGATGGAGGTCACGCCGGCGCGTATGACGTTCCAGGGCAAGACCGCGACCCAGGCGATCCTGCGCGACATCACCGACCGCCGGCGGGCCGAGCAGGCTCTGCGCGAGTCCGAGGAACGGTACCGCCTGCTCTTCGAGAACAACCCGCAGCCGATGTGGGTCTTCGACAACGAGACTCTGGCCTTTCTGGCCGTCAACGAAGCCGCCTGCCAGCATTACGGCTACACCCGGAAGGAATTCCTCGCGATGACGATCCGGGATATCCGGCCCGCAGAGGAAGTCCCCGCGCTCCTGCAGAGCCTCGCCTCGCAATCCGACGAGTTCCACAAGGCCGGAGTCTGGCGTCACCGCAAGAAGGACGGGACGGGGATCGCCGTGGAGATCGCCTCGCACCCGCTGCTGTTTACCGGGCGTCCGGCGCAGCTCGTACTCGCCACCGACGTCACCGAGCGGATGCACGCCGAGGAGGCGCTGCGCCAATCGGAGCAGAAGTACCGCGACATCTTCGATTTCGCTACGGTCGGGATCTACCAGTCGCGCTACGACGGGTCGCTGATCACCGTCAACGCGCCGCTCGCCGAGATCCTCGACTACGATTCGCCGGAAGACCTCCTGAGGCACAACCTCGACGAGATCTACGCGGACCCGGCGGAGCGGCGGGAGCTGATCGCGCGGTTCGAGCCGGCGGGAAAGGCCCACCGGCAGGAGGTGCTCTGGAAGAGGAAGGACGGAACGCCCATCTGGCTCGAGCTCGACGCCCGGGCCGTGCGCAATGCCGACGGCACCACCCGCTACTTCGAAGGGTTCGTCCATGACGTCTCGGAGCGCAAGAAGAGCGAAGAGGAGAAGAGGCGTCTCCAGGAGCAGCTCGTCCAGGCCCAGAAGATGGAGGCGGTCGGCCAGCTCGCGGGCGGCATCGCCCACGACTTCAATAACCTGCTGACGGCGATCACCGGTTACAGCGAGCTGCTCCTGGGAGAGCTCCCGCCCGAAGACCTGCGCCGGAGCCACGCCGAGGAAATCCGCAAGGCGGGAGAACGGGCGGCCTCCCTTACGCAGCAGCTCCTGGCCTTCAGCCGCCGGCAGGTCCTCGAGCCCAAGGTCCTCGACGTCAATGTTGTCGTGTCGGACATCGAGCGGATGCTGCGCCGGCTGATCGGCGAGCACATCGAGCTGAAGACCCGGAAGACCCCGGATGTCTGGAAGGTCAAGGCGGACCCGGGACAGATCGAGCAGGCCATCCTGAACCTGGTCCTGAACGCCCGCGACGCGATGCCGAGCGGAGGCACGCTGGCGATCGAGACGTCGAACGCCGAGCTCGACCAGGAGTTTGCCCGGAGCCATGTTCCGACCCAGCCGGGCTCCTATGTGATGGTCGCCGTCAGCGACACGGGCGTCGGCATCAGCGACGACGTCAAGGCGCGCCTCTTCGAGCCATTCTTCACGACGAAGGAGCGCGGGAAGGGAACGGGCCTCGGCCTCTCGACGACGTACGGGATCATCAAGCAGAGCGGCGGCTACCTCTGGTGCGACAGCGAGGTCGGCCGCGGCACGACGTTCCAGGTCCTTCTTCCGCGCGTCGAAGAGCCCGTCTCGGAGGTTGTGGAGCGCAAGACCTCCCCGCCGATCCATCCGGGCGACGAGACCGTTCTCCTGGTCGAGGACGAGCCGGAGGTGCGCTCGCTCGTGCAGCGGATCCTGAAGACCCAGGGATACACGGTCGTCACGGCCGCCAATCCCGACGAGGCTCTGGCGGTCGCCCGGGAGTTCAGGGGCCCGATTCAGCTCATGGTCACCGACGTCGTGATGCCCGGGATGAGCGGGCTGCAGCTGGCGGAGCGGCTCAACCCGACTCGCCCGGACATGAAGGTGCTCTTCGTGTCGGGCTATACCAACGACGCGATCGGCCACCAGGGGGTCCTCGACCCGGGCACGGCCTTCCTTCAAAAACCCTTCACGCCCAACGCCCTCGCCCGGAAGGTCCGGGAGGTCCTCGAGGCTCCTCCGTCCCATCTGAAAAATCGGTAAAAGCGTGCAGGGCCGGGTCGGCGCGGCTATACTCCGCGCGGGCCATGAGAGCAGCATGGAGATTGGCTCTACTCATCCTCGCCGCGGCCGCGCCGGTTGCCGCGCAGGAAACGCCTCCGGCCGAGCCGGCTCCCCCGCCGGAAGGAAGCATCATCATCAACCTTCCTTCCGCCGACTTGCCGAGGCTCGGAACGATGACGCTGCTCATCTCGCACCGCTTTTCCCAGCCGGTCTCCGACAGCAATTACCACACCCTCTTCTCCTTCGATTCCGCGGCGAACATCAACATCGGGTTGGCTTACGTCCCGTTGCAGAATCTGGAGGTCTCTCTCCAGCGCGCTCCGGCGCGCTGCTTCTGCGGCTTGAGCGGGACCAGCTCTTCAAAGGCCCAGCGGGGGCTCGAGGTCTACGAGTTCGCGGCGAAGTACCGCTTCCTCTCGAGCGGCCCGTTCCGGCTCTCCCTGCGATCGGGGGGGGATTGGCGAACCGCAGAAGAACTGGAGGACCGCGCCGGCTTTTTCGCGCAGGCGGTCCTCGGCCTCTCGCTCGGATCCCGCTTTCGGCTCACCGCGGTCCCCACTTATGTCTCCAGGACCTCGCACTCGGTCCAATTCGAAGTCCCCAATCCCTACACGGACGTCTTCAACGTCCCAGTCGCGGTCTCGATCGGCGTAACGAGATCCATCAACGTTCACGGAGAGGTCGTGCCGCGAGTCGGCGACGCGGGCGCCCGGGGCACGGGCTGGATCGCATCGCTCGAGAAGACCGTCCTCCGGCACCGCTTCGCCTTCACCATCGGCAATCTCCGCGCGACGACGGTTGACCAGTACATCGGGTCCGATTTCCGCGCCGCGGCCGCCCTCCCGGCCTTCAGGTCCCAGGACTACTTCCTCGGCTTCAACATCACCCGGCTGTGGAATTTGAAATGAGGGCGCGGCGTCATTGCATCCAGAGCCGGCCGAACCGGTCCGGCCGGTGGAAATCGGGAGGCTCCGCGAAGGTGGGACTCCACGCCGAGTACTCGTCCGGTTCGCCGCGATCGATCCTGTAGAAGTTGGCGCGCCAGCCGGCGGACACGTCCGGGCAGAGCGGAGCCAGGGGGATCCGGAACCGCGCCCACCAATGGCCTTCCCGGCGGCCGGCGCGCGCCGAAAACCCGGGGCAGTTCCAGGAGACGTCGGCGCGCATCGTCTCGCGCCGCCCCTCGGGAGACTCGATCCGCGCGTCGAAGAGGGCGCCGAGCGGGTTGACCTCGAACTCGTAGTAGACGCCCGGCGACCCGTCGGGCGAGAGA
>DATIRW010000093.1:0-3146 GCA_035469365.1 Thermoanaerobaculia bacterium
AAGACCGGCAGATAAGGCGTGTACCAGAGCGGATAGAGCTTGGAGGGGATGATCAGGTAGAAGGAACCGAGCGAGCTCTGGTGCAGCGTCGACAGCAGCACGCCCAGGAGCACGAGCGGCGGCATCACGAATTTGAGGACCTTCAGGACGCGCTTCATCTTGAACCGCTCGAAGACGATCGGGGAGAACTCGAGAGCGAGGACGGTCGTGTAGAGAGTCACGCACCACCCGACCTCGAACATGACGGAGTGCGGGTTCCACATCACCAGCGGGTGCCACACGCGGTACGGGCGGCCCAGGTCGAACATGAGCGCGCCGATGACGAGCAGGTAGCCGAGGAAGGCCGTGAGAATGGCCGGCCGGACGATCGGCCGGAATCGCTCGAGGTGGAAGATGTAGACGATGGAGCTCACGGTGAACCCGCCGGCGGCCAGCGCCACGCCGCACAGGATGTCGAAGCCGACCCAGAGGCCCCACGGAAACTGGTCCGACAGGTTCGTCGCGGCGCCGAGGCCGTGGAAGAACCGGACGAACGTGCCGTAGAGGCCGGCGGCGAGAAGGAGAAGGAGAGCAACCCTCCAGAAGGTCAGGCGCGGAAGCGTGAGCGAACGGTTCATTGCTTGTGCTCCTCTTTCTCTCTCGCGGCCCCGTCGCGGTCGCCGTCACCGCCGTGTCCCTCGGCCCTGGCGACTTCTTCGCGCCGCTTCGTGACCCAGTAGATGCCGCCCAGAACGAGGCCGCCGATCGTCACGACGTTGGGGATCTTGTTCAAGACCCGCCACGTCAGCATCGCCGGGGGCTCGTTGACGAGGTCGGTGCGGAACCCCAGCTCCTCGGGGCGGGCGTCGGAGATGACGAGCACCGAGGTGCCCCCCACTTCCTCCACCCCGTAGATGTGGTTGAAATACCTCTTCGGCTCGGCGGCGATGCGCGCCCGCGCCTCGGCGAGGAGCTCCTCCCTCGAGCCGAACTTCGTGGCTCCGGTCGGGCAGGCCGCGGCGCAAGCGGTGGCCAGGCCCTGCGCGATCCGGTCGGCGCACATGTCGCATTTCCGGACGCGCGGGAGAGTCTTGCCCCACTCGTACTTGGGCACGTTGAAGGGGCAGGCAAGCATGCAGTACCGGCAGCCCATGCACTTGTCCTGGTCGTACACGACCGGGCCCGCCGCCGTCTTCTGGAACGCGCCGACCGGGCAGGCCGAGACGCAGCTCGGGACGTTGCAGTGCATGCACATCTTCCGCGCGAAGCGCGGACCACGCCGGTTGACGACGGAAAACGTCTTATCGGAAAGGGTGTCGGACAGGACATCCTCCGACGTGCGGGGGAGCCTGTTGCGCTCCTTGCAGGCGAGCGAACAGGCCCCGCACCCGATGCAGCGTGTCGTGTCGAGGAGGATCCCCTTCTTCTCGGTGCTGATCATGGCTCTTGCGCTCCTGACTCGTTCGGCCCCTCGTCACTCGGCGGGCGCCGCGTCGCGCGGCTCGAGGAACTCGCGGCCGAAGGCTGCCCAGGCCTCGTCGTCCATGTAGTTGAGGATGCCGTCGGCCGGCTTTCCGCCGTCCGCCATCGCGGTCCCGGGCACGGCGTTGCGCCAGATCCGGGAGGCGGCAAACTCTTCGAAGCGCTCGCGCTCCTTGCCGAGCCACTCGACCGCTTCGTCGGCCACCTTCAGCTTGCGCAGGGAGGCGCCGAGGTTCTTCGGAGAGAGGGCGCAGATCCATCCCCTGCGATAGGGATCCCGGGCGAGTGAAGCCGCGTTTTCGGCGAGAGCGGGGTTGACCGAGCTCACCACGCCGTCCATGGGCGATGCGACGACCGCGCGGCGCTCTCCGGTGACGAGCGTGAAGAGCGGCTGCCCCTGTTTGACCTCCATTCCGGGCTCGGGCAACTCGACCTTGTCCGCGTGGCCGATCGCGGCGCGAACGAGGTCGTCCGCCCCGACGCGGATCCGTCCGGACGGCTCCAGGGCCGTCCAGGTGTGGCCGGTGTCGAGGAAGAGCCCTCCGGGAAGCGGGATCTCGCGCCGGACGGCCAGGAGAGCGGGCGCCGGCGCCCTTCTGCGGACGATGGCGTCGATCGTCATGGCGAGGACGATGAAAAGAACGACGAAAATGGCGACCATGATGTTCATCTCCCTTCTCTTTCTCATTCACCGGCCGTTTCGGCCTCCGAGAGGCCGGACGGGCGGCTTGTGTTGGCGGACAGGAAAAGCTCGAGGACTCGGGCACGGACATCCGAGGGAATGGCTTCGTGAAGGTCATCGATCATCCGGCCGCCGTCCGGCAGCGTCCAGTGCGAGCCGACGGCGCGCGCGAGATGCCGGGAGAGTCTCTCCGACTCGGCCGCAATCCAAGGCGCGGCCTCGGTTCCGGGGCGGAGGTGCTTGACGTCCTCGACGAGATCGAGGGGCGCCAGGGAAACCGCCCAGCCCGCGCCGTACGGGTCCCTGTTTACGAGCGTGGGATTGCGTTGGAGCCGGTCGTTGACATCTTCGACGACGCCCGCGACCGGAGCCGCCAGGGAGATCTTGCCTTCATGATGGACGATCGTCCAGGCCGGGTCGCCCGCCGCGATTCTCTTTCCGATCGGCGGAAGCTCGACGCAGTAAACGCGGCCCGCCAGGCGCCTTCCGAAATCATCAAGGCCGGTCGTCACCCGGCCGCCGGCTTCCACCCGGGCCCAAACGTGCCGGTCGTGGAAGAGGAGCGAGTCGGTGGCGGGTCCGTCCGCCGACCGGGGGGCGCCAAGCCACGAGGAGAAGTGGGACCGCCGTCCCATGGCTTCGTCGAAGGGGCACTTCTCGCATTCGTATCCGCGGTCGCAGAGCTTGTAGGCGACGACGCCGGCGAGCATCCAGCAGCACTTCAGGGATGTTTGCTGCCCACCGGGCCGTTGGGAACCGTCCGTTTCTTTGGTGTTCATGCTGCTTCTTCCATCCGGTTAGAGAGCAACTGAGGTGCCATTCGCCGGCCGCAGCGTAAGTCATTGAAGGGTATACTCTTATGATATGAACTGACTAATTCTCGAGGACGTGTATGCTGAAATCTTCAACACTTCTGAACCGCTCAGGAGGCGTGTTTGTGGGTAATTGCCCTATTGCCAGGACGTTGCAGGCGTTAAAAAACTCAACAGACGATATTGAGTTT
>DATIRW010000094.1:0-4970 GCA_035469365.1 Thermoanaerobaculia bacterium
GAGCGCCGTTCTGCCGGCCGCCGTTTCCAGGCCCTTCACGTCGCCCGCCTCGCGCCGCGCGCCGGAAAGCCCGGTTTCCAGCTCGTAAACCGCGAGCGCCCAGAGCGGGAAGTACGTCGCGTAGAGATGGTAGCGCAGGTAGAAGACCCGCGGAAATCCCGTCCCGGTCCAGTACTCGTCCTTCCAGGAGCCGTCGTACTGCTGGTTGCGCAGCAGGTACTCGAGGCCGCGGCGGACGCTGGACGAGGTCGTGTCGCCCAGCGCGAAGAGTCCGAGCAATGCCCATGCCGACTGGGATGGCGTGCTCGGCCCGGTCCCCTTGCGTCCGGGCTCGTCGTAGGAGCGCGGGAGCTCTCCCCATCCGCCGTCCTCGTTCTGGTGGCGGCGCAGCCAGCTTCCCGCGCGTTGATAGCGCTCCTGGGAGAGATCCTCGCCGGCGCTGGCGAGTCCGCGCAGAGCGAGCCACGTCCCGTAGACGAAGTTGCAGCCCCAGCGTCCGTACCAGGTCCCTTCGTCGTCCTGCCTGCGGTTCAGGTACGCGACGGCGCGCCGGACTGCCTTGATGCCACGCCCGACGCCGATCGCGCCAAGCGCTTCCAGCGTGCGGCCCGTGATGTCCTCGCAGCTCGGGTCGATCATCGCGTTGTGGTCCGCGAAGGGGATGAACGTCAGGACCTCGTTGTCGCAGTCGCGGTCGAAGGCGGGCCAGCCTCCGTCGCCGTTCTGCATCGCGAGCTGCCAGGCCACGCCGCGGTCGATCGCTCCCTGGCGCCGCCGCTCCTCGCGCTCGTCGGGAAAGGCAACGGCGGCCAGAGACGCCAGGACCTCCGCGGTGTCGTCGGTGTCGGGATAGAACTCGTTCTCGTACTCGAAGTACCAGCCGCCGGGCGGTGTCTTCGGAATCCGCCGCTGCCAGTCGCCGGGCACGCGGACTTCCCGGTCGAGCAGCCAGCTTGCCGCGCGCAGCAGGCGCGGGTCGTCCTCGGGGACGCCCGACTCCCGCAGGGCAACCACGGCGAGCGCCGTGTCCCAGACCGGAGAGAAGCACGGTTGGAGGCGGAGGGTCTCTTCCTCCTCGATTTCCAGGTTCTGCAGCTCTTCGACCTGGCTCTTCACGATCGGATGATCGGCCGCGTAGCCGCGGCAGCGCAGCGCGAGGATCGTGTTGACGATCGGCGGGAAGATCGCACCGAGCCCGTCGCTGCGCTCGAGACGTTCGAGAACCCACGCCTCGGCCCGGTCCAGGGCCCGCCGGCGCCGCGGTGTCCAGCGCCGGGCCTCCAGCTCGTGGAGGAACCTGTCCACGCCGTCGAAGAAGGCTCCCCAGAGTCGTGCGCGCAGGCTCTTCGCCCGCCGCTTCGGCGGTGGAGAGCCCTCTGCCGCCTTGAGCTCGGAGAGAGACGCACGCTCCGGAACGGGACAACTCGGGCGGTACGCCGAGATGATCGAGAGAGGGACGACGATCGCTCGGGACCACGAAGACATCCTGTAGATCGAGACCGGCATCCAGTCGGGCAGCAGGACCAGCTCCGCCGGCACGGTCGGGCACTTCTCCCAGTCGTATTGCCCGAAGATCGAGAGATAGATCTTCGTGAAGGAGTTGCAGGCGTCCAGGCCGCCGAGCTCGACGATGACGCGCCTCGCCTTCGCCATGTGGGGTGCTTCCGGATCGTCGCCGGCGAGCTTCAGGGTGAAGTAGGCCTTCGTCGAAGCGCTCACCTCCGGTGGACCTCCCGGATAGACCGACCAGCCTCCCGAGGGGAGCTGCTGGCGCCGCAGGTACTCGGCCGCCTTCTGAAACCGGGCCTCGCCGGTGCGCCCGAGAAAATGCATCGTGAGCATGTACTCGGACTCGAGGATCGTGTCCCCCTCGAGCTCGCCGCACCAGTGGCCGTCTTCGCGCTGGATGGACAGCAGGTACCGCCGAGCCGCCGCCGCCGCGCTCCCGATGCCGGAAAGGGGGGCCTCTTCGCGTTCGTCTTCGCTTGAAAGGTCTCTCGTCGCCGTCATGTCCGTTGCGCGCGGCGCGGGGACGCCGGAACCACCGGGTGACCTCCTCCCGCCGCAGGCTTACACCTGCTCCCTTCCAATTGAATCATCGCCGTCTACCGCCGGCGCCTTTGGAGTATACGGTCTTCGGCGGCGATCCGGTTCCACTCCCGGCCGAAAAGCGGAGGGTCAGAACCCGGACTGAAGCGACAGCGTCAACCGCAACCCGGCCAGGGAGTTGCGCGCGAAGAAGTCGTGCTCGGCCGCGAAAGCGATCGCTCGGGAGGGGCCCGGCCCGGCCGGCGGCCATTCCGTCTCCAGGACGATTCCCGCGAGGGCGCGCCGCGCCTTCAGGTCGTGGAGGACCAGGCCTTCCTGCTGCGAGGCGGTCGAGAGAGCGTAACCGGCCAGAGCCAGAGCGCGCAGGTCCGCGCCTCCGAGCCGCGCCACGCGCGGCCCGGCCCGCAGGTCCACCTCCGATTCCACGAAGGAGTCTCTTCCGGCCGCCGCGGAGGCGTAGCGAAAGTCCCCGTGGACGGCGGCCCGCCAGCTCTCCCCGAAGAGTCCCGGCCGCGACTGCAGGGCGGCATTCACCGAGTACCGGTTCGCGCCATCGCTGATGGTGACGACGCGGTCTTCGTATGTTCGCGACCGGAAGTACTCGAGACGAATCGCCGATCGCAGGCTCGGCGAGTCAACAGGCGACCAGTCGAGGAAGAGGCCGACGCCGGGGACGCCCCGGGCCGTGAGAGCCGCCGCTCCCTCCACCGGAAGCCGGGTGGAGCGATAGGGCAGCTCGACTCCGACGGCGAAGCGCCGCGCGGGGGAGTAGGAGACGCGCAGCGTGGCCAGCAGGGAATCGAGGCTTTCGAAGAAGTCCTGCCGCTCGCCTTCGGAATCCACGAAGGCCCCGGCGCTGTACCAGGAGACTTCGGTCAGGGCGAGGAACCTCCCGGGCGCCGGCAAGGCCGGCAGCAGGGAAGAAGAACGAGTCTGCGCACCGGCTACGGACGATGCCGCGAGCGCGACGGCAGCGAGCGGTAGACCGAGCCGGCCGCGGACTCCTCTCAAGGCCAGACGACGATCCGGGGCCGTCTGGCCGCTCCGTCTCCGGCCACCGGAACGCGCGCCGCCTTCTCGAGCGCGACGGAGTCGAAGACCGAGCCGTCCGCGTCGTGCGCCGTCAAGAGGAGCCGGCCCCCCGCGATCTCGCCGATGAGATACCCGTGCCGCGACGCGACGAAGGCCGAGTAACTCTGAATTCCGCGAGGAGCGTCCAGGTCCGAGCCGCCTCCCCCCTCGGTGAGGTACACGACTCCGGGCCCGTGAAATCCAAAGTCGCGGATCGGATACGTGCGCTCGTAGAGGTGCTCGTGCCCGCAGAAGACGACGTCCACGCCGTAGCTCTCGAAGACGGGAGAGAGGATGAGCCGCACGACGTTGTTGGGGCTGGCCGAGCTGTAGGGAGGCTCGTGGAAGTAGACGAACTTCCACGTCGCCGAGGAGCCCGCGAGGGTCTGGACGAGCCACCGGTACTGTGGCGAACCGTATCCGAAGGCGGAGCTCTCGACGTCCAGGCAGACGAAGAGCGCGTTGGCGTGGCGGAGGGAGTAGAAGCGCGATTCCCCCGTCGCGGAATTCTTCGGAAGCACGAAATTGGAGAACAGGGGCGCGCCGCGGTCCGTGTGGATGTCGTGATTGCCCAGCGTGGGGAGGACGGGGCCGCGAGCGAGCCAGCGGGCCATGGGACGGAAGAACTCCTGGTCGTAGAGGTCGTCCGCCCCGTCGGGATACACGACGTCTCCGGTGTGGATCACGAGGTCCACGCCGCTTTCCACGAACTGGTCCGCGATCTGAGCCGGGATGTATCCGGTCGCCGTGTCGCCGATGACTCCGAAGCGGAACCCGGCCTCGGAGGTCTCCCGCGGCGCGCGGAAGACGGACTCGGCGCCCATCGGGGCCTCATCCGAGTAGGCTTGGTAACGGTAGAGCCCGCCGGAGGCGAGCCCGGCGACGGCCGCGACGTGCCGCGTGACGCGTTCGGCCCGCCGGACCGTGAGCGGGCTCCCGTCGGGGGCCGTGCACTCCAGCCTGGTGTCGGAAGCCGTATCCGTCCACCAGACGACGGCGATCGTCGTGTCGTCTACGCGGCCGATCGCGGGCCCGCGCACGAGGGTCGCCGCCGAGGCAAGCGCCGACGCGCCGAGGAGGAAAGCGAACACGAGGCGAGGCAGCCGCGGCGTTGACTTCACTGACGTACCTTTTCGACTGTTTCCGGTAGCGGGATGATCCTAACGCGAGACCGGCTGGGGGACCTCGTCCCGTCCGGGTCAAACACGGCATAACTGCGTCATGGGCGGACGGAAGCGATCTGGCCCGCATCGGCAGCATAGACGCGTTCCGTCCCTACGGGTGCTGACCCCATCTCTCCTCCCACGTGCGGCTGAGGGAACTGTCTGACCAGGAGGCGTGGTCGCGCAAGGCGGTCCTCAATATCGCGGCGTCCAGAACATTTTCGAGCGACCGGACCATCGCGGAGTACGCCAGTGAAATATGGCACGTTGACCCGTGCCCGGTGGACTGAAGTAATCGGCCCGTCAATTCTTCCCTTCCACACGCAGGAATTCGAGCCGGTAGTTGTCGGTCGGGTTTTGCGTGGATGGACCAGCCACCAGCAACGCGACGGCGCCGGGGACTGCATGCTCGTGGACCCAGTGCCGCGCAAAAACATTCCAGTTGTCAGGCTGCTCGGTGATGTGGATTGGATGCACGCCGTAGGAAAACTCCAGGTTCTGACACACCTGGTGGTCGCGGCTCACGGCGACAATCCACACCGCCGGATTGAATCGCGCGATCATTCGCGGGGTGTGTCCCGTCCTGCTGGGCACAAAGACCGCGGCGCACGGTACCGTCGACAGTGCGTCCTCCACGACTGACGCCATCGCCTCGGCTGGCGACAACGGCTGGCGATCGGGGGGTAT
>DATIRW010000095.1:0-3739 GCA_035469365.1 Thermoanaerobaculia bacterium
CGCGCGGCCTCCTCGGGCGTGGGCGCGCGAAGCTGCCCGGTCTGCGGATCGATGAAGGCGCGCAAGCCGGCCCGCGCGACCCCGTCGTCCGCGGGGCAGGCCGCGTCAGCCGGCGGGAGGGCTGGGGCGCTGTCCGGCGCCGCGGCTCTCGCCTTCGGGCGCTTCTGGGCAGCGCTCGCGGGGACTGCGCAGGCGGCGAGCAGCAAGAGCGACAGGACTCCTCGGAACACTTTTGCTTTCATGGTCATCTCCCTGAGAGTGTGTCGCACAGATTAGCACGCCGAGAGTGGCGGCACTCAGATCCGGCAGTGCGCGAGGCCGTGCTTTTCCAGGTAACGCTGGTGGTACTCCTCGGCCCTCCAGAACCTCGAGGCCGGCTGAATCTGCGTGACGATCGGGCGCTTGTACTTGCCGCTCGTCTCGAGCTTCTCCTTCGACGCGGCCGCCGCGGCCTGCTGGTCCGGCGTGTGAAAGAAGATCGCGGAGCGATACTGCTCGCCGACGTCCGGCCCCTGGCGGTTCAGGGTCGTCGGGTCGTGGTTCTCCCAGAAGACATCGAGGAGCCGCTCGTACGACACCCGCGACGGGTCGTATTCGACCTCGACCGTCTCGGCGTGCCCGGTCTTTCCCGAGCAGACGTCCTCGTAGCTGGGATTCTCGAGCCGCCCTCCCGAGTAACCCACGGCCGTTTCCAGCACGCCTTCGACCTGCCGGAACGCCGCCTCCACGCCCCAGAAACATCCCGCCGCGAAATTGGCTTTGGCCATGAGTAGCTAATGGGTCGTAGGTGGTAGGTGGTGAGGGGGGCCCTGCGACTCGTCCTCCGTTTTCAAGGATATTTCGGCCTCAGCGCAGGCGCAAGCGCCGGCGCGCGAGGATGCCCGCGGCGCCCAGCGTGAGGCAGGGGAGCCAGACCCACACGAGCTCGGTCTCGAGGATGGCGGCGCCCCGGCGGCCGAAGAAGCCTCCGATGCCGATGGGGGAGACGGCGATCGGCCGGAACGGAAGAAAGTTGCGCCGGTTGTCGAAGGGCGCGAAGAAGGCGACGCCGAGGCCGCCGTCGGTCATGGCGTCGAAGAAGCCATGGGAGGCCCCGCAGAGGAAGAGAAAGAGCCCGACGGCGAGCCGGCGGCCACCCCGGCGCCCTTCGCGGAATCCGAGGAGAGCCAGAGCCAGCGCGACGACCGCTGCGAAGCTCAGCGAGTGTGTGATGCCGCGATGTCCGAAAGGATGGCCGTAGGGGATTCCGTAACCGAATCCGATCACGTCCAGGTCCGGGAGGACCGAGCAGGCCGCCCCGAGTGCCAACGCTCTCGTCGGAACCCGGGCTCGGAAGACGAGCGGAGCAAAACCCGCGACGACGGCCGGGTGCGAAAAAACGGAGGCCAAGGATCAGGCAATCAGGCGCAGAACCAGGCGGACGGGCGTCCCATCCGGGGGGAGCGCGCCCGGCCGGACGCGGAAGCGTGTCGCTTCCCGCGTGTAGTCGCGGACCGTGTACTTCGCGTTGCCGACCTTGCTGCCGGGGCACGAGTAGAGGCAGACGATGCACCCGGACTTCCACTTCGGGATGTTGGCCTCGTTGCCGCCGAAGCGCAGCGCAAGCCCGCGTCCGCCCGGATCCTCCAGGACGGAGGCGAGCGGCACGAGCCCCTTCCCGCCGGGCAGGCGCACGAAGATTTCGACACCCGGCCCGGCGATGACCGTGTCGGGCGCCGGGTTCTTCAGGTTCTTCCTCTCCTCCCAGGCCTCCATTGGGAGGTTGTTTCCCGGCTTTGCGCCCAGCGACTCAAGTGCCTCTAGCACCTGCCTGTCGGTGACCTCGGCCTCGAAGAGCGCCGCGTGCGCCGCTCTTCCGCCCTTCCAGACGACCGCGTGGTAACCCGACATCATCGGGCCCGAGTCGAACGACTTCGCGTTGACCGTCGCGGTGAACTCGATTTCCCGCGGCCGCCGGACGGTCACCCGCCCGGGCTCCTCCTCTCCACGGAACACCGCCGCGAGAGCCATCGCCAGTCCGCCGGCCAGGATCCGGTTCCGGCAAGAAGAACGCATCGTCAGAGTGAACGGCTGTGAAGAGGAGGATA
Organism: Thermoanaerobaculia bacterium; assembly: GCA_035469365.1. GTDB lineage: Bacteria > Acidobacteriota > Thermoanaerobaculia > UBA5066 > Gp7-AA6 > JAWOLE01. The sequence continues at coordinate 2,088 of DATIRW010000095.1, forward strand.
GTCCTGATTCATCGTGCCCCTGTCCGGGGGCACGATTTCCTCCGAATCGCGCTACACTTGACGCCCGAGAATGAGGCCGGCGCGGAGGCCGCGGTACGAATCTCGCGAACCTGATCCGGCGCAGCCTTCTCTGTTTCCCGGCCTTCCCCCCGCTCCGCGCGTCCAGCCCGCCATCCGCCTGACCGAGGCGAACGTCGCCCGCACGGTTCCTCCGCGCACGGCGGGCGTCTACTTCCTGAAGAGCGTCGGCCCGGGAGGCTCCGTCGCCGAGCGCGTGGGGCGCGACGACGTGGACCTGCGCCAGCGGCTTCTCCAGCACGCCAGCGAAGGAAACGCCAATGTTCTCTTCGGCTGGATGCTCGCCGCCGACGCCAACGAGGCCTACCGCCTCGAGTGCTACCTCTGGCACGCCCAGGGCGGCTCCTGGTCCAGCCTCGAAAGCGACTCCCACCCCCAACCCGCGGACCCCATCCCCTTCCTCGGCTGCCCCGACTGTGACGTCGCTCCGCGTTAGCGTGGGATCTGCGCCCTTTGGGCGCACCGGCGAGCGGCTCGCCGGGCTGCCGGCTCGACCGCTCGCCTGATCCCGCGCTAACGCTCCGCTCCCGCGGCGCGACGCTCCTCCTTAGATTACCTCAGGAGACTCCTCGCGCCGCGACCGGGGCTGGGGCACGTGGTTGAGGACTAGAGTTGACGTGAAACGGCGGTTGAGGGATCGATGCCGGGGAGGACCTGACGATGGAGATCCACGATGTGCGGACATTCCTTCCGTACTGGGAGCGCGTGCGGGAAAGGACGGCGCGCCTGGTCCCACTCATTCCGGCGGAGAAGCTCGAATGGACCTACCAGGCGGGGAAGTACACGCTCGGCGACATCGTGCGCCACCTCGCGGGAATCGAGCGCTACATGTATGCGGAGAATGTCCGGGGCCTTCCGAGTCGCTATCCCGGCCATGGCCGGGAGCTCGCCGACGGTCCGGAGGCGGTGCGCGCCTACTTCGAGCGGCTGCACGCGGAATCGGTCGCGCTCTTCGGCGCGCTGACGCCCGAGGACCTCGAGCGCAAGTGCGTCACGCCGGGCGGGGCGCCGATCGCGACCTGGAAGTGGCTGCGCGCGATGGTCGAGCACGAGATCCACCACCGCGGACAGATCTACATGTACCTCGCGATGCTGTGAGTCCCCACCCCGCCGCTCTACGGGCTGACGGAAGAAGAGGTCCGGGCGCGGAGCCTCCCGGTCCCCGAGCCTGAGCCCTAGACCGGACCGAGGCCGGCGTTCGCCCGCGTTTCCCGGATGTGGGAACAGACTCGCGGATAATGCGCGCCGTGGACGGCACGGCCATCGTTCTCTGCAACGGAATGTTCGCGACAGTCAACGGGAAGACCGCGCACGGGCTCGTGCGCGGGACGGATCGGTACCGCATTCTCGGGGTCGTTGACCCGCCGACGGCGGGGCGCGACGCGGGAGAGGTGCTGGACGGGATCCGCCGGGAAATTCCGATCTTCGCTTCTCTCGATGAGGCGCTGGCGCGCCTCGCGGAGAAGCCCGATTACGCGATTGTCGGCATCGCGACTCACGGAGGGCGGATGATGCCTGCGGTCCGCGAGTCGCTTGCGGAGGCCCTCGAGAAGGGGCTCTCGATCATCAACGGG
>DATIRW010000096.1:0-3786 GCA_035469365.1 Thermoanaerobaculia bacterium
GTCCGGCTGCGGATCTTCGACGAGGATCACCTCGACTTCCGGCATGTCGCGCGAGCGCAGGACGCCGAAGTCGCGGATGCGGAAGGTGGACGGCATGCCGTCCTCGCAGACCATCTCTTCCGTGAGCGCGTAGCCCAGGCCCATGTGAACGGAGCCCTCGATCTGCCCTTCGCAGAGCTTCGGGTTGACCGCGCGGCCCACGTCGTGCGCGGCCACGACCTTCGCGATGCGGCCGTTCTCGTCCACGACGGCGACCTGCGTGGCGAAGCTGAACGCCGGATGGAGCTTCATCGGCTTTCCGGGCGGAGGCTCGTGGCCGAGCTTGACCGTGTCGTCCTGCAAGACTTCTCCGATGTACACGTTGCCCGCGAGATCCTCGAGCGTGCGGCCGGAGTCGAGATCCGCCTTGAGCTTCTTCGCCGCGTCCATGACCGCGCGCCCGCCATAGAAGGTTGCCCGCGAGCCCGTCGTCTGGCCGACCGCCATCGGGAAGCGCGTGTCCACGCGTGCGCGGAAGATCGAGGCCGGCAGTCCCGTCACCTCGCAGGCGAACTGGATGAGCACGGTCAGGAGACCCTGCCCCATCTCGGTGTAGCCGTTGTAGAGCGTGACCGCGCCCCCCTCTTCGACGACCAGGCGCGCGCGTCCCCACTCCTTGGCTCCGTTGCCGATACCGCAGTTCTTGATGCCGCATGCGATGCCCGCGCGGCCGCGGTTGGCGTAGTAGACGTCTTTGACGGCGAGGAGGGTCTTCTTTAAGCCGACGGAGGCTTCGAGTCTTTGACCGCAGGACCAGTCGTCGCCCGCCTCGAGCGCGTTGCGCCAACGCATCTCCCAGCCATCCAGGCCCACCTTCTCCGCCAGCATGTCCATGGCCCCTTCCATGGCGAAGTGGGCCTGGTTCGCGCCGAAGCCGCGCATCGCGCCGCAGGGCGGGTTGTTGGTGTAGACGGCCAGCGACTCGATGTCCACGTTGTCGCACCGGTACGGACCCGCCGCGTGCCCGGCCGAGCGCTCGAGTACCTTCATGCCGACGGAGGCATACGCCCCCGAATCACCGATCATCCGCGCCCTCACGGCAGTCAAGCGTCCCTGCGCGTCGCAGCCGACGCGGTAATGCATCCGGATCGGATGGCGCTTGGGATGGATGCGTATGGATTCCTCGCGCGAGAGGACGAGGCGCACGGGCCTTCCCGTGACGTGCGCCAATAACGCTGTCTGCGCCTGAATCGACATGTCCTCCTTGCCGCCGAACGCACCGCCGTTGGGAACGAGGACGACGTGGAGGGCGTCGGGCGGAAGATCCAGGAATGCGCAGACCTGCCTGTGGTCGTCGAAGACGCCCTGCCCCTGCGTGAAGAGCGTCATCGCTGCGCCGGGAAAGTCCCCGGTCGCATCGCCCGGCGCGGCCACGCAGGCTTCCGGCTCCAGATACAGATGTTCGATGCGCTGCGTCTGCCAGGTTCCCTCGACGACATGAGCCGAAGACGCAAGCGCCGCTTCCGCGTCGCCGCGGTTGACGACGGAGCGCGAAAGGAGGTTCCCCTCCGGACCCACGCGGGGAGCGCCCGGCTCGAGCGCCTTCTCCGGATCCGTCACCGGTGTGAGGACCTCGTACACGACCTCGACGAGCCGCGCGGCCTCGCGCGCCGTCCGCGCGTCCACGGCCGCGACCGCGGCGAGGACGTCGCCCACGCACCGCGTTTCTTCTCCCTCCGCCACGAAGCCCGGCCAGTCCGCGATGATCAGTCCGTAGAAGCGCTTGCCCGGCACGTCCTTCGCCGTCACGACCGCGGCGACCCCGGGGTGTGCCGCGGCCTTCGACGTGTCGATGCGCTTGACCCTCGCACGCGCGTGGGGCGAGAGGGTCACCGCGCCGTGGAGCATCCCCGGAAAGGTCAGATCGGCAACGTACGGGCGCGCGCCGAGCGCGAGCTCCTCCGCCTCGTAGCGGTCGAGACTCGTCCCAACCCGGCCCGAGCCGTCGGCCGGCGGCAGCGTCTCGCCCCGCCGCAGGCGGGCCGCAGCCTGGAACGCCTCGAAGATCTTCACGTAGCCGGTGCACCGGCAGAGATGCGGGTCGAGCTTCCTGCGCATCTCCTCCTCGCCCGGATCGGGATTGGAATCCAGGACGCTCTTGATCTTCATCGTGATGCCGGGGATGCAAAACCCGCACTGAAGCCCCGCCATCCGGGCGAACGCCTCGCCGTAGATGTGCCTCTCCTCTTCCGACACGCCCTCGAGCGTCAGGACGCTCCTGCCGGCGGCGCTCGCCGCAGGCACCGCGCACGAAGTCTTCGGCTTCCCATCCACCAGCACGACGCAGGCGCCGCACTGCCCCTGCGGCGAGCACCCATCCTTGGGCGACGTGATCCCCGCATGGTCGCGCAGCAACTCCAGCAGCGACACCCCCTCCGGCGCGTCGAAGGCCCGCCGAGCGCCGTTCAAGGTCAGCTCAATACTCCTCGAACTCATGAGCATAGACGATCGGCCTGCGTTTCCCTGCCCCTTGGCAGCGCGGAGCGACGGGAGGCGGGAGGCGCAAGCGCCTCCCCTACAGCACGAGAATCCCCAGTGAGGGCCCCGGTCGCGGAGCGACGGTTAGTTTGCCGTGGCTTTCTCGGCGGCTTCCTGGCGGAGGTAGGCATCGATGGCGGCGGCGGCCTTGCGGCCGTGGCCCATCGCGAGGATGACGGTCGAGGCGCCGGCCACGATGTCGCCGCCGGCGAAGACGCCCTTGCGCGTCGTCATCATTGTGGCTTCGTCCACGACGAGGGTGCCGTGGCGGCTGACGGTCAGCCCGGACGTGGTCTTGGGGATCAGGGGATTGGGGCCGTTGCCGATCGCCTCGATCACGATCTCGACGGGAAGTTCCTCGTAAGCTCCTTCGATCGGAATGGGACGGCGGCGTCCCTTCTCGTCCGGCTCGCCCAGCTCGCAGCGCTGGACCTTCAAGCCGCGCACCCAACCCTCGGCGGTGCCGAGGATCTCGACCGGCGCGTAGAGTATCCGGAACTGGACCCCCTCCTCCTCGGCGTGGTGGACTTCCTCCACGCGCGCCGGCATCTCGACGCGGGAGCGGCGATAGACGAGATAGACGTTCTTCGCCCCGAGGCGCAGGGCCGTGCGCGCGGCGTCCATCGCCACGTTGCCCCCGCCCAGGACCGCGACGTTGTCGCGGCGCAGGACCGGCGTGTCCTCCTCGGGGAAGCGGAACGCTCCCATGAGGTTCGCGCGGGTCAGGTACTCGTTGGCGGACAAGACGCCGTTCAAGTCCTCGCCGGGGACGTTGACGAAGTAGGGGAGGCCGGCGCCGGTCGCGACATAGACGGCGTGGAATCCCTCGTCGAAGAGGTCGTCCACGGAGAGCGTCTGCCCGACGACGGTATCGAACTCGAACTGAACTCCCATCTTCGCGAGGTTGTCCACTTCCGCCTGCACGATGTCCTTGGGCAGGCGGAATTCGGGAATGCCGTAGACGAGGACGCCGCCCGCCTTGTGGAAGGCCTCCAGCACGACGGCCTCGTGGCCGTAGCGCCGCAGGTCGCCGGCGCAGGTCAGCCCCGACGGGCCCGCGCCGATGATGGCGACTCGGAAGCCGCTCGGGGCGCCCACAGCCGGAAGCTCGACTCCTCCGAGCTCGCGCTCCCAGTCGGCCAGGAAGGCCTCGATCTTCCCGACCGAGACGGCAAAGCCCAGGTCCTTGTGGACCTTCGCCACCATGCAGTTCTCCTGGCACTGGCTTTCCTGCGGGCACACGCGGCCGCAGATGGCGGGCAGAAGGTT
>DATIRW010000097.1:0-11011 GCA_035469365.1 Thermoanaerobaculia bacterium
GCCTCCGTTCTCGCCGCCTCGTCCCAGACGGGGAGACTCTTCAACCTCGCCAGGCCCTCCTCGCCCAGATCGGGCCAGACGATGTCCTGAGCCCGGTAGGGGCGGTGTGTCTCGACGAACGTCCCGCAGAAGAGACGCGCGTGTTCCTCCGATCCGATCCTGATGGCCTCCATGTCCCCCTCGGGCCTCCTCTCAACCAGTTCTCCGTCATCGGGAACCTTGTCCGCCCGGGCGGAGAATAGCAAGGGTCGATGCGAGCCGAAACCCGAATGCTATCAAGCTGATATATTCATGCGAGCGCGGCAACTCGAGCTTGGCAAGGACGTCAAACGCGCCCCGCGCAATGGCGGGCGACGTCGAGGAGACCCATGTCACGACTGGACAGGATCGAAGGCCCTCAGGATCTGAAGGCCCTGAGCATCGCAGAGCTGGCCGAGGTGGCCCAGGACTGCCGGAACATGATCGTCGAAACGATCACCCGGACCGGCGGGCACCTGGCCTCGAACCTCGGCGTCGTGGAATTGACGCTGGCGCTCCACCGCGCGTTCGACAGCCCCAGGGACCGGATCGTCTGGGACACCTCGAACCAGTGCTACACGCACAAGCTCGTGACCGGCCGGCGTGACCGGTTTCCGACGATCCGCACGCCCGGCGGCCTGTCCGGGTTCGCCGAGCCGGCGGAGAGCCCGCACGACATGCTCGCGGCCGGGCACGCGGGAACGGGCCTGTCCTACGCGCTCGGGATGTCGGTCGCACTCCAGGACTTGCCGGATCCGCCGTACGTAGTTGCCGTCGTCGGAGACGGGGCGCTGACCTCCGGGCCCAGCTACGAGGCCCTGAACAACATCGTCCACCTGAAGCCAAAGAGACTCGTCGTCGTCTTCAACGACAACGGCTGGTCCATCTCCGAGAACATCGGCTGGCTCGCGCACTGGCGCAACCGGTTCATGCTCCACCCCAAGTACCAGAAGCTGACGGAGGCGGGGCAGAAGCTCCTCTCGAAGCTCCCTCTCGGCGAGGAGGCATGGAAGATCGCCCGCAAGGTCAAGACCTCGGTGGAAGGCCTCTTCTTTCCCAACCTGATCTGGGAGGAGATGGGCCTGCAGTACATCGGCCCGATCGACGGGCACAACCTGGAGGAGCTCGACGAGGCGCTCAAGAGCGTCAAGGACATCTCCCGGGAAGGCACGCCGGTCGTCGTCCACGTGCTGACGCACAAGGGCCGCGGCTACAAGCTCGCCGAGGACAACCCTTCGAAGTTCCATCAGCCGGGCACGCCGTCGCCCAGCGCGGGCCCGGGAACGCGCTACACCTACTCGCAGGTCTTCGCGAGGACGCTCCTCCGGCTCATGGAGAAGGACGAGAAGATCGTCGCGATCAGCGCCGCGATGCTCGAAGGGACCGCCCTGATCGAGGTCCAGAAGCGTTTCCCCGGCCGGGTCTACGACGTCGGGATCGCCGAGGAGCACGCCGTCATCATGGCGGCCGGCATGGCCAAGGCCGGCTGGAAGCCCGTCGTCGCCATCTACTCCACGTTCCTGCAGCGCGCGTTCGATCAGTTGATCCACGACGTCTGCCTGCAGAACCTTCCCGTGACGATCTGCGCGGACCGGGCGGGCCTCGTCGGCGACGACGGAAAGACACACCACGGGATCTTCGACATCACCTACACCCGCTGCCTTCCGAACATGGTCGTCGCGGCGCCCGGGGACGAGAACGAGCTGCAGCATCTGCTCTTTACCGCGATCGAATCGGGCGGGCCGTTCACGATCCGTTATCCGCGCGGGCTCGGCGTGGGCGTCGAACTCGACCCGACTTTGAAGAAGATCCCGATCGGCAGCGGGGAGATCCTGCGCGAAGGGAAGGACCTCTGCCTGCTGGCCTACGGCTCGATGGTCCCGGTGGCCCTGGCCGCCGCGGAGTTGCTCAAGAAGCGACGGATCGAGTGCGCGGTCGCCAATGCCCGGTTCGCCAAGCCGCTGGACCGGGAGCTTCTCGGCCGGATCGTGGCCATGGTTCCGCGCATCCTCACTCTGGAAGAGCACCTGTTGACAGGCGGCTTCGGAAGCGGAGTCCTGGAGGCCTTCCACGCGGCGGGTCTTCCGGCGCAGATGCTGAGGGCCCACGCGATCCCGGACCAGTTCGTCGAGCACAGCCCGCAGGCGATCCAGCGCGCGAACCTGAAGCTCGACGCGGCGGGCGTCGTGGAGACGGTTCTCGCCCTCTATCCGGAGCTCGCTCACTCGGCCGCGCCCGCGGGAGAAACGGCCGCGCCTCGCAAGGAGGAAAAGGTCGTGGAGACGGTGACGTGGTAGAGGCGGCGAACCCCGGCGCCGTGCGTGTCGAGAAGCTCCTCGTGGCCGGGCTGCGCGGCTTCTGCGCGGGCGTCGTGCGCGCGATCGACGTGGTGGACCGGGCCCTTCAGGTCTGCGACGGACCGGTGTACGTGCGCAAGGAGATCATCCACAACCGCTACGTCGTGGACGAGCTGCGGGAGAAAGGGGCCGTCTTCGTCGAGGAAGTCAACGAGGTTCCCGACGGGTCGTGGCTCATCTACTCGGCTCACGGGATCTCCCCCACCGTGCGCGCCGACGCCCGCCGCAAGCGCCTGAAGACGATTGACGCGACCTGCCCCCTCGTCACCAAGGTTCACCTGGAGGCGATCCACTACGCGAAGAAGAACTACACGATCATCCTGATCGGACACCAGGACCACGACGAGACGATCGGCACGCTCGGGGAGGCGCCCGGCGCGATCCGCCTGGTCGGGAGCAGGGAAGCCGCCGAGGCGGTGGAAGTCCCCGACCCCGACAGAGTGGCGTACCTCACCCAGACGACACTCTCTCTGGACGACACGCGCGAGATCGTCGAGGTCCTGAAACGCCGCTTCCCCAACATGGTCAGCCCGCCCAAGGGAGACATCTGCTACGCCACCCAGAACCGGCAGGACGCGGTGCGGGCAATGGCGCCTCACGTGGATGCGCTCCTCGTGCTCGGCGCGCCCAACAGCTCGAACTCGCTGCGCCTGTGCGAGGTGAGCCGCGCGCACAACGTCCCGTCGTACTTGATCGAGCGGGCCATCGACATCCGGCCGGAATGGCTCTCGGGCGTACGGGTCCTCGGACTGACCGCAAGCGCCTCCGCCCCGGAGATCCTCGTGCGGGAAGTCGTGGACTACGCGCGCGAAAACCTGGGCGTGAAGACCGTCGAGGAGTTCGAAACGGTGCAGGAGGACGTGAACTTTCCCCTCCCGGTCGAGCTCAAAGAGCTCCTCAGTTCGAGCCGTCCAGACCTCCTGTAACCACGCGAGCCGAACGGGAACCGTGACCACCGGGTCGCAACTCGATCGCAACGAGGCGGGAGACCTCGCCCCGAGCGACGTCTCGTTGGATCCCCCTCGCCGCGCATTCCGAGGCCGGGAGATCCTCCGGATCGCGCTCCTCCTCTCGGGCTTCGCGCTCTTCGCCCTCCTCTTCCGGCTGGTGGGATGGCCGGCGATCGCGTCGAACCTCGCGCGGATCGGCGGATGGTTCGCCCTGCTCGTCGTCCTCTACGCTGCCGCCCAGGCCGCTTTCGCGCTCGGCTGGTGGGTGATTTTCGAGCCCTCCCGCCGCCCCGGGTTCGTCCGGCTGTTCGGCGTCTACCTGGGGGGAGATTCGTTCAACTACCTCGCGCCCGGCGGCGTGGCGGGAGAGCCGTTGAAGGCCCGGATGCTGCGCGGCTCCGCGAGCACGAGCGAAGCGATCGGCTCCCTGACCATTCACAAACACGCGGACCTCGCCGCGCAGTGGATCTTCGTGTCGCTCGGGGTTGGCGCCGCCCTCTGGCGGTTTCCGATGCCGCTCGCGGCGCGGATCGTTGCCCTGACGGGCGTGGCCGCTCTCGGAGCCCTGCTCGGGCTCATGACGTGGGGCCTGCGCCGCGGGACCTACTCGCCGGTGTTGAAACTGCTCGCGCGCTGGAAGCCACTGGCCCGACGCCTCGATCGCCTTCACGCGCCCGCCCGGGACCTGGACGGGCGCATCCAGGATTTCTACCGCCTGCAGCGCGGGCGTTACGCGGCGGCGATGGGCTGGTGCTTTCTCGGGTGGTGCGGAGGGCTCCTCGAAACGTACCTGATCCTGCGGTTGCTCTCGCCCGGGTCCGGTTGGATCGCGGCGTTCGCGGTCGAAGCGCTCGCCATGGCGCTCAACAACATGCTGCTCTTCATTCCCGCCCGGATCGGCAGCGCCGAGGGCATTCGCGTCGGCGTGTTCCTGCTGCTGGGACTCGGAGCGGGACCCGGAGCCGCCTACAGCCTCGCGCGGCGGGGCCGCGAGCTCGCCTGGATCGTTCCCGGCCTCCTCGTCTTCTTCCACTGGCAAGCCAACGAGGCCCTCGCGACGAGGGAGCTGCCATGACTCCCAATCACAAATCACCCATCACCAATCACAAATCGGGCGTCACCGCTCTTCTCTTCGACTTCGGCGGAACGCTGGACGGCCCGGGTGTCGCCTGGCGGGAACGTTTCTTCCGGCTTTGGCGAGAGGAGGAAGCGGTCCCGCGCGAGAGCTTCGATCGGGCGTTCTTCGCCGCGGACGACGCGCTCGAAGGCTCCGTTCCCCCATCGCTGCCGTTCGCGGAGACGGTCGGACGGCTCGCCCGCGGGATCGCGGCCGGTCTCAGAACGGGCAGCGAGTCCGTGCCCGGCCGCGTCGCGATGCGTTTCTGCGCCGACTCCCTCGAGAGCCTCTCGCGCAGCGCCGCGCTTCTCCAACGGCTGGCTCCGCGCTACAAGCTCGGCGTCGTCTCGAACTTCTACGGAAATCTCGCGGCTGTCTGCCGCGAGGTCGGGCTCGACGGTTTCCTCTCCGCCGAGGTGGACTCGGCAGTCGTCGGCTGCCGCAAGCCGGATCGGGCGATCTTCGACGCGGCGTTCGCGCAGATCTCCGCCGGGCCCGCGGACTCGGTCTTCATCGGGGATTCCCTCGAGCGAGACATGGCCGGCGCCCGCGGCGTCGGGATGCGTCACGTGCTCCTGGGGGGCGAAGCCCCGGACGAGCGGCGGTCCTGCTGTCCCGAGGATCCCGTGATCCGCCGCCTGGACGAGCTCGCGGAGATGTTCCTGTGAGCCCCGAAGGAATCCGGGCGGGAGGAATCCTCGCGGCAGGAGAAGGAAGCCGGCTCCGCGAGGACGGCTGGACGATGGCCAAGCCCCTGGTGCCGGTCGAGGGCGTCCCCCTGATCGAGCACGTCATCGGAAACTTCCTCGGGGCGGGCATCGAAAGGCTCGCGATCATCTTCAACGCGCGTGAAGAAGATTGCGCGCGGTTTGTCCGGGCGCGGTTCCCCGGCGCTCCCATCGAGATCCTCGTCAAGACGACGGCGTCCTCCTACGAGAGCTACCGGGAGATCTCGGCGATGCTCCCGCCCGGGCCGGCGCTCGTCTCGACGGTGGACGCGTGGTGCCCCCGGGCGGACTTCGTGGCGTTCGCGAAAAAGGCCGCGCGAGCCCCGGAGGAAGAGACGGTGCTCGCCGTCACTCCCTTCGTCTCCGACGAGAAGCCGCTCTGGGTCAGCCTCGACGCGGAAGGGCGGATCACGAGGATCGGCGGCGACCGGGGGGACGCCGTCACGGCGGGGATCTATCTCTTCTCGCAACGCGCGCGCAGCCTGCCGGCCCCGCCGTCCCTCGGGCGCCTGCGGGAGTACCTCGCCTGGCTCGTCCAGCGGGGAGAGGCCGTCCGAGGGATTTCCATCGAGACTGTCGTGGACGTGGACCGCGCGGCGGACGTCGCGTTCGCGGCGGAGCTGTCGAGCCGGAGACCATCCTGATGAACCGGGACAGCGGCGCGGGTCCGAGCGCGATGGCCTGTTGGGGGATCTACCGGGAGCTCGCGCATTCGCCGGGCCGCGAGACCGACGACGCCCGGATTCTCGAGGCGACCGCCCAGCGGCTCGAGAGCAAGGGCTTCCGCGTTTCCCTGAAGACCGCCGAGGAGGCCGGCTCCTCGGCGCAGGGACCTCCTCCGTTTCTCTTCGTCATGTGCGAGCGGCTGGAGATCCTGGCGAAGCTCGAACGCTGGCAGGAACGCGGCGTCTGCCAGGTCAACAGCGCTTCCGCGATCCGCAACACATACCGGGACCGCATGCTGCCCCTCTTCGAAAGCAACTGCGTTCCGTTTCCGGCGAGCGTGCTCGTCCCGACGGACCTGCCCATCCCGAGGGGGAGGTCCTTCCGGGAGGCCCCCACCGGCTGCTGGGTCAAGCGCGGCGATGTCCACTCGACGCAGCCGGGGGACGTCGCCTTCGCGCCGGACCCCGAGTCGCTCGCGCGAGCCCTGGAGGCCCTGGCCGCGCGCGGCATCGAGAAGGCGGTCCTCCAGGAGCACCTGCCGGGAGACCTGATCAAGTTCTACGGTGTGGGAGACGCCGGGCATCCCGGGACGGCGGACGAGAGGGAGCCGGGCGGCTGGTTCCAGTGGTTCTATCACCGGGACCAGCGCCTGGAAGGGCACCCGTTCGATCCGAACGACCTCGCGTCGGCTGCTTCCCGGGCCGCGGCCGCCCTGGGTCTCGAGGTCTACGGCGGCGACGCGATCGCGACGCGCGACGGGCGGGTCGTCGTCATCGACCTGAACGCCTGGCCGAGTTTCGCCCTCTATCGCGACGTCGCATCGGAGCGGATCGCCTCCTATCTGGCCGCGCGGTTTACAGGACATGTCGAGATCGGAGTGCCAGAATGACGGACGCTTTGAAGTATGCCAAGAAGGGAAACCCGGTGGGCCCGCGATCGCGGAGAATCTTCGGCGACGAGGGGCGCCACATGGCGCCGGGGCTGCAGTCCTTCGCGCTCTACTCGGGCCTCGCCATGGCCCGGGGCCAGGGCAGCCGCCTCTTCGACGAGGACGGCAACGGATACATCGATTTCATCGCCGGCATCGCGGTAGGAAGCGTGGGCCACTGTCACCCGCACTACGTCGCCCGGCTCAAGGAACAGCTCGAGCGGCTGACTTTCGGGAGCTTCACGACGGAGGTCCGGGCGAAATTCCTGGAGCTCCTGGCGAGCGTCACGCCGCCGGGACTGACGCGCATCCAACTCTTCTCCGGCGGCGCCGAAGCGGTCGAGGCGGCGTTCCGGCTGGCCAAGTCCGCGACGAAGAAACACGAGTTCGTCGGCTACACGGGCGCCTTCCACGGCAAGACCGGCGGCGTGCTGCCTCTGCTCTGGGGCGACTTCAAGAACGGCCTCGGCCCCTTCGCGCCCGGTTGCTACTCCGCCCCTTACGCGTACTGTTACCGCTGCCCGCTCTCGCTGACGTATCCGGACTGCGGCATCGCCTGCGCGGAGAAGACGCGCGACGTGATCCGCAACCAGACCGGAGGCGCCGTCGCCGCCGTGATCGTCGAGCCGATGCAGGGCACGGCGGGAAACGTGATTCCTCCACCGGGATTCCTCCCCGCGATCCAGTCCATCGCCCGCGAGCACGGCGCGCTTCTCATCGCCGATGAGATGATCACCGGCTTCGGCCGGACGGGAAAGATGTGGGGCGTGGATCACGACGGCGTGGTCCCCGACATTCTGACCGTCGGCAAGGGCGTCGGCGGGGGCTTTCCTCTATCCGGCGTCGTCTCGACCGACGATCTGACGTCACACCCCCCGTTCTCGAACCCGAGCGGCAGCTCCTCCTCCTACGGCGGCAACCCGCTCGCCTCGGCGGCCGGGCTCGCTTCGCTCGAGATCATCACGCGAGAAAACCTCGTCGCCAACTCCGAGAGGGTCGGCCGCGCGATGCTCGACAGGCTCCTCGCGATGAAGGAGAAGCACAGCGTCATCGGCGACGTCCGCGGCAAGGGACTCCTGCTCGGCCTGGAGCTCGTCAGGGACCGGCGGACGAAGGAGCTCGTCTCGAAGGACCAGACGAAGGCCCTCTTCCAGGAGTGCCTCCGCCGCGGCCTCGTCGCGATGTCCTACACCCCGGTGATCCGGATCAATCCGCCGCTCAACATCGACGAGAAAACGGCGCTCGAGGGACTGGACCTCTTCGACGAGGCGATCGCGGCGGTTTTCGCATGATGATCGAGACTCCCGCGCTCCGAGGCGCGATCCTCGGAGCCGGCAACGTGGCGATCCATGGACACGTTCCTGGCTGGTTCGCGGTCCAGGCACACCTGCCCTCAGAGTTGGCGCACTGGAACGTCGAGATCGTGGCCGCGGCGGACCCGCGTCCGGAGGGGCGCGCGGCGCTGCTCGAACGGCTGCCGAGGCTTCGCTGGTACGCCTCGGCTGAGGAGCTGCTCGCGCGCGAGACGCTGGACTTCGTGGACATCTGCGCGCCGCCATCCCTGCACGCGCCATTGATTCGAGCGGCGCTCAATCGCGGCGCGAACGTCCTCTGCGAAAAGCCGCTGGTTCTTTCCGCCGAGGAGCTCGCGCCCCTGGCCGCCCTGGCGAGTGAAAAAGGGCTCGTGCTCTCTCCCGTCCACAACTGGCGCCACTCCCCGATCCTTGCCGCGGCGGGAGAGCTCCTTCGCACGGGATGGGCCGGCGAGATCCTTTCCTGCCGATGGGAGACGTTGCGCACGAGGCCGGCCTCCGTGGCCGACGTCGGCGCGGCCAACTGGCGATTGGACCCTTCGATTTCCGGGGGCGGCGTCCTGATGGACCACGGCTGGCACGCGCTCTACGTCGTCTGCGGGTGGCTTCCGGACGCGCCTCAACGGGTATCCGCCCGCCTTTCGACCCGCCGCCATCACGAGTGGCCGGTCGAGGACACGGCGGAGCTCCGTCTCGAGACGCCGTCGGGGGCGCGGGCCGAGATCCTCCTGACGTGGGCCGCTGACGCCCGGCGCAATCGCGTCGTAATCGAGGGAACCCGCGCGACGATCCGTCTGGAAGAAGAAATCCTCGAATTCCAGCTGAGCGGCCCGGACCGGGCGGGGTTCCGACGGCGGTTCGCGCAATCCCTCTCCGACGGATCCCACCACCCCGAGTGGTTCGGGGGCGTCGCGGCAGAGTTCCTTGACCACATCCTGACTCGTAGAGAGTTTGGCGACACGGGCTCCAAACCGGTTGCGTCGAGCCCGGAGCTCGATGAGGCCAGGCTCTGCCTGGAGGTGATCGAGGCCGCGGGAGAGTCGAGCCGCCGCGGCGGAGAAACGCTTGCCCTTTCGCCGCGCCCGCTCCCTCGGGCCCGGGAGCGCGAGGGGCGTGCCCACAGGGTCGGAGACTTGAGCCAAGCGACTCTGTGGATCGAGAGCGGAGGAATGGCGGCCGAGCCAGGAATGCGGCTTCACGGTCTGTCGCTCCTCCGACAGGCGGCAGCCGCCGGGACCCGGGCCGGATTCGAGCGGATCTTCGTCGAGGAGGTCCCTGGGCGGGATCTCTCGGCGATTCTCGCGAAGACGAGCGCTCGCGTCGTGACCGCCGCCGGACCGGATCCGGATGTTCCGCCCGGACGGCTCGTGGTCGTCTCGCCGCAGGCCCACCCGGAGGCCTGGTGGCTGAAGGAACTCGTCCTGAAGCCGATCTACCTGGACCGGCTCGCGCTCGACCCGGGCCACGCTGCGGTCCTCGAGACGCGAGACCACGGGTCGGCCCTCTCGATCCTGCGGTCCCGCGGGAATCAAGATGCGCTCGATTCGCTCTCCCGACTCATCCCCCGGTCGGGATGCGAGTTGCCGGCGCGCGAGAGGAGCCTCGCGACGTGAACGAGGGGGCGGGGAGCGCGACGCTCTGGATCGCCTCCGGGTCTTCCGGGGTGGACCCGGAAACCTCCTTGCTCGGACTGCCGCTCGTCTCCCGCGCGGCGCTCGCCGGGGAGCGGTCGGGCTTCGCGCGCATCGTCGTCGAGGAGCCTCCCGGGCGAAACTGGTCGAGCCTCCTCGCGGGGACCCGCGCGGAGATCCTCCGCGCCGGCGATCCTCCGCCGGCGATCCCTCCGGGCCGGCTCGTCGTGCTCCTGACACGGGTCGTCGCGGAGAAGAAGTGGCTGAAGGAGCTCCGGCAGATACCGGCAGCGCCGGACCGGATCGAGATCGACCCCGGCTGCGCGGCGGTCCTCGAGACGGACGAACCGGCCCGCGCCGCCGCGCTCCTTCGCGGCCGCGGCGCGGAAAACGCGCTCGACGCGGTCGCCCGCTCCTTCGGGCCGGCCGGCCGCCTCTCGAGCCCCGACCGATTCGAGATCGCGGAGGCGCAGGACCTCTCCCGCGCCGAGAAGTGGATGCTCGCCCGGCTCGTCAAGGACACCGAAGGGTTCATGTCCCGCCACGTCGAGCGGCGGATCTCGCTCGCGCTCTCCCGCCGACTCTCGAAGACCCGCGTGACCCCCAACGCGATGACGCTCGTGAGCGTCGGCGTCGGCCTCGCGGGCGCGGCGCTCTTCCTCTCGCCGTCGCCGTGGGTGCCGCTCACCGGCGCGCTCCTCGTCCTGACGCACTCGATCCTGGACGGCTGCGACGGAGAGCTGGCGCGATTGAAGTTCCAGGAATCCCGCTTCGGTGGCGTCCTCGATTTCTGGGGGGACAACGTCGTCCATAGCGCCGTCTTTTCCGCGATCGCGATCGCCTGGGCGCGCGCGGCGGGACAGAGCTGGCCGCTGCTTCTCGGCGCCTCCGCGGTTCTTGGAACGATCCTTTCCGCCGCCTTCGTCTACCGCAGCACGATGATGCAGGTGGCGGAAGGACCGCTCTTCACGTCGGTCTCGCGCTCCGAAACGGCCTTCGCGAAGCTCGTAGACGCGCTGGGGAGGCGGGACTTCCTCTACCTGATCGTGCTCCTCGCGGCCTTCCACCAGGAGCGCTGGTTCCTCGTGCTGGCCGCCGCGGGGTCCCCGGTCTACTTCTTTCTCCTGCTCCTCCTCGCGCGCGGCGAGCGGCGGGGAGCAATCCCGGTGGCGGACGGGGCCGCGGTCCGGGCCGTCCGGGTTGATAATTCAGGAAGGAGCCTCTCCTGAGCGGCAGAACGTCCTACTACCCCGAGCTGGCCAAAGACATCGCCCCGGCCAAGGGGAGGCTCGGAGTCCTCCTG
>DATIRW010000098.1:0-3176 GCA_035469365.1 Thermoanaerobaculia bacterium
CGGCGGAGGACGCGGCCCGCCTCGTGAAAATCGACTACGAGGTCCTGCCTCACTTCGTCAGCGACGCCGAGCCTCCCGCGAGCGTCCCCGAGGGGGGGCCGCTCGGCGAGCGCGAGATCCGCGACATGTTTTTCACCATGCAGGTCCCGGCCGCGCAGATCGTCTCGCGCCTCCAGAAGGACGGCATCAGCTTCACTCCGGAAGAGGCCTCGCTTTCCCAGATGAAGCAGGTCGGCATGGCGGACTCCGTCATCGACGCCATCCGCAAAGCCAAGGTCGTCCCCCCCGGGAAGGGCGGCAACTACAAGCGCGTGGCGGCGCAGACCCAGGGAGATCCGGACAAGGCATTCGCGGAATCCGAGGTCGTCTCGGAGGGAGTTTACGGAGTGCCCGTCATCACCCATTGCTGCCTGGAGTCGCACGGAGCCATGTCGGAGTGGACGGATCCCGAGCACCTGTTCGTCCACATCTCGACGCAGAACGTCTCCGGCATCCCGGGGCAGATGGCCGAGCCGCTGAAGATGCCGGCCACGAACATCCGCGTGCACCAGGACCACATCGGCGGAGGCTTCGGCAGCAAGTTCTCCGTGGATACCTGGGGAATCGTCACGGCGAAGCTCTCGAAGAAGGCGGGGGGCAAGCCGGTCAAGATCATGCTCGAGCGCCAGGCCGAGCTGGAGGTCGCCGGCGCGCGGCCTTCCGCGTACGCTCGGGTCAAGGTCGGGGCGAAGAAGGACGGCACGCTCCTCGCCTGGGAGCACACCGGCTGGGGGACCGGAGGCATCGGAGGAGGCGGCGCGCCGCCCCTGCCTTACATCCTGAACGTCCCCAACCAGCGCAAGCAGCACACCGCGATCTCCAACAATATCGGGAGCGCCCGCGCCTGGCGCGCGCCCAACCACCCGCAGGCCGCCCTCATCACGATGGCCGCTCTCGAGGACCTCGCCGCGAAGCTAAAGATGGACCCGGTGGACTTCTTCCTGAAGAACATCGACCTGGCCAGCCCGCGGGCCAGGATCTACACCGAGGAAATCCACAAGGCCGACGAGCTGATCAACTGGAAGAAGAACTGGCATCCGCGTCCGGATCCGGGCTCCGGCCCCGTCAAGCGCGGCATGGGCATGTCGTTCCACACCTGGGGAGGCCGCGGCCACAACAGCGAGAACGACTTCACGATCCATCCGGACGGCTCGGTGGAGGTCAAGCTCGGATCGCAGGACCTCGGCACGGGGACGCGCACCTGCATCCAGATCGTGGCCGCCGAATCGCTCGGCGTGCCGTTCGGCGCCGTCAAGGTCCAGATCGGCGACACGCAGTACCCGCCCTCCGGGGGCTCGGGCGGCTCGACGACGATCGGTGGCGTCTCCTCCTCGACGCGGCGCGGAGCGATCGACGCCTTGAACCAGCTCTTCACGAAAGTCGCGCCGTCGCTGAACGCTAAGCCCGAGGAGCTCGAGGCCGTCAACGGGACGGTGCGCGTGGCAGCGGATCCCAAGAGAAGCCTCTCCTGGAAGCAGGCCTGCGCGAAGCTCGGCGCGATGCCCGTGACCGCCCGCGGCGTCAACAAGAGCGGCATGACCCCGGACCTGACCAACAGCGGCGTGGGCGGCGTCCAGATGGCCGACGTCAGCGTGGATACCGAGACCGGAATCGTGAAGGTCAACAAGATCGTGGCGGTGCAGGACTGCGGCCTGGTCATCGACCTGAAGACCGCGGAGAGCCAGGTCTACGGGGCGCTCATCATGGGCGTCGGTTACTCGCTCTACGAAGAAAAGATCATGGACGAGGCGACCGGCCGGATGCTCAACCCGAACATGGACTTCTACCGGCTGGCGGGCATCGGCGATTTCGGCGAGCTCGTCGTGCACATGATGACCGGGCCGGGCTACGACGAGCGCGGCGTCATCGGATTGGCCGAGCCGCCGGTGGTTTCGCCGGGGGCGGCCATTTCCAACGCCGTGGCCAACGCGATCGGCGTCCGCGTGCCCTTCCTGCCGCTGACGCCGGACCGCGTGCTCGCGGCCCTCGAGCAAAAGGAGACGCGCCATGCGGCCCTTTGAGTACGCGAGCGCCCGGACCAAGGCGCAGGCCGTCGGTCTTCTCGGCGCGAGCTTCGATCAAGCCGAGGTGCTCGCGGGCGGAAGCGACCTGCTGGCGCTGATGAAAGACGACGTCGTCCGCCCCAGGCGCCTGGTCTCGGTCAAGGAGATCCCGGAGCTCCACGAGATCCGCGCGGCGGAGGGAGGGCTCTCGATCGGCGCGCTCCGGACGCTGGCCGAGCTCGCGGAGGATCGGGAGGTCCGCCGCAGATACCCCGCGCTCTGGCAGGCGCTCGATGAGGCCGCGAGTCCGCAGATCCGCAACGTCGCCACGCTGGGAGGCAACCTCTGCCAGCGTCCCCGCTGCTGGTACTTCCGAGGCGGCCACGGCCTGCTCGCGAAGGGACCGGGTGGCGAGTCGCTCGTCGTGAAGGGGGACAACCGCTACCACGCGATCCTGGGCAACTCGGGGCCGGCCTACTTCGTCAGCCCGTCGACGATCGCCCCCGTGCTCGTCGCCTACGGCGCCAGGGTTCGGATCCATGGGCCCAAGGGGGACCGGGAGCTGCCGGTCGAGAAGTTCTTCCGAGTTCCGCAATCGGAAGCCGAGCGGGAACACGACCTCCAGCCCAACGAGATCGTGACGGAGATCGTCCTCCCCTCCGCTGCGGGAACACGGGGCGCCAACTACGAGGTGCGGCAGAAGGAAGCCTTCGACTGGCCTTACGCCACCGCTTCCACGGTCCTGCGCGTCGCCGGCGGCAAGGTCGAGTCCGCGCGGATCGTGCTCGGCCACGTCGCGCCGGTCCCATGGATCTCGGCGGAAGCCGCGCGCGCCATCACCGGCAAGCCGGTCAACGCCGAGACGGCCGCGGCCGCCGGACGGGCCGCCGTCGAGGGCGCCAGACCACTGTCGCGCAACAGGCACAAGGTCCAGCTCGCCAGGGTCGCGGTCGCTCGCGCGCTGCTCGCGGCCGCGAGCGCGACCGCGGCGGGATAGAGAGCGAGAGGAGGCCGACGATGCTCAATCAGATCCGGGAGCGGTTCAAGACCGAACATCCCGGCCTTTGCCACTGCCTGCGCTGGAAGGGGCTGTTCATCGAGACCGAGCGGGATCCGACGGTTCCCCCGTCCAAC
>DATIRW010000099.1:0-2375 GCA_035469365.1 Thermoanaerobaculia bacterium
TCCGTTGTCGGCGGCAAGGTGATTCTCGTGGTGATCTTCGCGGACCGTTCCTCTCTCGGGCTCGTGCGCCTCCGGGTCCGACAGGCGGCCCAGGAGCTGGCGCAGGCGTTCGCCGAGATCAACGAACGCATGCAGCGCGCGCCGGTTCTACATTCCGCCTTCGAGCCGTTGCTGGCCGAGATCACCGACGAGGACATCGACCGCCTGTTCTCGGAGTGATGGGGGTCAGGTCGGGGGTCAGGTCTCCACTTGCCACATTGCTCCGCAATGTGGCAAGACCATTGCGGCTCGGCGATCGGCTGCCGCGACTTGTGAAGACCTGACCCACGTGGCATTCATTGACTTCGCCTCGCGCGAGATCCACTGCAAGGTCGTCTACTACGGCCCCGGCCTCGGTGGAAAGACGGCGAACCTCCGCTACCTTTCCGAGCACGCCCGCCCGGAGCTCCGCGGACGCCTGATCTCTCTCTCCACCGATACCGACCGGACGCTCTTCTTCGACTTCCTCCCGATCGACCTCGCCCCGTTGCGGGGCTTCCGGCCGCGTTTCAACCTCTACACCGTGCCGGGGCAGGTCTTCTACGACGCCGCGCGCCGCGCCGTACTCCGGGGCGCAGACGGCATCATCTTCGTCGCGGACTCGCAGGAGGCGCGGCTGCATGCGAACGTCGAGTCGATCCGCAACCTGGACGCGCATCTGAAGAGCTATGACCGCGACCTCGCGGAGATCCCCTACGTGCTCCAACTGAACAAGCGAGACCTTCCCTCCGCGCTCCCGGCCGAGGAGCTCTGGCGGCGGCTGAACATCAAGGGGGAGCCAACGATCGAGGCGACCGCGCCAAGCGGAGAAGGCGTTCTCGAGACGCTCAAGATCGCCGCACGGGAGGTGCTGATGGACCTGCGCCGGCGTCCCGTTCCCCGGGTCATCCAGCCCACGCTCGCGACGGGCCAGGCCTGATCGGGGTCGGCGGTGGATCGCCGCCGCAGTGAGCCTACGTCGGGCGGTTCCACCTCGGCGGCCGGGTGGCCGCCAGGACCTGCGCCACGAGGAGCAGCAGCCCCACATCGCGGATGAGCACCCAGCGCATGTCCGAGAGGAGCTCCTCGCGGGATCTGCCGGCCGACTTCACATTGAAACAGCCGCAGTCGACCGCGTGGTCGCGCGCGAGGTTGACTCCGATCGCGACGATGAAGACGAGGAGCATGATTCCGACGAGAATCGCCGCCTCCCGCCTCCACACTCCGAGAATGAGCGCGAGACCCGCGATGAGCTCGACCCACGGCATCACGAGCGCGGCGCCGTTGACGAGACCGCCCGGCACGAGCCGGTAGTTGTAGATCATGTGGGCAAAGCCGGGCGGGTCCACGATCTTGGGAATCGCCGCGACGACGAAGACGATCCCGAGACCGATCTGGACGCGAACGCTCAACCACGGGTGGGTGAGCCAGTCGGAGACCGGGCGGCTCAGGGATTCGCTCCGCGATTCACCGGGAGCCCGCGCTTCTGCCAGTCGGGAAACCCGTCCTTGTAGATGAGGACATTGTCGAACCCGACCATGTAGAGCTTCTCGGCCAGCATGTGGGAGTCTTCGCAGTTGCCGCCGCTGCAGTACGCGACGATCGGCGCCCTCTGATCGAGTCCCTCTTCGTACAGCGCTTTCACCCGTGTGTCGATGTCGGACTCCCAGACCGGGAGGCTCCGGGCGCCGGGGATGTGCCCGTCGGCATAGACCGACGAGCGCCGGGCGTCGAGAAAGAGCGCGTTTCGCCGGTGGAGGAGCAGGACATTCTCGGGCGCGACCTCGATCGCCGACTTGTCGGGGTGTGGCGGAAACGACTTCGCGAGGTCGGGTTCCAACGCGGCGGGAGGAGCCGGCGGAGCCGTCACCTGAACCGCCGGTGGAGATCCGGCCGACACGGCCGGGGGCGCGGTCGGCTCCGCCGGTGCCGGAATCGAGGCCGTCGGCGCGGGTTCCACGGCGGGAGCTCCGACGTCGAGCGCCCGCGGATAGCTGCCGGCCCAGGCGAGCTTCCTCTGGGTCGAGGCCGTCAGGTTCGAGAGCACCGCGGCCCCCGCCCCGAGGGCGATGAAAGCGATGACGCGCGCGATGTTCGAGCCGCGTGGCATGAGAGGGGGATTATCGCCCGGAGACCCTCCGGATCAGGAATCCCCGCCGCAGGAACCGTTCGCCGCCTCGAAGCAGCCGCGCTCGTCGGTGCACGAGTCGGGAAGCACCCGGGCGCCGTCGGGCCCCCGACGGCGGAGCGTTTTCAGGCAGAGAAAGGGCTCGGTGGGATCCGGCCCGTCGGCTGCGGGATGAACGACCGACCACGCCTTACCACGCAGGTGCCGGCAGAGAAGCGGGTCGGGCTCG
>DATIRW010000100.1:0-6116 GCA_035469365.1 Thermoanaerobaculia bacterium
ACAGATGGGGGATACCACGGGCACGGCGACGGGTTCCTGGTTTCCGCGGGCTCTGGCGTCGCGACGCTCGGAATCGCCGGCAGTCCCGGCGTTCCGGCCGAGGTCGCCACGCTGACCGTCGTGATCCCTTACAACGACGCCCCGGCCCTCGAGAAGGCCCTCGAGCGATTTCCTGGAGAGATCGCGGCGTTCATCGTCGAGCCGATCGCGGCCAACATGGGGCTCGTGCCGCCTCGCCCGGGATACCTTGAGGCCGTGGCGGAAATCACCCGCCGGCACGGCGCGCTGCTCATCTTCGACGAGGTCATCACCGGGTTCCGCGTGGCGGCAGGCGGGGCGCAGCAGCTCCTCGGCGTCTCGCCGGACCTGACCACCCTCGGGAAGATCCTGGGGGGCGGCCTGCCGGTGGGCGCCTACGGGGGACCGCGCAGCTTGATGGAGCGGATGGCGCCGTCCGGCCCTGTCTACCAGGCAGGCACGCTCTCCGGCAATCCGCTGGCGATGACGGCCGGCATCGCGATGCTCGCGGAGATCGCGCGCCACCCTCCCTACGAGGAGCTCGAGCGCAAGGGGGCACGTCTTGAAACCGGTGTCCGCGACGCGATCGCGAAAGCCGGAGTCGGGGACAGGGTGAGCTACGAGCGGATCGGCTCGCTCTCGACGCTCTTCTTCGCGGCGGGGCCGCTCTCGGATTTCGCATCGGTCAAGAAATGCGACACGGCTGCCTATTCCCGGTTCTTCCACGCGATGCGAAAGCGCGGCGTCTTCCTGCCGCCGGCTCAGTTCGAGGCCTGGTTCGTCTCCACGGCCCACTCCGAAACCGACCTGCGATCGACCGCGAAGGCGGTCGGAGAGAGTCTGTCGGCCGCGTTCGCCACCTGACGGGAGAGCATCTCTTCCTGTCTCCCGGGGCTTCCATTTCCTGTCACCCCGAGCCTTCCCGACTCTGTGATCCCGAGCGCAGCGAGGGATCTGCTCTCGTCAAACTCGGGCAGATCCTTCGTCGCTTAGCTCCTCAGGATGACAGAGGTGCTCCTCGCAGGACATCGAGGCTGCGCTCGAGAGCGGCGTCGGTTCCCAGAAGCAGGAGATGGTCGTGCGCCGCGAGCACGAACTCGGCTCCCGGGGTGACGATAGCCTTCCCTTCGCGCACGGCGGCGAGCAGGATCGCTCCTCCGGAGGCTCGCAGCTCCAGTTCTCGCAGGGTGCGTCCCCTGGCCGGCCAGTCCGGGCCAACCGTCACGAACTCGATCCGCGAGCCGCCCAGGGCGTGCTCCAGCCGTTCCGCGGCCACGTCGGGCGCGCGGAACCGGCGGAAGCTGTCCTCGCGTGTGCGGCGGATCTCGTCGGTCTCCGACTCGACCCACGGGAGAGGAAAGCCGAGCCGCCGCAGGGTCCGCCCGGAGATCTCGAGGGACGTCTCGAATTCCTCGGCAATAACCTCGTCGGCGCCCAGCGCGGAGAGGTCCGGGATCTCTGCGAGGTAGCGCGTCCGAGCGAGGAGAAAGATGCTCGGCGCGAGACGCCGGCAGAGCGAGAGCGTGCTCCGGGTCGCGCGCGGGTCCGAGAGCAGCACGAGCGCCGCCCGGGCCCGCTCGACGCCGGAATGCCTCAGAACCGACGCGCTCGTCGTGTCGCCGTACTCGATCGGCACGCCCTTGGCCCGGCCCGTCCGGACGCGTTCGGGGTTCAGGTCGAGGACGCGGAACGGGACCTTCGCCCGGGCGAGGACGCGGGAGAGCGTCTCGCCCATGTGTCCGAATCCGAAGATCAGGACGTGGCCCTCGTCGGGGAGCGCCCGCCCGCCTTCGACGGAGGATTCGGCTTCCCGGAAACGGCCGAAGGGGAGGTCGGCGACGCGGTCGCCGACGGCGTGCCCCAGCACGAAGAGGAACGGCGTCGCGGCCATCGAGATGATCGTCGCCGCGAGCGCGATCTGGTAGATGTCTGGTGACACGAGGTTTGCTTCCCGGCCCTGGGCGAGCAGCACGAAGGAGAACTCCCCGACCTGGGCGAGCGAGATGCCGACGACCGCCGCGACGCGCGGCCCGTATCCGAGCAGAAGCGGCGCGATCGACCCGGCCACGGCCTTGCCGACGAGGACGAGCGCCAGGCCCGCCGCCACGGCCCAGGGGCGGTCCACGAGAATCCGAGCATCGAACAGCATTCCGACGGACACGAAGAAGAGGGAGTTGAAGGCGTCGCGGAACGGGGCCATGTCCGCCATCGCCTGGTGCCCGAAATCGGAGTCGGACACGACGAGTCCGGCCAGGAACGCGCCGACGGCGAGCGAGAGCCCGGCACGGGAGGTCGCGAGGGCCGTCCCCAGAACGAGAAGGAGGACCGCGAGAAGAAAGAGCTCCTTGCGGCGCGTGGCCGCGACGGCGTGGAGGACGCGCGGGACGAGAAAACGCGCGGCGAAGAAGACCAGGACGGCCGCGGCGGCCGCCTTCCCGAGAGCCAGGACGGCGCCGGCGGCGCCGCCGCCACGCCCGGCGAGCGGACCGATGAGCAGAATCATTGGCACGACCATCAGGTCGCCGAAGACGTTGATGCCGACGAGAAACCTTCCGTGGGGAGAGTCGATCTCGCGGCGCTCGACCAGGAGCTGGAGAATGATCACCGTCGAACACGTGACGACGAGAAATCCGAAGAACAGGCTCTGCCGGATCGGATAGCCCCGCGCGGCCGTCAGGCCGGCCGCGAGCGCGATGACGCCGCAGAACTGGATGGGCCCCGCGATCCAGACCGCCGATCCCAGCCGGCGCAGGCTGGAAAGCGGGAGCTCCAGACCGACCGTGAAGAGGAGCAGCACGACGCCCACCTGCGCCAGAGCTTCCACCGTGGCGACGTCTTCGACGAAACCCAGGCCGTGAGGTCCCAGGATCACTCCGGCCAGCAGGTAGCCGATGAGCGGCGGCAGCCGCAGCCGGTCGAGGACGTAGGCCGCCGCCAGTGCCGCAAGAAAAACCAGAGCCAGGGGGCCCAGAAAGCTCGGCGCGGGCATAGACGAGAGACTTTAAGCCCGTCGAACTCCTTTTCTGCTAGCCTGTCGCGGATGCCCGCAACCCAGAGTCCGGCCGCCGGCAGGCAGTGGTTCGGCCATCCCCGCGGGCTCTCGACGCTCTTCTTCACCGAGATGTGGGAGCGCTTCAGCTACTACGGGATGCGCGGAATCCTCCTCCTCTTCCTCGTCAATGCCGTCGCAACCGGCGGCTTCGGGATGAGCGACAAGACGGCCTCCGCGATTTACGGCCTCTACGTCGGACTGGTCTATCTCATGGCGTTGCCCGGCGGGTGGATCGCCGACCGGATCCTCGGCCAGCGCCGCGCGGTGTTCCTCGGCGGCTGCATCATCGCTGCCGGACACTTCTGCATGGCCATCCCCACGGTGGCGACGTTCTACCTGGGACTCTGCCTGATCGTCGCCGGAACCGGATTGCTCAAGCCGAACGTCAGCGCGATGGTCGGGGACCTCTATCCCGAGGGAGGGGCCCGGCGCGACGCCGGCTTCTCGATCTTCTACTCGGGCATCAACACCGGCGCCCTCTTCGGCCCGATCGTCTGCGGGTACCTGGGCGAGAAAGTGAACTGGCACCTCGGCTTCGGCGCCGCCGGCGTTGGAATGGTGCTCGGGCTCGTCCAGTACCGGCTCGGCGGAAAGTACCTCGGGTCGGCGGGTATGCGGGCGGCGGAGCCGGGGGACCGGACCGCTCTGCGGCGCCTGGGCGCGGGCATCCTGGTGGCCGCCGTGGCGGCCGCTGTTCTCGCCGCGCTCCATGTCGCCGGCGTCCTGCACCTGACGCTTATCGGCGTCGCTCACAGCACCGGCTTCTTCATGGCTGCCCTCGCGCTGGTCTATTTCTCATCCCTGCTCTTCTTCGGCAAGCTGTCGGTTGCAGAGAAGAAACGAGTCGTCCTGATCTTCGTCTTCTTCCTCGCCGCGGTTCTCTTCTGGTCGGGCTACGAGCAGGCGGGCTCGTCGATGAACCTCTTCGCGGAGCGCCTGACGAACCGGGTCATCGCGGGCTGGGAGATGCCCGCCTCCTGGCTCCAGTCCGTCAACCCCGTCTTCATCATCGTCCTGGCTCCGCTCGTCGGTTTTGTCTGGGTGTGGCTGAGATCGCGGGAGCCTTCGACTCCCGCCAAGATGGGCTACGGCCTCGCGCTGCTCGCGCTGGGGTTCTTCGTGCTCGCCTGGGGCGCGGCCTTCACCACCGGCGGTGCGAGAGTCTCTCCGATGTGGCTCATCGTGACCTACTTCCTGCACACAGTCGGCGAGCTCTGCCTGAGCCCGGTCGGTCTGAGCAGCGTCACGAAGCTTGCGCCGCGTCGGCTGGTCGGCCAGCTGATGGGGACGTGGTTCATGGGAACCGCGCTCGGCAACCTGATCGCGGGCCTCGCCGGAGGCGGGTTTGAAGGAATGACGACGGGGGAGCTGTTCGCCGCGGTGGCCAGGGTGACTGGAGTCGCCGGGCTGATTCTTCTTGTCTTCTCCAGGCCACTCAAGCGCCTGATGGGAGGCGAGAGCGGCCAGCAGATCGATACCGTGCCCGTGGGTGCCGAGGCGGCGGCAAGCGAGGGCGGGCGAATCTCCTGAACGTTTCCTAAAGGCGCGCCGCGGCGGACCGGGCGCGCTCACGATACTCGTGCCGATTTTTCACGAACCCCGCGCCGACTTTTCTCTTGGATGAAAGAGTCCGCGGGTCGGGCAGAATTCGGCCTCTGGAGACTCGAGGAAGTCCAATCAGTGTCAGTTCCTTCAGTCGATGGCTTTTCGGGTCCGGACGGCCGAATTGGTGGTCCGAAAGTTATCCCTCTCCCGACCCATGGCTTAGCTCGGAAGGATTCGCTCTAGAAACCGTCAATGCAAATTGTGCGGCCGTCGGGCACAAGGCTTGCACGAAAGTCCAGGGGAAGCGCAATGAGACAACCAAGAGACATCGGCGGGTACCTCCCGGGGGGAGGCCTGCGCTTCTGCGCGTGTGCGGTTCATCGGCGGGGGAGTTCAGCGTTTCTCGTGGGTCGCATGTCGTAAGGAGGATCCCGATGAGCAGCGCGGCCGGTTCCCCACGAGTTGCACGATTCGGATGGAGTTTGGCGAGCGCCAAGAACCGCGCCGCCAGACGGGAAAATCCGGCGGCTCCGGCAGTACTCATCGCGACGGCGGATCCGGCGCTGCGCGGCCGATGGAAGGGGGGTCTTCAGGGGGACTATCGCCTCCGCGATGTGTCCGACCGCAGCGGCCTGGAAAGAACGATAGCGGCGCTCGCGCCGGATGTTCTCCTGCTCGATATCGATCTCCTCGCCGCGAGCGGAATCGGTGACGGGTCGTTCATTCGAGGGCTCGCCCGCGACACGAAGGTCGTCGTGCATTCGGCTTCCCCGAACGAGCAGGAGGGAATCCGCGTTCTCAAGGCCGGCGCCAAGGGCTACTGCCGGAAGGACGTGGATCCTCAGGTCCTTCGCAAGATCGTGGACCGGGTTCACGACGGGGAGATCTGGGCCGAACGCAAGCTCATTCCCCGGCTGCTCGAGGAATACACCTCCCATCCCGAGGAGCGTCCGGAAGGCCTGCCGAAGGTGGCCGACGGCCGTCTGGACCTCCTGACC
Organism: Thermoanaerobaculia bacterium; assembly: GCA_035469365.1. Classification (GTDB taxonomy): domain Bacteria; phylum Acidobacteriota; class Thermoanaerobaculia; order UBA5066; family Gp7-AA6; genus JAWOLE01. The sequence continues at coordinate 5,614 of DATIRW010000100.1, forward strand.
CCCCGCGAGCGGGAGATCGCCTTCCTGATCGGAGCCGGCGCGAGCAACAAGGAGATCGCCAGACGCCTCAGGGTCGGCGAAGGCACGGTCAAGGCCCACCTGACCGCGACTTTCCGAAAGCTTGGCTTCTCCGACCGGCTCCAACTCGGCCTGTTCCTGGTCAGCCCGAATTCCGTGTCGAAGCGTCCAGTCGCCACCGAGGATGCCCCGGCAGCGACCCCGGTCGACCGTTCGGGCTCCTAGATTCCCGTCCGTCAGCCCCCTTTTCTCCGGCCCCGCCCGGGGCCGGAGGTGTTCTTATTTGAACTCAGGCCGGTTTATTAGTCGGGCTCATCGCCGGCAACGTCCGGCTCTCGATGTGGGGACCCCGCCTCTTTTGAACGGCGGCTAACCCTGTCTTTTCTCTTGAAGCAGCCTTCTCGCCAGCGGTCGAACGAGGGCTGCGAGAAAACTCCCGGCGGGTTGTCCTTTCGAGATCCTGCGAAGGCGGCCGATCTGCTCGA
>DATIRW010000101.1:0-2006 GCA_035469365.1 Thermoanaerobaculia bacterium
CCTTCAAGATCCAGCGGAGCTCCGGCAAGCTCTCCAACCTGCTCGCGCGGCTGGAGGGATCGTCTTCGCCGGGCTCGACGGGCATCGGGCACACGCGCTGGGCGACGCACGGACGCCCGACCGAGGTCAACGCCCATCCCCATACCGACTGCACGGGCCGGATCGTCGTCGTTCACAACGGGATCTTCGAGAACTTCGCCGAGCGCAAGGAGGCGCTCCGGGCCGCGGGGCACCGCTTCTCCAGCGACACCGATACGGAGGTCTTCGCGCACGAGGTCGAAGCCGCCTTCGAGGGGGACCTCGCGGGCGCCGTGCGGCGGGCCGTTGCCAACCTGTCTGGCGCCTATGCGGTCCTCGTGTCTACGAGCGCCGAGCCGGGCGTCCTGGTCGCGGCGCGCTCCGGTCCGCCGATCGTCGTCGGGATCGGCGAGGGAGAGAACTACGTCGCGTCCGACCCCGTTGCCCTGGCGCCGTGGACGCGCGACGTGCTGTTCCTCGAGGACGGGGACATCGCGCGCGTGGATGCGTCCGGGATCCGGATCTGGGATTCGGAGGGCCGGCCCCGCGAGCAGGTTCCGCATCGGATCCGCTGGGACGCGGTGGCCGCCGAGAAAGGGGGCTACCGCCACTTCATGTTGAAGGAGATCCACGAGCAGCCGACGGCTCTCGCGGAGACGATGGGCGGGAAGGTCTCGCTCGAGTCCGGCGAGCTGTCGTTTGACTCGCCGCTGCTCGGCCCCGAGCGGGTCGCGGCGTTCGACCGGGTCCTGCTGCTGGCCTGCGGGACGTCCTGGCACGCGGCCCTGGTCGGCAAGTTCCTGATCGAGGGGATGGCGCGGCTGCCGGTCGAGGTGGATTACGGAAGCGAGTTCCGCTACCGGCGGCCCGTCGTGGACGACCGGACGTTGACGGTCGGGATCTCGCAGTCGGGGGAAACGGCCGACACAGTCGCCGCGCTCTCGGAGGCCCGCCGGGCCGGATCGCCCGTGGCGGCTATCGTCAACGTGCAGGGGAGCCAGATCGCCCGCATGGCGGACGCCGTTCTTGCCACGCATGCCGGCCCGGAGATCGGGGTGGCCTCGACCAAGGCGTTCACGACGCAGCTCGTGGTCCTCTACCTGCTGTCGGCGCGGCTGCGCGAGTCACGCGGCCTCGGCAAGGGCCTCTCGCCTCAAGAGAGGTCGGCCCTGGCCCGCCTGCCGAAGGCCGCCTCGCAGACCGTGACGCTGGAGCCCCGGCTGGAAGATCTCGCGCGGCGATACCACGGCGCCCGCGACTTCCTCTTTCTGGGGCGCGGCCTGCATTACCCGATCGCTCTGGAAGGAGCGCTGAAGTTGAAGGAGATCTCCTACATCCATGCCGAGGGATACCCGGCCGGCGAAATGAAGCACGGCCCGATTGCTCTCGTGGACGAGAAGATGCCGGTCGTCGTGCTCGCGCCCCACGACGGCTGGCGCGAAAAGACCATCTCGAACCTGAGGGAGGTCCGGTCCCGCGACGGCATCGCCATCGTCGTGGTGACGCGCGAGGACAGGGAGGTCTCCGACGCGGCCAACGACGTGCTCGTGATCCCCGAGACCATTCCGGAGCTGCAGCCGATCCTCTCGGTCATTCCGCTCCAGCTCTTCGCCTACCACGTCGCGGTCCGAAGAGGATGCGACGTCGACCAGCCACGAAACCTTGCCAAGTCGGTCACGGTGGAGTAGAGGAATCGGGTGATCTGCGATCGGGTGATCGAATGATTGGAGCCCCGGTCAATCACCCGATGGCTCGATCACCCGATCACCCGATTCTTTCTCGATGAGTCCGTCCTCTATTGAAGGTTTGAACCCCCAGCAGGCCGAAGCGGTCCTGCACGAGAAGGGGCCTCTCCTCGTGCTGGCGGGCGCGGGATCCGGCAAGACGCGCGTCATCACGCACCGGCTGGCGCGGCTGGTGGAGACCGGGGTGGATCCGCGCTCGATCCTGGCGGTCACGTTCACGAACAAGGCCGCGGAGGAGATGCG
>DATIRW010000102.1:0-18693 GCA_035469365.1 Thermoanaerobaculia bacterium
CTGGCTGGCGTTCTGCTGCACGACACTGCGGATGGCGCTTTTGGCCAGGCCGAACTTGGAGATCGGAGAATCCTGATACTGGCCGTCGGGAGGCAAGTTCGGCAGCTGCCCCTGAGTGTACGGGAGGTACTGCATGGAATACGTGTTGGAGACGATGATGATGACGTTCGGATTCGCGGCTCCCTGCTTGAGCAGATCCTTGTCGTCTGCGAAGAGCGGGTGACCGATCGCGACGGTCGCCAGCAAGGAGGCCAGAATCCGGGAGCGGCGTTGACTTGTTTCCATGGGCTATCGCGGGACGTTACTCAGGACCTGAGGATAGATGGCGATATCGGCTTTGATCGTCTTCGAGGCCTGGATGGAAGTCGCGCTCGCCGTCGAGGAGATCGCGAAGAGATTCTCGACGACCTGCGGCGTTCCGTAGGTAGTGCCCTGCGCCAGAAGCGGGTCGCCGTGCTGGACCTGCCAGCCGATGAGGAGCGGCCGCGTAATCGTGACCTGGATGTCGCCGGACCCCGAGCCGGCGTAATTGCTCGAGACGCCGACCGGCATCGGCCCGCCGATGAAGTTGACGTCCGACCGCAGTCTGGCCGCGCTGTACCCGACACCCGAGTCCGCGGCATAGAAAACCTTCGAGACCTTGGTTTCGTTGCCCGAGAGGGTCAGGTCCATCGATGTGGTGAGCATGGTCGCCAGACCGGCGGCCGTGACGATCAGCAGGACGAAGATCGCCAGTATGAGGATGAAGCCCTCCTCGCGGCGGCCGCCCCGGGCGCGGCGACGACGGCGTGATGTCACTGGTAGTTCCTCAGGGAAACGGCCATGGACTGGACGCGACGCCGGTAGGGTCTTCCGGTGATCGAAGAATCGGACATGGATTTGGCTGTTGAATCGAGTGTCACGACTCGGATTGCCCCCGGCCCGGAATATTCCATTTCCGGATCTCGCGACTTGACCACGAGCGAGATCCAGAGAGAGCGCAGAAGCGGCTTGGCCGGGTCGGGATCGATCACCGTCGGATCCAGGAACGCGTTGGCGACGTTGGCTCGTGGCAGCGATGTGGCGGGGGTCCCCAGCAAGGCATCGATCTCGCCGGCGACGTTGCCCACCCATTCGTCTCTGTTCGCGGCGGTTACGTCCACGCGGACCGGGTCCGCGCCGCCGTCCGGAGTCGAGCCGTCCGCGCCGTCCACGCCGTAGGCGATCTGGAAGTCCTCCACCTCATCGACGAGAGGCTGAACGTCGTAGTTTCCCGAGGAGGGGTCGAAGGCGGCCATAGCCAGGCTCGGATGCGTGTCGCCGGACACCGCCGCCGTCCCCTCGTCCACGAAGAACAGGATGTCGTCCACCGCGCCGCAGACTAAGGGGCTCGAGAGCGTGGGCGCGCCTCCGGCCGCCGTGGCATTGAACACCCTGGCTCCCGGGTCGGAGGGATTCATCGTGAACGCGAACGTCGAGATCGCGCCGGACGAGTCGTAGGTGTACCAGGTGCCGGAGCTGTCGGCGTTGACGAGGCCGACGTAGTAGAGCGGTACGAGATAGGTCTTGCCCGATATGGTCACGGGCCGGGTGGAAGAGTCCCCCACGACCAGATAGAAGGGGCGCGTCCTCGTCGCAATCGATGGCTTTTGGCCGGGGGGGTAATTGACGGCACCGTTGAAGGCGGTGGACCTGACGATGATCGTCATTTGAGAAGTCCCGTCGCAACTGCCTGAGCAGGTCACATCGCCGCTCGTGATCGCGAACTTGTCTCCCAGAATGATTCCCCGGACTTCCACGACGTCGGTTCCCTCGCGGATGATGTGTCCCGTGCCCCCGATGTCCTTGACCGTCTTTCCCGACGGGGCGTTGTCGTAGATCGGCAGGACGGCGTTTCCGTAGTAGAGCTGCCCGACCCGCGCCTGGCGGATGAATCGGGTGACCTCGTAGATCCCGCCGCGCGAGGACTGCTGAGCCTGGGCGACGTTGGACTCCTGCTTGGTCAGGCGGTTGGAGGAGTCGAGCAGAGAATACAGGCCCAGGCTCACCGGCGCCATCACGGCCAGAGCCACCACCGCCTCGATGAGCGTAAAGCCGCGCTCGGACCTACTAGCTTCCATCGCGGTATCCCACGAAGACGGATTGCCGGGTCTGACGCAGCCCCGGAAAGGGTCCTATCGTCGCTCCGACGGTCACGGTGATCTTCTTCGCGACGTAAGTCCCGGGAGCCGTGACGCGCGTCGTCAGATCCCTGTCGAACTGCTCGATCGTGTAGGTGCGCTGGAAGGGATAGCGATACCAGCCTTCTCCAGGCGAGGCGGCCGCGGTGGAGATGGCGCCGGTGGAGGGGTTGTACCAGTTCGGCAGATCGTTGTCGCAACTGGTATTGAGGCCGACAACGCTTCCGCTGCCCGTGGTCGTCAACCCGGTTGGCCCGGCGGCGTTCTTGCCGTCGGGAACCGCAAGCCTCGCGTCGGTGGCCGGATATCCGATGACCTCCTCGAGCTTCTCCCGGGCGAGGGTGTTGGAGCTGGCGAGTTGGTTTGAGGAGGCGCCGGTCTTGACCGAGCCCGAGAAGAGGGGGGCGATCGCGAGCAGGCCGAAGGAGAGAAGGAGCATCGCCAGCATCACCTCGATCAGCGTCAAACCGCGCTGGCCGCCGTGCCTTCCCCCGCGCGTCATTGCCACGACCAGGTTCCGGAGACGTAGCCCTTGCCGGCCGCGTACTTGTCGACCCGCGTTCCGCTCGCGATCGTGCTCGAGACCGTGACGCGGAAGAAGTTCTTGCCCGTCACGTCCGCGAAGTAAACGCCACGGCCGTACGGCGCCGCCGCCTGGGGCAATCCCGAGTTGCTGTTCTGCGGCGCGGCGATCCCTCCCGTCGGGAGAAAGATGATCCGGTGGGTCAGATCCGGGTTGACCACGCCGTTGATCGTGTAGCCGTCGAACACGGCGCCGGCCGCCAGATCGTCTTTCGTGCCGCCGTAACTCCAGAGCCGGAGATGCGTGTCCAGGTCCACCGTGCTCAGGATCGGTTCGCCGGCTTCCTGCGTGCCGTTGCCGTCGTTGGCGGAGGGGGCGGCCAGGTCCGCCTTGTCGCGAAAAGTCTGCAGGCGAATCCCGTCGTTCGCGCTCTTGCTGATGACGACGATGACGTTCGCTCCCGTCTTCACCGCCTGCATTCGCGCGAGGGCGAGCGTGGACTGAATCGCGTTGATGGCGCCGACCCCCCCGGCCCGGCGGATCATCGTCCCCGCCAGCGGCACGGTCACGAGAGCACCCATGGCTATCAAACTGGCCACGACCATGTTCTCGACGAGCCCGAATCCGCGGCAGGAATGAGATCTGGCTATCACGCTGAGCCGTCCTCTCTAATCCTCTCTTCCCGTCCGGCCCGTTGTCGCTTCACGCTCGACAAGCCGGACCACCCTGCCGGGAATCCCGTTTCTCCAGTTTCGCTGGACCAGGGTTGAGTAGAGTCTGGACCGCCGGGACCATCCCGGCTACTGGTCGGAGGTTGAGAAAAAGAACAGGTCATTCCGCCTGTTCCAACCCTGCCCACTCGATCAGATCCAGGAGAGCGCAAACACTGGCCCTGGAGAACCTTCAGCCCGTACGGGAACTCCGGGCGGGCAGCGCCTCTCCCGAGACCGGGATCGAGGCGCGCCCCTTGCAGAATCCGGCGGCCGCCTGCGCCGGCAGAACAAGCGCGCACCAGGCTACCGTGAACCATCTCAGCTCTTCGTGGAAAGACACGGATCCACCGCTTGCTCGCCAATGGATGACCGCGGCAAGCGTGAGGTTCAGGACCGCGACCAAAACGGCGAGCGCCAACCCCGCATCGCGCGGCCGGGCGATGTGGGGTCCGCGCTCGGTCGGCAAGCGGCGGCCCAGGAGCCACGCGACGATCACCAGACTCGCGGCGAGAAAACAGCTCGCGACCACAAGGGCGAACTCCCCGGGCGACGGCGGACGGAAGGAATCCGTGGCCCGCTCGGCGAGCTGCATCCAGGGAACGAGATTCGTGGCCAGGATGAGACTCAGGAACGCCACGCCCGTCCGCCGTTCCCCGCGCAGCGAACGGGTCCCTCCTGCTCTTCCAGGGCTCTCAGCGGATGGCGTCATGCGTCCTCCTCCGGCCAGTCCTGCCCATCGATTCCCGTCGCAACTTCGAAGTGATAATCTGCTGACAATCCTGGAACGAAAGGCGAGACAGAAGTCATGTTGAGCATTGCCGTCGTCCTTTTCATTCTCTGGCTGCTCGGGTACTTCGCGTTCCACGTCGGGAGCGGTCTGATCCACGTTCTTCTCGCTGCGTCAGTGATCGCCTTCGTCATCGGGATACTTCGCCGGCGACGCTAGGTCCACGCCGGACCATCCTCCAACGGCGGACCGCCGCAGCGACCCGCGGGCTTCCCAGGGCCATCACGCTTGGCCGCCTTTTTTCTCGCGCCTTCCTTGCGCTGCCGCCGCCGGATCAGCCCGGTCGGCCCGATCCCGATGCCGGAGGGCCCGCTCCTACTCGAACTCCTTGATAGAACGTCTTCAGGGTAGCGACGCGCGCCGGCCACGCCTACTGGCAGGGCGGCCATAGAAAGGACAGGAGGGAAACCCGGCCAGGACCTGTCCGAGGAGACAGGGGAAGGAACCGAGCGTCTTCGGGCTCGCGGCGCCCGGGCTCAGCTCTCAGTGTTCGAGGCCGTATTCCTTGATCTTGTTGTAGATCGTCTTCAGGGAGAGCTTCAGGAGCTCGGCCGTCTTCCTCTTGTTGCCGCGGGCGAACTTCAGGGTCTTCAGGATGAGCCGGCGCTCCACGTTCGCCAGGGAGTCTCCGACGGCGATCCGCACCACCGGCGCCTTCTGGCGCCGCTGGCGCCGGGCGGCCGGGGGGCGGCCGAGCACGGAGGTCACGATCGTGGCGCCGATCGCGGGACCTTCGGCGATGGACGCGGCTGCCTCGACCACCCGCTGGAGCTCCTCGACGTTCCCCGGCCAGGCATGGGCCAGCAGCGAATCCATCGCCTCGGCGTCGAAAGCCAGGGCACCATCGACGTCATGCAGAAAACGGCGCGCGAGGAGCTCGACGTCTCCTCCCCGCTCGCGCAGAGGCGGCAGGTGAATCACGTGGTCCGCGACGGCAGCGATGAGCTCTGGCAGAAGGAGCCCGGATTCCCGGGCCTGGCGTGGATCCTGATCTGTCGAGAGGATGAGCCTGCGCCCCCGCGGGCGCTCCAGTTCTTCCGAAAGCTCCCTCTGCTGCTGCACAGGCGCGCTCTCGATGGCGGCCACGAAAAGCGTTCCCTGGCTGTTTGCGTCCGGAGGGAGCGGCTGCCCGGCCGGCACGGTCCAGAACGGCTCGGATCCCCGGCGGGACAGGCGGTGTAGCGCGCGAGCCGCCGCCACCTTTTCGGTCCCGGCTTCCCCCGTCAGCAACACCGGCGCCTCCGCCGATGCCTCCCTCTCGATCGCCGCGAGCGCCGAGGTCCATCGGGGCGACTGGCCGGCGAGCGAAGTCGCGATCTCGGACCGCGCCAGGCGAAGACGTAACTCCTCCAGCCACCCTTCCCTCTCCCGGCGGGCCTGCAACCTCGACCGCAGAAGAGCGACACGGCCGGGCGAGACGGGCCTCCAGAGAAAATCGTGAGCTCCCCGGGTCATCGCGCGCACACTCTCTTCCAGCCTCTGCGAGTCGGCCAGCGCATAGAGAGTGCGGCGGGGATCGAGCCGCAGGGCCTCGTCGAAGAATTGCGAGACATCGCCCTCGGGGAAGTCGACAGCCGTGACGACGGCATCGGGAAGGAACTCGGTGAGCTGCCGGCCGGCATCGGCCAGCGTCGTGACCCCACGAACCTGATCGCCGGAGCCCGCGAAGGCGCGGCGCAACGCGTCGCGCGATTCGGGATCGGGATCGACGAGGAGGACTCTCATATCAACAAGAACGCAATTCTAACACCGCAACAGAACCCGATCGGACTCGCGGGCGCCGCGAAGAAATCATGAGTTGTGAGTCTTGGGTCATCGGCCCGTCGTGACTCACAACTCACAACCCACAACTCACGACTGCTTCCCACCGCCGAGATTTATCCCGAGGCTTGGCCACAATTCGTCGACCCGCTTCCTCACCTCCGGCGACATCACGATTTCGTCGGGCCAGCGGCGCTCGAAGCCCTCTTCCTTCCACTTGCGTGTCGCGTCGATGCCCATCTTGCTCCCGTAGCAGGGGAGGCGCGCGGAGAAGTCGAGCTCATCCACGGGCCCGTGCACGAACTCGATGTCCCGCTCCGGATCGATCGCGGTCAGAACGCGCCAGAGAAGCTCCGGGCTGTTGCGCAGATCCACGTCCTTGTCCACGACGACGATCGTCTTGGAGAACATCATCTGCCCCGTTCCCCAGATCGCGTGCATCGTCTTGCGCGCGTGTCCGGGGAATCGCTTGTCGATCGAGACGATCATCAGGTTGTGGAAAATGCCTTCGACCGGCAGGAACATGTCCACGATCTCCGGGATCGTCTTCTTGACCAGCGGCAGGAAGAGGCGCTCGACCGCCTCCCCCAGAAACCCGTCTTCCATGGGCGGACGTCCGACGATCGTCGTCAGGTAGACCGGAGAACGGCGCCGCGTAATCCCCGTCACGTGGAAGACGGGGAAGTCGTCCTCGAGCGAGTAGAACCCGGTGTGATCTCCGAACGGCCCCTCCCGTCGCCTCTCCCCCGGCTCGACGTATCCCTCGAGCACGATCTCGGCTTCGGCTGGCACCAGGAGGTCCACGGTCTTTCCGGGAACCAGGGGCACCGCCTCTCCCCTCAGGAATCCCGCGAAGAGGAATTCCGAGAGCCCCGGCGGCAGCGGAGCGATTCCCGAGAATACGGTCGCGGGGTCGCAGCCGATGGCGGCGGCGACTTCCATCCGGCGTCCCTGCTTCTCGTAGCCTCTGGCCTGGCCGGCGCCGTCCTTGTGCTTCTGCCAGTGCATGCCCGTGGTTCTGCGGTCGTAGACCTGCATGCGGTAGACGCCGACGTTCGTCTTGCCGGAGGCCGGGTCGCGCGTCACGACGAGCGGCAGCGTGATGAACGGTCCGCCGTCCTGGGGCCAGCAGGTCAGCACCGGCAAGCTCGAAAGGTCCACCGCGTCCCCCGTCTGGACGACCTCCTGGCAGGGCGCCGACCGGACCGTCTTCGGGAAAACCGCGGCCAGCTCGGTGACCTTCGGGATCGCCTTCAATTTCTCCAGCAGCCCCTCGGGCGGCTTCGGATCGAGGAAGAACTCGAGTCTCTCGTTCCACTCCTCGTAGGACGAGATCTGGAGTGCGGCCAGCATGCGTCGGCGGGAGGCGAAGAGGTTGATGGCCACCGGCATCGTCGAGCCCGCGACGCTTTCGAAGAACAGCGCCGGACCATCTCCCTTGACAGCGCGGTCGGCGATCTCGGCGATCTCCAGAACCGCCGAGACCTCGCGGCGGACGCGGACGAGCTCGCCCTGAGCCTCCAAGGTGGCGATGAACTCGGAGAGATTCTTGTAAGCCATATCTATGTCAAGAGTCGAGTGTCGAGAGTCGAGAGTTCAGCACCAGGCGTCTCATGTTCTTCTCTTCCTGACTCTGGACTCTAGACTCTAGACCCTCGACGTCACAAGGGGCGTCTCGGCGACGATTTGCCCCACGTGGAGGCCGCGCGCATTGCGCACGACGGGAGAGAGATACGGCGCCAGCGCGCGTCGGGCGGAGCCGCGCAGCAGGTCGAGTCGGGCCAGGATATCGAGCGCGACCGCGTCCCGAGCCCGCGCGGAGCCGTCCTCCAGCTTGAACGCGATGCCGAGCGCCTTCTCCCGCCGGCGCCGGGACGCGACGCCGATCGCGTACACCCCCTCGGCGCCCTCCTTGCCTATCCAGCGGCTGGGCCCCGCCTCGAGAAAGGCCGTCGTGAATCGGCCGCGGCCGGCGACCATGCCGGGGCTCTCCCACATCGCGCGGCAGATTCGACGGCGAACGTCCGGCTCCCCCGTCTCGCCCTCCCTCCCGCGCGCCACGAGGCGCGCGTAGGCGAAGGCCAGTCGCGAGAGCGGCGCGTGGAAGACGGGAAGGCTGCACCCGTCCACCGCGATCCCGATCCGGCTCGCCGGAAGGTTGCAGAACGCCGCCAGACGCTTCTTGACGATCCCCTGAACCGGATGATCGGGTTTCCAGTATCCCTCGGCGTCGAACCCGAGGAGGCGGCAGGCAAGAAGCAGGCCGCCGTGTTTGCCGGAGCAATTGTTGTGGAGGGCCGTCGGACGCTTCCCGGCCGCCAGCAGGGCCCGGGCCGAGGGCTCATGCATCGGAGGGTGCGCGCCGCACGCCAGGTCCTTCGGCGCAAATCCTCCCAGCTCGAGAAGGCGCCGGGCCACGGCCACGTGCCGCGGCTCTCCTCCATGAGACGCGCAGAGAAGGGCGATCTCGTCGCTTCCCAGGCGGAACGCCTCTTCTCCTCCGGCGTCCAGCAGCGCCATCGCCTGGAACGGCTTGGCGGCGGAACGCCAGTAGACTCCGGCTCTGGGCGCGCCGGAGGACGCGAGGAGGCGCCCGTCTTCATCCACGACCGCCACGCTGCCGCGATGGACCGACTCCACCCTGCCTCCCCGTGTCACCCGGGCGAGGATCGGCGGCGAACTCATCGGCGAGGCTTCTATCATGGGCGTGCGGGAGGGAAACATGACAGGTTCCCGAGTTTGGGAGCCCTCGGAGGCTACGCGCTTGATCGGAGACAGCGAATATCGGAATATTTGATTTTGGAGGGCCGTTTGCGCCCGGTGATGCGTTCCTTTCTTCTCGGCGTCGCTCTGCTCGCCGCCGCGGGCGCGCCCGCGCTTGCCGAGAACCCGCCGCCGCTCTTTCCGGACCTGGAAATGGCCGGCGCCGACGGCGGCTCGATCCGCCTCTCCCAGCTGAAGGGAAACGTCATCCTCTTGAACGTCTGGGCCACCTGGTGCGGCCCGTGCCGGTTGGAGCTGCCTGTCGTCCAGCGCATGTACGACAAGTACAGCGACCGCAACTTCGTCGTGCTCGCCGTCAACGTGGACGCCGACCGCAACAGGATCGACCCCTTCATGAAGCGCAACAACATCTCGTTGCCCGTCTACTACGCCTCCCCCGAGGACGCGGGGCAGATGACGGCTGCGGGAATCCCGTCGACTTTCATCATCGGGCCTGACCGTACCCTGATCGACCACATGGTCGGTTATTCGGCCCAGGCCGAGGATCGCTGGAAACAGATGATCGAAAAGCGCCTGAAGGCGCAGAAGAAGGCGCGCTAGAGAGTCGAGTTCGCGAGCCTGGAGCCAGCCAATACCGGAGGCCTCGATGGTCAAATCCCGCAGGGTCCTGCTTCTCCTTTCGTTTCTGCTGATTTTCGCTTCCGTCTGCTCGGCGCAGGTCCGCTCCGGCACCGTCGAGATTTCTCTCTTCGGGGGATATCTCTTCGGTGGGGATTTCCCGGCCGGCACCAACGCGCTCTTCACCAGCAAGGTGGACGTGGAGGATCACGCGACGTACGGCGGCCGGATCGGATGGAACATCACGAGCCTCTTCGAGGTGGAGGGGCAGTTCTCCCGCACCGACACGCACTTCGTCAGCCACGGCAACGACGCTCTCTTCGGGAGCTCCGGAACCCAACTGGGGGACCTGACGATCGACTACTACATGGGATACGCGACGCTGAATTTCGGGCACAGCCGGGTCGTCCCCTTCGCGACGTTCGGAATGGGGGCCGCACGCCTCGCTCCCGACGTCTGCACGGTGCGCCCGCAGCCCTGCTCCAACCCGGATGCGGACTGGCGCTACACGGTCAGCATCGGCGGAGGAATCAAGACCTTCCTCACTCCCCACTTTGGACTCCGGTTCGATGGCCATTACTACGGGACGGTGCTGAACCACGACGACCGCAATTGCCGTGACCACTGCCACAACGACGGCTCGGACTGGTTGAGCAACGGCGACGTCACCGGCGGACTGGTCTTCGCCTTCTAGCACGTCGCTACGCGCGGCCCGGGCGACGGACCACGACGGAGACGGAATCGAGAGACTCGCTATCGCCTGACTGCGATCCTTCGTGCTCCGTCGGGCAGCCTCTCGAGCCCGATCTCGATCGTCGGCGGCAACGCCCCGCGGATTGCCCGGCCGGGCCACTCCACGACGATCGGCGCGCCAGCCACCGATTCGGGCAGGCCCAGAACCTCGAGATCCTCGCTTCGGTCCTTGACTCGATAGAGGTCCAGATGGCGAAGGCGGATCCTCCCGTCCGCGCCGGCGTACTCGTGGAGGATCGCGAAGGTCGGGGAGGCCACCTCGCGGGCCGCGGCGCCCAGGCCGCGCGCCACGCCGCGCGCCAGACACGTCTTGCCCGTCCCGAGGTCCCCGACGAGATAAACGACGTCGGCCGGCGACAGGTCCGCGGCCAGGCTCTCGCCGAACGCTTCGGTCTCCTCCTCGCTGCGCGTCACCGCGGTTCGTTTCAATCGTCTCCCGTCCCCGGTCTCCCTTCCTGCGGCTCGCTTCGCAGGGCCTTGCGCGCGCGCGGCAGCTCTTCGGCCAGCTCTCCCGCGAGAAGCCCCGCGTCGCCCAGTCTCTCTTCGAGCCGTTCGCCCGCCGAGCCGTGCAGGTAGGCGGCGGCGATCGCGGCCCGCTCCGCCTTCAATCCGCCTGCGAGAAAGGCGCCGACCGCGCCGGCGAGCACGTCGCCCGATCCTGCCGTGGACATGAGCGGAGTCCCGGTCGGATTGAGAGTCGCGCTCCCCGACGGCGCGTACGTCAGGCTGCCGGCTCCCTTCAGGAGCACCACCGCCCGGCTCGACCGCGACAACATCCTGGCCGCGGCAAGACGGTCCCGCTGCACGTCTCTTCCCGTCGTTTCGAGCAGGCGGGCGGCCTCTCCGGGGTGGGGAGTCAGAACGGTCGGCCCGCGACGTCGAGAGAAGGCGCGGGGACGCCCGGCAAAGGCGTTCAGCGCGTCCGCGTCGCAGACGAGGGGACACCTCGCGGAGAGGAGCTTCTCCAGGAGCGCGACGGTCCCCTTCCCCGTACCCAGGCCCGGACCGGCGACGGCCGCGTCGAAATCCCGCAAGGCCTCGAGCAGCGGCTCAGAGGCTTGCGTCGCGAGCGCTCCGCCTTCTTCGGGGAGCCCCCGGGTCATCGCCTCGGGGAGAGCGGAGACGATCGTGAGCTCGATGGAAGCGGGGCAGAAGACCGTGACGAGCCCGGCTCCGGCGCGGAGCGCGCCGCGGGCCGCCAGGACGGCCGCTCCCGATTTTCCGCGGGAGCCGGCGATGACGGCCAGACGCCCGAAGTCGGCCTTGTGCGAATCGGCCTCGCGGGGCGGGAGCCAGCCGCGCACATCCGCCGCCTCGGCGACCGCGAGAGACTCTCGCGGCGGCAGGAGCGCCCGCCGCGGGATTCCGATGTCGTGGACGACGACCCGGCCGCAGAAACCGCGCGCCGGCCAGAAGACGTGCGCGTGCTTGAGCGCCGCAAAGGCGACCGTCGCCGACGCCTTCACGCAGGGGCCGAGCAACTGTCCCGTGTCCGCGGACAGGCCCGAAGGAAGGTCCGCCGCTACGACGGGCCGGCCGGCGGAGTTGATCGCGGAGACGGCTCGCGCGGCGCTCCCCGAGAGCGCCCTCGTCAGACCGGTGCCGAAGAGGGCGTCCACGACGGCGTCGGCCGCGCCGAGCCGCCGCGGGAGGGCTGCCATCTCGCCGCGGCGTGACAGCGCTATCAGGTCCAGCCCGGCCTCGCGTGCCCGTGAAGCATTCTCCGCGGCGTCTCCGCGGTAGGAATCCGGATCCAAGAGCGTAAAAACCGACACGGAGAGGCCGCGCTCCGAGAGCAGCCGCGCCGCGGCGAGGCCGTCCCCCCCGTTGTTGCCGGGGCCGCAAACGGCGATCACGTTTCTCGCATCCGGGAAAGCGGTCAGGAGCTCTGCCGCCAGGCCCTGCGCCGCGTTCTCCATGAGCCGGCCCGACGGAATCCCGCCGCGGATCGCCGCCGCGTCTGCCGCGCGCATCCGCCGCGCGTCCAGGACCGGAATCACGACGCCTCCGCGAGAGACCCGAGCAGACGGGCCGTCGCGCGAGGATAGTCGCGCCCCCCGGGGTCCCGCCGGGCGAGGTCGCGCCTCAGGCGATCCAGGTCTTCCGGACGATCCACGTCATAGGCCGGCTCCAGCACGGCCTCCTCAATCCCGAGCGCGGCAAGCCGCATCCGGGTGGTGGAGAGAACGAAAGGGGTCGACCAGGGGATTTCGAAAAAAATCTCGCGGACGGGGACGCCGGCCGCCAGCCCGATCGCGCAGTAGCCACCGTCATCCGCGGGGACGATTGCGGCCTTGATTCCGAGCGCGAGCCGGGCAAAGGCCTCTTCGAGCTGGCGTCTCTCCATCGCCGGGTGGTCCGCACCGACGGCGACAGCGGCCGGCGCGCCTCTCGAGAACTCCCGCTCGAACGCCGCAGCGAGCCGCTCCCCGAGGTTTCCCGGCGCTTGCTTCCGGCGCTGCCAGGGAGGAGGAAAGAGCCTGGCCAGGTCCGGATCGTCCGGATGCGGCTCCGCCTCGAGCACGCAGCTCCAGAGTCCCGGCGCGGCGCAGATCGCCGCGGCGTCTTCGAGGAAAGCCAGATACAGGCGCAGCGCATCCGGCTCCGAAAGCGGCGGAACGAGCCGCGTCTTCACCCTTCCGGCCTGCGGTGTCCGTGCGAAAAGAACAAGAGTGGGCAGCCGGTTCGACACCCGGCGATTATGCCAGTTATGAGTTGTGAGTTATGGGTTGTGAGTTGAAGACGCTCGCGCCGGGTCTTTCACAACTCACAACTCACGACTCTTAGCTCTTGGCCTTGGTCTCCTTCGGCAGGAGTGAAACGAAGAGGTTCTTTTGGTAGAACGAGACGAGGTTGGAGATGCCGTCCCGGACCGCGAAGGAGAGCCGCTGGGCGCCCGGCGACACGGTCATCGTGAAGTCGTAATACCAGTCCTTGTGCTGCGCCTTGTCGAGATCCTTGGTCGGGACCGTGACGACCTGGCGCTGGATCGCCAGGTCCGACTGCTTCTCCGCGGCGTCCCGCGCCACAACGTAGACGAAGAACGTCGCCTCGTAGTGATCGCCCACGGGCACGAGCCCGAGCTTGCCGATCGGAACGGCGATGCGGACGGGAACCGCGAAATTTTCCTGGTCGTACGGCTTCTGCGCTCCGATGGACACGTTGATGCCGAGCGGATTTTCGTCGCGCGGATAGATGAGACTCGCCACGACCGACTCCGCGGTCCGCGTCTCGATCGTCTTCTCGAGGAACCCCTTGCGCGAGCGGACCGTCAAGCCCTTGCGCTTGACGCGCACCTCGACCGAGTGCGGCTTGTCCACGGCGGAGCGGGTCGAGCGGTAGCCGAGCGAATAGAAGTTCGAGAAGTCCTTGGAAAGCTCTTCCAGGTTCTTCTTCCAGTCGTTGGTGTTGACCGCCGCGACGCCTCCGGTCTCCTCGGCCATGAGACGGAGCGGGGCCTGGGTGTTCTGGCGCATCCCGAAGTCGCTCGGCCGCGTGTCGAAGGAACGGTTCTCCGCGGAGACCAGCGTCTCGACCGTCAGTCCCGAAGCGTCGAGCGGCCAGATCGTGACACCCTGCGCGTTGGCGGCCCGGACGATGCCCGCGTACTTGGGGGTCATTTCGAATTCGAACTGCTCGAGGCCGGCACCGCCGGCTTGATTCGAGTACTTGCGCTGGATCTGATCGTAGAGCTCGGCTCCCGCCGTCGCGGGGAGACCCTCGGAGATGTAAACGAGGATCTTCCGCCCCTCCACGCCCGCCAGGCCGTTCACGGTGTTCTTCAGGGCATCCACAGTGAACTCGAGGTCGTTTCGGAGCGCCCGGGCATAGGTCCGGGCGATCGACATCGCCTGGTCGGATGACTTGGCTTCATCGATCTGGTGTAGAGCGTCGCGGCGCTCGCCGGCCTGGGTCGTGCCGCCGCCCGTCTCGTGCTCGATGTCGTCGAGCGTCGCGATGATCTCGCTCGCCTCGGAGGTGAACTTGTGCCGGACCTTCACGGACCGGTTGTAGGACACGACCATCGCCTCGGCGCGCGGTCCGATCGTCTGCTTCACGAAATCTTCCAGGCTCTTGAACATCCGGTTGCGATTCTGCGGCTGGATGTTGAGGTTGTCGATGAAGAGGATGTACTTCGCCTTCAATTCCGACGGGATCTCGCTCTTGGCTTCGGGGGAATCGAGCCCGACGACCTTGCCGTCGTCGAGCAGCACCTTCCCGCCGGACACGGCGTAGAAGTTGGAGACCGTCTGCGGCAATCCGTCCTGGTAAACCTCGAACTCGTCGCGAGTCAGCCCGGCCACGCGGTTTCCTTTCGAGTCGGTGACGACCACCTCGACATTCGTCACCGAGACTTCGACCCTCTCGGAAACCGGCGGGATGGGCTTCTGATCCGGCGCCGGCGCCTTCTGAGCCGCCAGAGGAGAAGCAGCGAGTAGCACGACGGCGGCGAGTCCGAGTCTCTTCAAAGGATCCTCCTTCAGGCAGCCAAGCCTCCCGGCCGGCGAAATATTCCCCGGTGCCTCCTCGTGAGCCGCGGGCCTCTCCGGCGGCACACCAGCAGCGCGCGCGACAAGGCGACGGCGCTCTTGGGCCGCCGGAGCGGAGCGGCGGCCCGGACTCTCGTCTAGCCTTTAAGGCTGCCGCGTCCCCGCGCAGGGAGATGCCCGCGAGCGAACCTCTGTCTCAAAAAACACTGTTGCTTTGTCGGAGAGAATTCAACAGAATTCCGCACTCCGGGTCCGGCCGGCAAACGAAAGAAGGAGCATCAGAATAATGCGGAGTCCACGGGTGGCCGCGGCGGCCTTGGTCCTGCTGGTGGCGGGCCTCTCGGGCTGCAACAAGATCAAGGCCCGCCAGGAAATCAAGAAGGGCAACGAATTCTTCAAGGCCACGCAGTACCAGGCCGCCCTCGCCAACTACATGGAGGCTCAGCGTCTGGACCCTGGCGAGAAGAGGCTGGACAAGTTCATCGGCGAGACCTACATGGCGATGTACCAGCCGGGCTCCAGGCATCCCAAGGATCTGGAGTTCGCCAACAACGCCATCAAGAGGCTGCAGACCTATCTCGCGGCGTACCCCGACGACAAGAAGGTCCGGGAGTATCTCGTGTCGATGTACCTGGCGCTCGACCGCTTCGACGACGCGATCGGGTTCTACAAGGACCTCCTGAAGACCAACCCCAACGACATCAAGGCGATGACGTCTCTCGCCGCCATGTACTTCAAGAAGGGGGATTTCCAGAGCGGCCTCGAGTGGGAAAAGAAACGGGCGGCCCTCGAGCCCCAGAACCCCGAACCTTACGTCATGATCGGGGTCCAGGCCTGGGACCGGTCCTATCACTACCCGGATATTCCTCCGGACGTCCGCGCGAAGATCATCGGGGAGGGCATGGACGCCCTGCAGGCGGCGCTCAAGATGAAGCCGGACAATTTCGACGCGCTGACTTACATCAACCTGCTCTACCGCGAAAAGGCTAAGATCGAGACCGAGGATGCGAAGAAGCAGGAGTACATCGCGGAGGCCGACAAGTACCGGCAGCAGGCACTCGATTTGCGGAAGAAGAGTCTCGCCGCGACCCCGACAGCGGAACCGGCCAAGTAGAAGTGGTGTCCTTGGGGGTCGGGAGGATAGAGCATGTTTGAAGAAGCGCTGATCGAATCCTCGCGCCGCAAGGGAGACTCGCGGAAGGCCACGACCCTGCCCGTCTCCATCGCCATTCACGGCATCGTGATCGGCATCGCGCTCGGCGCCTCGATCTGGTTCGTGGAGGACATACCCGAGCCGCCCATTCCAGTGACCTTCTACGCGGCCGCGCCGCCACCGCCACCGCCACCCCCGGCGGCCGCCCCCGCCAAGCCTCAGCCCAAAGCTCCGGAAGTCCAGAAAGTCGTCCCCGTCAGGCCCTCGGAAATGGTCGCCCCGACCATCATTCCGGAAAACATTCCCAAGCCCCTGGCGGCCCCCGAACCGGAGGCGCCCGCCGGAGGAGTCGAAGGAGGGGTCGAGGGTGGAGTCGAAGGGGGAGTTCCGGGAGGCGTCCTGGGAGGAGTGGTCGGCGGGACCGGGCCCGGCGTCGGAAAAGACGAGCCTCTCCGAGTCGGAGGCGAGGTCAAGGCTCCGGTTCTGACCAACCGTGTCGAGCCGAGTTACCCCGAGGCGGCCCGCAAGGCCCGCATGGAAGGGGTGGTCATTCTCGAGGCCATCATCACCGCCTCCGGTAACGTCGAGGATGTCAAGGTCCTGAAATCCGTCAACCCGCTCCTCGACGCCTCGGCCGTCCGGGCCGTGCAACAGTGGAGATACAGGCCCGCCACCTTGAACGGGCGAGCCGTGCGCGTCTACCTGACCGTGACCGTGACGTTCAACTTGCACTAGACTTGAGGGGGGAACTGGCGGTCCTCCCGATCTCCCCGGGATCGAGGGGTACGGGGAGACCGGGGCGGAGAGCATGAGAATAAGGATAAGGAGCGCTTCATGAGTTTTAACCCTGTCGACCTCTGGAACACGATGACGCCTCTCGCCAAGGGTGTGTGCGTCCTGCTGATCTTGATGTCCATCTACTCCCTGACGGTGGCGGTCGAGCGTTTCATCTATTACAACAAGGCGAAGAAGCAGTCGCTCGCCTTCGCGACGCTCGTCACGGGCTACCTGAAGAAGGACCAGCTCCAGGAGGCTATCGATTCCTCCAAGAGGTTCAAGAACAGCCATCTGGCCCGCGTCGTATCGGCCGGGCTCTACGAGTTCACGCACGACCTGACGACAGGCAACGCGGACGTCCCCGGGCACGATCCGATCGAAGCCGCCGAAAGGGCGATCGAGCGGGAAGCGCTCATCACGACGGCGGACATGAAGAAGGGACTCGCGGGGCTCGCGACCATTGGAACGACCGCCCCCTTCATCGGCCTCTTCGGAACGGTCATCGGGATCATCAACGCCTTCCGCGGAATGGCGCTGACCGGGTCGGGCGGCATCGCGGCCGTTTCGACGGGCATCGCCGAGGCCCTGATCACGACGGCCCTGGGGCTCTTCGTGGCAATCCCGGCGGTGTGGCTCTTCAACATCTTCATGAACAAGATCGAGCGTTTCCAGGTCGAGATGTCCAACTCGGCCTCGACCCTCCTCGACTACTTCATCAAGCGGCGAGGGGCGGGCATCAAGCTCGGCGTTCGGGCTTCCTAGGCGGCAAGGGAGAATCAGACCATGTCGATGGGAGGCGCGAGCAGCCGGGACAAGCTCCAGAGCGACATCAACGTCACACCCCTCGTGGACGTCTGCCTGGTGCTTCTCATCATCTTCATGGTCGTCACCCCGCTCCTTCAGAAGGGGATCGCCGTGCAGCTCCCCACGACCGACAACCCCGACAAGAAGCCCGAGAACGCCAGCCAGAAGCTCCTCACGGTGGGCTGGGCGACGCCTCCGGCGTACTACTTCGAGGCGGACAAGCTCTCCAAGGCGGACATCCAGAAGCGGCTGGACGAGCTCTACCAGAGGTCGCCCAGCGCGGACATCATCATCAAGGCGGACCAGCGTTTGAAGTACGGCGACGTGAAGGAAGTCATGAAGATGGCCAAGGAGGCCGGCTTCCAGAACGTCGGCCTGATCGCGGACAAGAAGCAGAAGGGCGCAGCGCCAAAAAGCTGACGCACCCGACTGGGATAACAGGAGACATAGGATATGGTTCCCGGCGGCGGATCCGGCGACTACAAGAGCGACATCAACATCACGCCGCTCGTGGATATCGTGCTGGTGCTGTTGATCATTTTCATGGTGATCACGCCCCTGCTGCAGATGGGCTACGACGTCAAGGTCCCGCCCAAGGCCACGGTAGACCAGCCGCAGTCGCTGGTCGATCAGGTGATCGTCTCGCTGACCCCGCAGAACCAGATCTTCCTGAACAAGCAGCAAGTCACGGGCCCGCAGCTCGCCCAGCAACTGGGCGACATCCTGAAGAACCGCCGCGACAAGACGGTTTTCTTTTCCGGAGACGATGCCTCCAGCTACGGCGAGGTCATCAAGGTCATGGACATCGTCCGCAACTCCGGCGCGAAGAACCTCGGGATCGTGCTGGAGACCGTGCCCATCCAGTAGGGATTTGTGATTTGATTCGTGATTCGTGATTTCGGGCGAAAAATCGTTTTCAGGCCTGATCACAAATCACCAGTCACAAATCACAAATTCTTGATACTCTCCCCGCCCTGATCCGAGCGAAAAGGGAGGAGTTTCGATGTCCTACGACAGCGCCTTGCCCCTCGTCCTGATCTTCTCAATCGGCTCGCTCTTCGTGGCCTGGTGGCTGGCTCGGTGGGTCCTGAAGAAAGACACGGGCACCTCGGCCATGCAGGAGATCTCCAACGCCATCAAGGAGGGGGCCGAGGCCTTTCTCCGGCGCCAGAACGGCACGATCGCGCTGCTTGCGCTGCTGCTGGCCGTCCTGATCTTCCTCCTCTACGGGTTCGTCCGGTCGCACCAGAGCTTCGACCCGGTGCCGACCGCCCTCCGGCTCGCCTTCTGGACGACCCTCTCCTTCGTCCTCGGAGCGAGCTGCTCGGTCTTCGCCGGTTACGTCGGGATGTGGATCTCGATCCGCTCGAACATCCGGACGGCCTCCGCGGCCCGGACGTCCTTGAACGACGCGCTCCGCATTTCGCTCCG
>DATIRW010000103.1:0-6326 GCA_035469365.1 Thermoanaerobaculia bacterium
CCGGCTCTTCGCCGCGACGAGCCTCCTTTTCCTGGCGGTGCTGGCGATCTCACCCGCGAAGAGTGCGCTCCGGTCTTATCGATCGGTGCAGCGCCATTACCGCCAGCTCGGGATGGCCCGAGCCAGGAGTCTCAAGGCGGCGCGGGACTACGAGCAACGACCTGTGGCGATTCAACAGGTGTGGCTGCGGGACTTCGAGAACCGGGTGGACCGCTGCACGACCTGTCACTTGGGCGTGAACGATCCCTTGATGAAAGGGGCTTCCGAGCCGCTTCGCCCCCACGTGCAAACCGCCCACACGCCGAGCGCGTTCGACCGGTTCGGTTGCACGTCCTGCCACGGGGGGCAGGGACCGGCGACCTCGACGGAAGAGGCCCACGGCACGGAGCGGGACGCCGGACCTCCCATGACGCCGGCCGCGTACCTGGAAGCGGGGTGCGGACGCTGCCATGCTCCCGAGAGCGTCCCGGAGGCGCCGATCCTCTCGCGAGGTCGGGCCGTCATGTCGCGGTCCGGCTGCTACGCCTGTCATGCGGTCCACGGCCACGAGAACTTTCGTTCGCATGCGCCTCCGCTGACGAGCCTCGCCATGAAGACGGGCGGGATGTGGCTGCGGCGGTGGCTGCACGGCCCGCGGGCGGTCGACCCGAACGCCACGATGCCGAATTTCTATCTGTCCGAGAAGGAAACCGAGGAACTCTCACATTATCTCTTCAACCTGCCCGTCCCGTGGGACCTGGCAAAGCACATTCGTTCGGCCGAAGAGGAGCCGGCCGGTGATCCGGCCAGCGGCAAGAAACTCTTCTCCGAGGCGCGCTGCATCTCCTGTCACACGCTGGAAGGCAAAGGGAACGGCTCGGCCCCCGAGCTGTCCAAAATCGCCTCGTCGGCCACGCGCGGCTGGCTGCTCGCGTTCCTCCGCGACCCGCAGGCCTTCTATCCCTCGACGAAGATGCCGCGCTTCGGCTTCTCGGAGACCGAATCGCGGGACGTCGTCGCATACATGGAAGACGAACTCCGTGACTTCGATGCCCCGAAGGAAATGCTGGTACCCATCCGCGTGAATCAGACCCTTGCCGAGAACGGGGAGAAACTCTTCCGACGCGCGGGTTGTTTCGCCTGCCACTCGGAGCCGAGCGGCTCGGAGGAGAAGTTCGGACCGGAGCTCACCGGCATCGGCGACAAGAAGGCGGCGTCGCTCGACTTCGGACGACGGACGGATCTGGCCCGGACGCTCCCCGCCTGGCTCGCCGCCAAGATCGCCTCGCCCCGCTCTTTCGCCCGGGGCCTGAGGATGCCTTCCTACGAGTTGAACCGCGAGGACACGCGCGCCGTGGTCACGGCCCTCCTCTCGCTCGGCGTGCAGCCCGTTCCCGAGGCCTACCGGGCCGCGCCGCCGCGCGTAGCGTCTGTGGTACCCGGCGGGCCCGTCGGCGCACTCATCGGCCGATATCGGTGCCTCTCCTGCCATCAGATCGGGGAAGAAGGGGGAGACATCTCGACCGCTCCGTTGACTTTCGAGGGAAGCAAGGTCCAGCGCAACTGGCTGGCCGACTATCTCGTTCTGCCCTACTCGCTGCGTCCGATCCTGGAGGAACGGATGCCTGTCCTGCACATGTCGCGGGAAGAGGCGACACAGCTTGCCGACGCCTTCGAGAGCTTCTACCTGGACCCGGCGACTCCGCAGGATCCCTTCGCCGGCCGACCCACATCCGACGCCGATCCGGTGGAAGGGGAGCACCTGTACACAGCACTCGGCTGTCGCGCCTGCCACATCGTCGGCTCTTCGGGCGGCTACTACGGACCGCCGCTGACGAACTCCGGTAAGAGACTGAAGAGCGGCTGGATCTACACCTGGCTCAAAGGGCCGCAGCGCTGGCGGGCGGACGTGCGCTGTCCCAACTACGGCCTCACGGACACGGATGCCCTTCGCTTGACTGCGTATCTTTCCACGCTCCAATCGGTGCCCGGCTCGACCCCGGCCGGAGACGCGAGATGAAACTGCGGCAGTCGGGCCAGATCGGCGTGATTCTGCTGCTCGGGACGCTCGGTTGCTTCCGAAAGCCCGCCGTATCCAAGCCCGCCGCCGCTTCGCCTCCGGAGGTTTCCTATGAGCTACGGCTCGGAAAGGAACTCTTCCGTCACTACTGTCAGACCTGCCACGGCGAGACCGGCGCGGGTGACGGCTTCAACGCTTACAATCTGGATCCCCGCCCGAAAGACTTCTCCGCTCCCGCCTTTCAGCGCAAGAGCGATGCGGACCTGGCCGATGCGGTCCGCCGCGGAGGAGCGGGCGTAGGCCTGTCCCCCCTGATGCCGCCCTGGGGGCACACGCTTTCCGCTCGGCAGATCGGCGAGGTGATCCTCTACTTGCGAGTGCTGCAGAGACAGGGGGGGCCGGGGCGGTCGGCCGACGGCAGCCCGCGCCGCCCGTCCCCGGCAATCCAACCCTGACGCGAGGCGTTCGCTCGTCGACACCTCCCGAAGATCTCCGCCACGGATGTCGGCGCGCCGACGTGTGTGTGTGATCGACCCGTCGAGATCGCGCCGCTCGAAGCGGGGAACTCAAGCTCGCGAGGCAAGCCTCGCGCAGCTCTGGCGCCTGGCGGTGGCCGCGAACCGCCTGCGTCCCGCCGCTCGACGTCCGAAGTCCGACGAGATGCGCCGCATCTTCGGAGGGATCGGCCTGGAGGGGAGCTTCTGGGATCCCCAATCAGACGAATTCGCATGAATCCCCGCATTTCGTTGCCTCTTGATTTTACATAATCTATCTTATCGGACGTTGGAAGCCTTTACCGAAAAGGCTCGGCGGCGGGCCACTCCGAGCCTTCCCTCGGCTGGCGCTTGACTCCGACGCCCCGCCCGCGGACGCTTGCCGGGATGCGGCTCCTCTCGCGCTCGGTCCTCCGGGAGATCTGGCCGCCGTTCCTTCTCGGCTTTGCCGCGTACACCTTCATCCTCCTCGTCCGCACGATCTTCCTGATGACCGACTTCTTCGTGCGGCGGAGCGCGACGTTCGGCGAGGTCGGGCGCCTCGTCCTCCTCTCGGTCCCCTGGATCGTCGTCCTGACCCTCCCGATGGCGTTCCTGCTGGGTGTCCTGATCGGGATCGGGCGCCTCTCGGGCGACTCCGAGCTCGTTGCCCTGCGCGCCTGCGGCGTGGGGCCCGCGTCCCTTTACCGGCCGGCGCTCGCCGCGGCGGCTTTCCTGTCCGTCGC
Source organism: Thermoanaerobaculia bacterium (assembly GCA_035469365.1). Lineage (GTDB taxonomy): Bacteria > Acidobacteriota > Thermoanaerobaculia > UBA5066 > Gp7-AA6 > JAWOLE01. Next base: position 3,219 of record DATIRW010000103.1, read on the forward strand.
CGTGTTTCTCTTTTACAACCTCGTCCTGCCGCGCGCGAACGAGGAGCTGACGCGCTCGATGGCCCGCGTGGCGGCGACCTCGGTCGTGACCTTCGTCCAGCCGCGCGCGTTTCGGGAGCCTCGGCCCGGCGTCACGCTCTTCTTCGACCGGGTCGGCGCGGACGGCCGCTCGCTCGAAGGGGTCTTCCTTAAGCTCGGCGAGAACGACGAGAGGAGCGACCGGGTCATCGTCGCCCGCCGCGGCGCGCTGACCCTCGAGGGCGGCAAGCTCTGGCTCGACCTCTATTCCTCGGTCGTCCACGACGTGGACCCGAGCAACCCCTCCCGGTACCGCACGAACCGAAACGAGTTCCAGCGGATCCTGTTCTCGGAGGACATCGAGTCGACGGCGCAGGAGCGGATCACTTACGAGAAGGGACTCCGCGCGCAATCCCTCCGGGAGCTCCTCGAAACCGCACGGAGGATGAAGAACGTCTCACCCGAGCGCCGTCGCCTCGCGGTCGTCGAGATCCACAAGAAGTTTTCGATTCCCTTCGCCTGTTTCGCCTTCGCGATGATCGGAATCCCGCTCGCGGAAACCTCCCGGCGCGGCGGGCGAGGAAGCGGCTTCGCGATCTCACTCGCGATCCTCGTGCTCTATTACGTTCTGATCTCGAACGGCGAGACGTGGGCGCAGGAAGGCCGCATGCCCGCGGTGATCGCGATGTGGCTGCCGAACGTGGTTCTGCTCGTGCTCGGCATTCTGGCCGCGAGACGCGCGGGCCGGGAGCGAGGCCGGTGGAATCTTACGTCGCTGCTCCCCCGCCGGGCCCGCCCGGCCCCTTCCGCCGACGCGTCCCGGCGTGCCTGGTTCGCCGGGTTCCTTCGGTTTCCGGCGCTCCTCGACCGTTACGTTCTCGCGCGCTTCCTATCAACCCTTCTTCTCGTGCTCGCGTCCGTCCTGCTGCTCTCGCTCATCGTCGACTACTCGGAGCAGGTCGACGAAATCCTCAAGAATCACCCCTCCACGGCGATCGTTCTCGGCTACTACCGGGCCTTCCTGTTCTCGATCCTCGTGGAGATTTCGCCTTTCGCGATCCTGATTGCGACGCTCGTCTGTCTCGGGATTCTCTCGAAGAACAACGAGGACACGGCGTTTAAGGCGAGCGGAATCTCCGTGCGGCGCCTGGGCGTCCCGATCATTGCCGCCGCCGCCCTTGGAGCGATCCTCGTCTTTTCCCTCGGCGAGTACGTCCTGCCGCTCGCGAAGCAGAAGGAGATCCGGTATCGCAACGTGATCCACGGGCATCCAGAGGACTGGAAGCTCCGCACGCCCGCCGAGCGGAACTGGTACTACGGGCGCGACGGCCGGATCTGGCACCGGGAGGACGCGCCGCCCGGTGTGCTCGTCTCCCCCTCGATCTTCGAGTTCGACCGCACCTTCGAGCTCGTTCGCCGGACCTCCGCGCGCGAGGCGACGTGGGACGCCCGGTCGAAGGTCTGGCTTCTCCGACAGGGCTGGACGCGGGCGCTCGAGCAGGGCGAGACCATCTCGTTCTCCACGTTTCTCGAGGAGCAGATTGCCGGTGACCCGCCCGCGGCCTTCGCGGCGGAGCGCCGGACGCCCGAGGAGATGCGTTTTCGCGAGCTCCAGAAGTACGCACGGCGACTGAAGCGGACCGGCTATCCCACGGCGAGCCTCGAGACGGCGCTGCAGGGGAAGCTCGCGAAGCCCCTCCTGCTCCCGCTCATGGCTCTGCTCGCGCTCCCCTTCGCGTTCCGGATCGGCCGGCGGGGGGCTCTCGCCGGCATCGGGGTCGGGCTCGTTCTCGGGATGATCTTCCTGATATCGACCGCGTTCTTCACGAAGCTCGGAGACGTGGGGGCGCTGCCGCCCTTTCTCGCCGCGTGGTCACCGCACGTCCTGTTCGCGACGGCGGCGAGCTTCCTCCTCGTGCGCCTTCGGTCCTGAAAGTCAGGCCGTCGCGAGGCTCAACCGCCGGCCGCCCGCCAGCCTCTCGAGGACGGCGATGGGCGCGCTCTCCGGGCTCGCGAGGCTGTCGCGGGAGATCAGGAACGTCTGCTCGAGGGCATGCCGTCCGGACAGGACCGCGTGGCTGACTCCGTCCGTGAAGACCATCCACGTCGCGCCGGGCGGAAAGGAGAACTCCTCCCGCGACGCGTTCTTCTGAAAATCGTCGTTCTTTTTCAGAAAGTCGTGGAAGCGCAGCATGAACTCGTCGTAGGCCGAGCGCTTCTCGTGTCGTTTGCCGAAGATCCGTGAGAGCAGGCTCACGCGTTCTTCCTGCCCCTTCTCGGTGACCATCGCCAGAATCCCCGAAGGGGCCGCGTAGCGCTCCGCGAGCCGCTCGAAGTTTCCGCCGGATATCCACACGCGAGGGTGACTCGGGTGGACGTTGGTGAAGAATCGCAGAATCCGGTCGCCGTTCGTCGGCCGGCTCGGAAATGCGTCGACGTGCATGAGATCGTTGCGCGACGTCGTGCGGAGCGGTCGGCCCGCCTCCTCGAAGGGGCGAAAACTCGTGTAGCCGATCCGCCAGGATCGGGCATATCGCGGGAAAAGCGTCCCGGCGACGCGAACAGCCTCGCGCGAGAAGTTCGCGAGCGCATGGCGGATGGGCTCGCGCTCCCGCCGCGGAATCCCGCCCACTCCCCCCAGCCGTCCGCTGTCCGGGCGGTACGCGATGTTCTTGTGAAATCGCGAGTGCGAAGGATTCTGTCGCCGGAGGACCTCGAGATCGGCCGCGCCGAGCGCGATCGACCCGTCCGAAAAGGAAAGGATCGCACCGGACTCGAGCTGTCGGGCCAGACTCCCCTCGTCTGGCGCGGATCGTGGCCCAATCGTGACGAGCGGCATCGTCGATACTCTACGCGAGCTCGGGGCGAAGTGATATGCCGCCCGGCGATGTCTTCGCAGGAGTCACTGGCCGCTGGTCAGGCGGCGGTTTCGGCGGATTCCACCGCCCCCGGTCGTACTAACTCCTCTGGCCGGGACACCGCAATTCCCGGCCTTGAGGTCTACGTGCCCTCTTCCCACGAAGTCATGTAGCGCCGCTGCTCCGGGGTGGGTGTGTCGATCCGGGTGTCCATCGACGCGAGCTTCAGGCG
>DATIRW010000104.1:0-14198 GCA_035469365.1 Thermoanaerobaculia bacterium
GCCGAGAGAGGACCTCGTGGCGATGGTGCCGGCCGGGGCAGCGGCCGCTCTCGATGTCGGATGCGCCCGGGGAGAGACGGCCCGGGCCTTGAAACGCGCGGGTGTGGCGCGCGTCGTCGGCATCGAGCCGGATACCGCGGACGCCGCGCAGGCTGCGCGCGTCTGCGACCTCGTCCTGGCGACGTCCCTGGAAGAGGTGCGCGAGGAATTCCCCGGTCAGTTCGACGCCGTCCTCTTCGGCGATGTCCTCGAGCACCTGGGTGACCCGTCGGCCGCTCTCGCGCGCGTGCGTCCCTGGCTTTCGGAGCGGGGCGTCCTCGTCGCGTCGGTTCCGAACTTCGGGCACTGGTCGGTCATCGCGGACCTGCTCGAAGGACGGTTCGATTATGTTCCTTACTCGATCCTCTCCGGGACGCACGTTCGCTTCTTCACGCGGCGCACGCTCCGGGACCTGTTCGAAGCTTCCGGCTACCGGATCGAGACGATCGAGACCGTGACCTTCCCCGCTTCGCCGGAAGGCGCCGTGAAGCTCCAATTGCTCGCTTCCATTCCCGGAGCCTCCGAAGACCTGTCTGCTGCCGAGTTCCTCGCGGTGGCCCGGCCTGACGGCGCATTGTCATCCTGAGCGCAGCGAAGGATCTGCTCTCCCGCCGGCGCCGCCGGGCAGATTCTCCGGGCCTTCGGCCCTCAGAATGACACGGTCGGTCGGTTATCATCGGCTGCGATGATCAACAAAGTTGTCGCGTCGGCCGATGAGGCGGTGAGGGACGTCTCCGACGGCGCCACGCTCGTCGTCGGCGGTTTCGGGCTCTGCGGGATTCCGGAGAACCTGATCGCGGCGCTCGTTCGCCGGGGGGTCAGGGACCTGACCGCCGTCTCGAACAACTGCGGCGTGGACGACTGGGGGCTCGGCCTGTTGCTCAAGTCCCGGCAGATCCGCAGGATGGTGTCCTCCTACGTGGGCGAGAACGCGGAGTTCGAGAGGCAGTTCTTGAGCGGCGAGCTGGAAGTGGAGCTCGTGCCGCAGGGGACGCTGGCCGAACGGATGCGAGCCGGAGGAGCTGGGATCCCGGCCTTCTATACGCCGGCCGGCGTCGGCACGCTCGTGGCCCAGGGGAAGGAGACGCGGGTCTTCGACGGGCGCGAGTACCTGCTCGAGAAGAGCGTCGTGGGCGACTTCTCGCTCGTCGCGGCATGGAAGGGAGACCGCCTCGGCAACCTCGTCTACCGCAAGGCGGCGCGAAACTTCAATCCGATGGCGGTGACGGCCGGCAGGATCGCGATCGCGGAGATCGAGGAGCTTGTCGAAGCCGGGGACCTCGACCCGGAATGCATTCACACGCCCGGCGTCTTCGTCAACCGCCTGGTTGTCGCGCCGCGGGAGAAGCGCATCGAGCGAAGGACGGTCCGGAAAGCCTGACGCGGGGAGGTCTCGCATGGCTCTCGATCGAGAAGGAATCATCCGCCGCGCCGTGGCGGAGATGACGGACGGCGATTTCGTGAACCTCGGCATCGGGATGCCGACCCTCTGCGCCAACGCGATTCCGCCCGGCATGGAGGTCATCCTCCAGTCGGAGAACGGGATCCTGGGCGTCGGGCCCTATCCGACGGAGGGAGAGCTCGATCCCGACCTGATCAACGCCGGCAAGGAGACCGTGACGATCCGGCCGGGAGCCTCGTACTTCTCTTCGGCCGACTCTTTCGCGATGATCCGCGGCGGCCACATCGACCTGTCCGTTCTGGGCGCCATGCAGGTGGACCAGGAGGGATCGATCGCCAATTACATGATTCCGGGCAAGATGGTGAAGGGGATGGGCGGGGCGATGGATCTGGTCGCGGGCGCCCGCCGTCTCGTTGTCACGATGGAGCACACGGCGCGGAACGGGGAGCCGAAGATCCTGAAGGCCTGCACGCTGCCCCTGACCGGAAAACGCTGCGTCCACCGGATCATCACGGATCTGTGCGTCTTCGACGTGGACCGGCAGGCCCGGGAGCTCGTGCTCGTGGAGATCGCTCCGGACGTGGCGGTGGAGGAAGTCCGAGCGAAGACGCAGGCCGCGTTCCGGGTGTCCCCGCAACTCCGTCCGATGGACGCGTGAGAGCTTCGGGTCGCGCAGCGGCCATTCTTTTTCTTTTCGCGGCCGCTCTTTCCGCGCAGGAATCGGACCCCTTCGAGTCGCGTTTCAAGACCAAGACAAACTTCCAGATCAAGTTCCGGGTGCCGGAAAAGGGGGGGGAAGTCCGTCTCTACACCCGCCAACCCGTCCATTACGAGAAGGACGTCTCCTGGGAGGGTTCCGAAGAGGTCGAGATCGATTACCAGGACGTGAAGATCCGGTCAGACAAGGGACGGTACGACTTCCAGGCGAAGACCGCGACACTCGAGGGCAACGTGATCATCGATCAGGGGCCGTCCCGGATGGCCGGCAGCCGCGCGGTCTTTCACATCGAGTCGAAGACCGGACGGCTCGAGGACGCGAGCGCGGATCTGGCTCCGAACTTCCACATCATCGCGGAGTGGATCGAGAAGATCGGAGAGGCCACCTACCGCGTCCATCACGGGATCTTCACGTCCTGCGACGTCCCGAAGCCCGAGTGGTCCTTCTACCTCTCGGAGGCGACGATCACGCTCGACGACTACGCCACCATGAAGAACGTCTCCTTCCGCGTGGGAACGGTGCCCTTGCTCTACACGCCGTACCTGGTCTGGCCGACCAAGGAAGACCGCGCCTCGGGCTTCCTCGTGCCGGGTCTGGGCTACAGCTCCCATCACGGGGCCTATCTCGGCCTCACGTACTACTGGGTCACGGGGCGCCCGACGGACCTGACGACGAACGTGGACCTGTTCACGAACGGCTCCTACGGCCTCGGCAACGAGTTCCGCTGGACGCCCTCCGCCGAGTCGGCCGGCCTCTTCCAGGGCTACGCGATCCACGACACAGCGGCCACCGTCTGCGTGCCGATCTCCGAGGAGCCCTCTTCGACGGAGCCGTGCACCCAGACCGACGGCACGCCGGGCGTCTTCGCGACCCGGACACGGAACCGCTGGAAGGTGCGGCTCGACCACGTCTCCGACGATCTGCCGTACGGCTTCCGGGGAGTGCTCGCCATCCGGGATTATTCCGACGAGCAGTACCTGCAGGACATCGAGAGGTCGTTCGCGCTGGCGTCGGCGCGGCAGATCGTGTCCACCGGATTCCTGACGCAGAACTTCGGCAACGACTCGGTCAACCTCCGCCTGGAAAGGAGCGAGTCCTTCTTCGGTTCGACCGTGTTCCAGAAGCGCCTCCCCACCCTCGAGTTCTTCCACCGCACTTCCCGGATCGGAGAAAGCCCGTTCTTCCTGGCGATGGAGTCTTCGCTCTCCTTCCTCTACATCAACCGGGGCACCGGCCTGCCCCGCGGGGACTACGGGCGCGCGGACGTCCATCCGATTCTTTCGCTTCCCTGGAAGCGCATCCCGTGGCTGTCGGTCACGACGAAGGTCGGCGGGCGGTGGACGGGCTGGACCGACTCGACCAACGAGGCACAGACCCAATTGGTGGGGTCTTCCGTCACCAGGGACTACGGCGAAGTGGGCGTCTCGCTCGTCGGGCCGTCGTTCTCCCGGATCTACGACGGCGAGATCGGCCCCTTCGGGAAGTTCAAGCACGTCATCGAGCCGCGAGTCGATTACGCATACGTTTCCAAGGTCTCCGACCCGCAGACGATTCCGGCATTCGACGAGATCGATATCCCGCTCGGAAGGAACGAGGTGAGGTACGCCCTGGTCAACCGCCTTCTCGCCCGTCCCGCCGATCCCACCAAGGGCTCCGCCCAGGAGATCGCCTCGCTGGAGATCGCCCAAACCCACGCGTTTGCACTGCCGCAGACGCTCACCTCCGTGCCGGCCGTGCTCGAGAAAACCGGCCCGGTCGAGACCACGCTGCGCCTGGCGCCGGGCTCGATGCTCCATTTCGATGGCCGCTTCGATTACGACACGCATGCCTCGCAGGTCACCGGGGCGTCGGCCTCCGCCGCCATCGCCTGGAAGGGCAACCTCGTCAACTTCTCCTATTTCGCCAGCCGGCCGATCCTGACGACACCGCTGCCGGAGGGATCCCCCTCGCCCAATACGGACCAGTTGCGCCTCGCGGCCGGGCTCGACCTGACGAAGAAGGTACGGCTGGATACGCAGGTCAATTACGACGTGCGCCAGGGCACGATGCTCGAGGACCGGTCTCTCCTCACCTACAAGGGCTCCTGCTACACGATCTTCGTCGAGTACCGGGACCTTCGGCTTCCTCCGAACCCGCGCCGCGATTTCCGCTTCGTCGTCAACCTCAATAACATCGGAAAGCTGCTGGACGTGAACGGATCGCTGGATCACATCTTCGCCCCGTGACGGGTATGATTCTTCATCCATGAAAGGGCTGATCCTGTCGGGCGGCAAGGGGACACGCCTGCGCCCCTTGACGTACACGCGCGCAAAACAACTGGTGCCCGTGGCCAACAAGCCGGTTCTCTTCTACGGCGTGGAGGCGATCGTCGCCGCGGGGATCCGGGAGATCGGCGTGGTGGTCGGAGACACGCGGGATGAGATCCAGAGCGCTCTCGGAGACGGGTCCCGCTTCGGGGCTCGGATCACCTACATCGACCAGGACGCCCCGCGGGGCCTCGCGCACGCGGTCCTGATCTCGGAGCCGTATCTACGCGGCGAGCCCTTCGTCATGTACCTTGGGGACAACCTGATCGCCGACGGCATCACGGCGCTCGTGGACGATTACCGGCGGATCGGCTGCAACTCGCAGATCCTGCTCGCCCGGGTCCCCAATCCGGAGCAGTTCGGCGTGGCCGAGCTCGCCAACGGGACGGTGGTCAGGCTGACGGAGAAGCCGAAGGAGCCGAAGTCCGACCTGGCCCTCGTGGGCGTCTACATGTTCGACGACACGATCTTCCAGGCCGCGCGCGAGATCCGCCCGAGCGCCCGGCAGGAGCTGGAGATCACCGACGCCATCCAGTGGCTGGTGGATCACGGCAAGAGCGTCCACCCCCACGTCGTCTCCGGCTGGTGGAAGGACACCGGGAAGATCGAGGACATGCTCGAAGCCAACCGCATCATCCTCGACACCTTCACGGCCAAGGGCCTCGAGAACGTGGACTCCGGGTGCCGCGTGGAGGGCAAGGTGGTCGTCGAGCCGGGAGCCCGCCTCGTCAACGCGACCGTGCGCGGGCCCGCCATCATCGGGCCGGGCGCGGAGATCCGGGACGCCTTCGTCGGCCCCTACACGGCGATCGGGCCGGACTGTTTCATCGAGCGTTGCGAGATCGAGAACTCGATCGTGCTGCAGGGCTCGCGCCTGGAGCGGATTCCGGTCCGCATCGCGGACTCCCTGATCGGCACGAACGTCCGCATCCATCCGGGCGTGGAGCGCCCCAGGGTCCACCGGTTCCTGATCGGCGACAACTCCGAGATCGGCATCGTATGAAGGTGCTCGTCACAGGCGGCAGCGGGTTCATCGGCTCGAATTTCATCCGCCATCTCTTCGAGTCGCGGGGGGACGGGGTCTCGGTCGTCAACCTGGACAAGCTGACCTACGCGGCCAACCCAGCCAACCTGGCCGACGTCGAGGGACGGCCGAGCTATCGTTTCCTGCGGGGCGACATCGCCGACCCGGAAGCGGTCCGCGCCGCGATGGAGGGGTGCACCGACGTCGTCAATTTCGCCGCGGAGACGCACGTGGACCGTTCGCTCCTGGGTGACGCCTCCTTCATCGAGACCGACGTGCGGGGGGTCTTCGTGCTGCTTGAGGAAGCCAAGCGCCGGGGCCTCCGCAAGTTCATCCAGATCTCGACCGACGAGGTCTACGGCTCGATCGCCGAGGGCTCCTTCACCGAGGACTCGACCTTGATGCCGCGCAACCCGTACGCCGCGTCGAAGGCCGGCGGCGACCGTCTCGCATATTCCTACTGGGCCTCGTACGGCATGCCGGTCGTCATCACGCGCGCTTCCAACAACTACGGGCCGTACCAGTACCCGGAGAAGCTCGTTCCGCTCTTCGTGACCAACGCGATCGACGGCGAGCCGCTTCCCCTCTATGGCGATGGCCGCAACGTGCGCGACTGGCTCTATGTGCGCGACCATGCCGCGGCCATCGATTTCCTGCTCGACGCGGGAGAACCCGGCGAGACCTACAACATCGCCGGCGGCAACGAAATGGAGAACATCGAGATCACGCGCCGCGTCCTGCGTCAGCTGGGAAAGCCGGAGAGCCTGATCCGCTTCGTCAACGACCGTCCCGGGCACGACCGCCGTTACTCGCTCGACGCGCGCAAGCTCGCCGCCCTGGGGTTCCGACCCTCGACGCCGCTGGAACGGGGCCTCTCGGAGACGGTCGCCTGGTATCGCCGGCACGAGGAGTGGTGGCGCCCGGTCAAGGAGAAGGATGCCGCCTATCGCTCGTTCTATCGCTCGCAGTACGGCGAGCGCCTGGCTACCTCCTCGGCCACCGCCAAGGAACCGGGATAAGGGAGCCGTAAGGCGTGAAGCGTGAGGCGTGAGACGAAGATCCGAAGGCTTCGCCATACGCCTTACGACTCACGTCCTCACGCCTTCATGAGTGACGCCGCGGTCGCCACGGCGGAGCCGGTCCCCGAGGTCCTGTCCGCGCCCCGCGCCGTGCCGCGGCCGCGCCGCCGCATTCTCGTGACCGGCTCGGGCGGGATGCTCGGATCGGACCTGGTTCCGGTCCTCGCCGGAGCCGGACACGACGTGTTCGCCCGGCCCCGGTCGGACCTGGATATCACGAGGGAGACGGACGTCGCGTGCGCCTTCCGGGAGATCCAGCCGCACGTTGTCGTCAACTGCGCCGCGTTCACGCGGGTGGACGACTGCGAATCCGATCCCCGCGCCCTGGAGGTCAATGCCCGCGCCGTGCACCAGCTCGCCGAGCATTCTCTGCGCCACGCCGCGCAGCTCGTCCAGATCTCGACGGATTTCGTGTTCGACGGCGGGAAACGGAAGCCTTACTCGGAGGAGGACGTCCCCAATCCCCTCTCCGCGTATGGACGCAGCAAGCTCCAGGGAGAAGAGGCCGCCCTGCGCGTGCCGTCGGGGCTCGTCGTGCGAAGCTCCTGGCTCTTCGGATCGGCGGGGCCCAACTTCATCGAAGCGATCCTGAAACAGGTCGAGGCCGGCAGGCGGAGACTCGATGTCGTCAACGACCAGACAGGCCGTCCGACGGCGACGACCGATCTCTCCGAGGCGATCCTGGCATTGATCGAGGCGAGCGCGGTCGGGGTCTATCACTTCGCCAACCGGGGAGAGGTCACATGGTTCGATTTCGCGCGCGAGATCCTGGCCCTGTCCGGTCGGGCCGACGTGACCGTCGAGCCGACAGACTCGGACACGCTCGGCCGTCCGGCCCGGCGGCCTCCCTATTCCGTCCTGGACATCTCCCGCTACGAGAGGATCACGGGCCGCACCGTCCGTCATTATCGCGAGGCGCTCGTCGAGTACCTGGCCCGCCGCGCGCTCCCCGAAGAGTGATTTCCAACCGCCTCTCCCCCGGGAGAGGGGAGGGGTGAGGGGAGGTCCGAAGCCGAAATGTCCTTGACAGCCTCCATCTCTCTCAATGAGTGGCGGCGCAAAGCCGTCCACGCCGGGATGGGCCTTCCGGCCCTGACGCTCCGCTGGCTCGATTGGAGGGCTGCGGCGGTGGTGGCGCTCGCGGCGCTGTTCTTCAATCTCTTCGTCATGCCGCGGATCGGGCGCGGAATCTACCGTGACTCGTCCAGGAAGCGCGACACGGGGATCGTCGCCTATGCCGCGATGGTGCTCGTCCTGATCGTTCTTTTCCGCGGCCGCTACCTGCCGATTGCCGCGGCGGTGTGGGCGATGATGGCCTTCGGCGACCCCGCGGCCACGATCGCCGGCCGGCTTCTCGGGGGACCGGTCCTCCCCTGGAACAGGGAGAAGACGTGGACCGGACTGCTGGCGAACTGGGCGGTCGGGGGCGCCGGCGCGGTCCTCGTGTTCCGTTTCGTCGCCGCACGGAGGCTCGAACCGGTGGCCGTGGCGATCCTCGTCTGCGGCGCGGCCCTCTACGCCTTCCTCGAGTCGGTGCGCTCCGGGCTGGACGACAACCTCGTCGCGGCGCTGCCGACGGCGCTGGCCGTCTATCAGCTCGGACACCTCGCAGCCGGAGAAGGCATCCCCTGGCCGCCGCTCGGAGCGGCGACGATCCTCGTTGCGGCGGTCGTAAACGCGGTCGTGGCCCTGGCGACCTGGCGTCTGGGTCTGGTTTCGACTTCCGGAGCGTGGGCGGGCGCGCTGGCGGGCTTCCTCGTCATCATGGCAGGTGGTTGGGGCGCCTATGCGGCGCTCTGGGCCTTTTTCGCCGCCGGAACGGCGGCAACGCGATGGGGATACGCCCGCAAGGCGCGACAGGGCATCGCGCAAGCCGACCGAGGGCGGCGAGGCGCCGCTCACGTCGTGGCCAACGTCGGAGTCCCGGCCGCGTTGCTCGTTCTCCGCGCGCCGCCGGTTGCCTTCGTGGCCGCGCTGGCGGCGGCTCTCGCGGACACTCTCGGCACGGAGATCGGCGGCCTGTTCGGCCGCAATCCCTTCTCTTTCGCGAAGCTTCGCCGGCTTCCGGCGGGAAGCGCGGGCGCGGTCTCGGCGGCCGGAGCTCTTGCCGGAGCTGCGGGCGCCGCGCTGATGGGCGCGGTCGGCGTTCTCGCCGGGCTTCTTCCCGCCTCGGCCGTCGCCGTCGTGGCCGCGGCTGGTCTCGCGGGCTCGCTCGCGGAAAGCCTCGCTCTGGATCTGGCGCGCGCGAGCGGCCTCCGGCTCGACCACGAGTTCGCCAACGCCTTCAACACTCTGGTTGGCGCGCTCGTCGCGATCGAGATCCTGCTCTCCCTGGAACGTCACGGGCTCTTCCTCCCCGTCGCCGGCGCATGAAGAGATACGTCCGTCTCGCGCGCCCCTTCACGCTGCTGCCGCCCCTTCTGGGGATCGTCTCCGGCGCGGTCTGCGCCTTCGGCTCCGCCCACAACCCAGATCCCTCCCGCCGCGTGACGTGGGCCGTCGTACTGACGGTCGCGATCGGATCGCTCTGCGCCTCGCTCATGAACGCGGCGTCCAACATCGTCAATCAGATCGCGGACCTGGAGATCGACCGGGAGAACAAGCCCGGGCGCCCGCTGGTGACGGGCGAGATCTCAATCCGGCGGGCCTGGACCACCGCCGCTGTTCTTTACGTCCTCGTGATCCTGCCGACCTGGTTCGTCGTGCCGTACCCGTACAGCTCCCTGAGAGAGCGCTTCGATGCGCCGCTCTCACTCCACGCCGCTTTCTTCATCTACTGCCTCGGCGCCCTGGCGACTTTCGTCTATTCCTTTCCCGCTTTCGGCAGGACGAAGCGGCACTGGTTGGCCGCGAACCTGACGATCGCGGTGACGCGCGGGGGACTCCTCAAGGTCGCCGGCTGGGCCTTCATCGCGTCCGTCGGCGTCTGGGAGGCCTGGGCGATCGGAGGGATCTTCGCCTTCTTCCTGCTCGGCGCGACTTCGACGAAGGACTTTTCCGACATGGAGGGGGACCGCGCTCACGGCTGCAGGACGCTGCCGATCCGCTTCGGCGTTGCCCCGGCCGCGCGGATAATCGCGCCGTTCTTCGTCGTTCCCTGGCTCCTGATTCCTCTCATGGCCTGGCTGCCGGACCCCGGCCATTCCACGGCGACGCTTCTGACGGGCAACCGGACGTTCCTGACACTCCTCGGCTTCGCGCTGGCCGCGTGGGGAGCGTACGCGGCGCGTCTGCTTCTCGCCAACCCCGAAGATCTCGCGCGAACGGAGAACCATCCTGCCTGGACGCACATGTATCTGCTCATGATGAGCGCCCAGGTTGGATTCGCTCTCGCGTACGTCTTCTACTAGGTGATAGGTGATAGGCGAATCGGCGGACCCCGCATCGCACGCTGAGCACCAAGCACCGAAACACACGGTGGTACAATGGTTCGTGCACCCTCAAGCAGCCTTGGAGACAATTTCGGCTGTGCAGCCCGAGCCGGAAGGCTATCGGGTCCGCTGGAGCGGCCTCTCGCTGACCTTCGACGAGCGAACCCTGAACGCTCTGGTCGCCCAACTCGTCGAGCGCATCCCGGACTTGAAAGATCTGAAGATCCAGGTCTCTCCGGGAGAGCTTGCCGCCACGCTCGTAGTGCACCGGTTCGGCGTCCCGTTGTCGGCTAAGGCTACGCTCTCCCAGCTGCGTCTGAAGGATGGATTCCTGGCGTTCGTGCTCGAGAAGGTGCAGGCCCTCTCCTTCATTCCGATCCCGGATCAGCTCCTGACATACCTCGTCCAGAAAGCGCCGGAAGGACTCCTCACGTATTACCCGGAAGACCGGATCATGGTGGTGAACCTGAACGAATGGACGCCTCCCGGCATTGACCTTTCCCTCGAGCGGACACTTTTCGAGGAGGGAGCCCTGACACTCCAGTTCGCGAGCGGTTCCTACGACCTCTCGGGCCTGCTCGGGGAGTCTCTCAGGGACTAGCCGGTCCGGGGCCGGTCAGGGCCTGCCGAGGCCCGGCCAGAAGGGGCGCTGAGCGGCCAGGACCGATGTGATGACCGCGGACACCGCGGTGCTGGGGGAGCCGAAGGGCCTCGGGGCGGGGTTCTCTCCGAGGAGGACACGCAGGCAGGCCGCGGCCGAACGGGAAATTGCCTCGAGCGTGTAGCCTCCTTCCAGCGTGAGCACGCAGCGTCCTTGCGCGAGTGATTGAAGCCTCGCGGTCATCGCGGCGAAGCCGTCCGGGGTCACGCGCATCTCGCCCAGGAGGTCCCCGTCGGCGGCATCGAAACCGCAGGAGACGAGGACGAGCTTCGGCCGGAATGTCTCCGCGATCGGAAGCAGGACGCGGTCGAAGACCGCCAGGTAGTCGGCGTCGCCCATGCCGGGCGGCAAAGGCACGTTCACCGTGCGTCCTCGCGCGCTGGGGCCGCCGAGTTCGTCGGCGCCCCCGGTGCCCGGATAAAACGGAAACTGGTGAGTGGAAAAGTAGAGAACGGACGGGTCGTTCCAGAAGGAATGTTGCGTGCCGTTGCCGTGGTGCACGTCCCAGTCCACAATGAGAACCCGGGAGGCGCCGGCAGCGCGGGCCGCTTGCGCGGCCACCGCGACATTGTTGAAGAGACAGAAGCCCATCGCCAGATCGGCCTCGGCGTGGTGCCCGGGGGGACGAGGCAGGGCGAAGCCATTGTCCAGCTCTCCACGGACGACACGCGTCGTCAACTCCACCAGCCCTCCGGCCGCGAGCCAGGCCGCCTCCGCCGAGTCCCGGCACGCGTAAGTGTCCGGGTCGAGCTGCGTGTAGGGGCGCCCCGAACTCGCCCGGACCGCGTCGATCAGGCTCCGTGTGTGCACGGCCTCCAATTCCCCGGCCGTCGCTTCGCGCACGTCGACCCGCCGGCAGCGCTCGAAGAGTCCTTCCTCGATCAATCGGTCGCGGATCGCCTGCAGCCTCCCGGGATACTCCGGATGCTCGAATGGCGCGCGGTGCAGGAGAAAACGGTCGTCGTAGACGAGGCCGGTCATCATGGGAAGTCTAAGGTCTAAGGTCTAAGGTCTAATGTCTAAAGTCTGCTCGAAGATCTCGACCTGAGACGTAAGACGTTACACCTGCCTGTCTGACCTGCTCGAGGATCTCTCGCGCGAGGTCGGGGGCGACCGCGCAGGACTCCTCGGTCAGCAGGCAATCACGCAGGTTGGCCTCGCAGCCGCAGGGACAGCACTGCGTCGAAAGTCCTCGGAAATACTCGTCCCGGGCGACCGCCGCGAGGCCCTCCCCCGATAGGAGCGCCGATCTCGGCACGACATCGCTCTTCTGTGCCGTGGGCGGGGGAGGAGCGGGGCGCTTCTGGAACATCGGACTGCGGGCTTTGATCCACCAGAGAGCGGCGGCGAAGATCGTGGCGTAGACGAGGACGAGGAGGACCGCCGGCCCCGGCCCTCGCGCCGTTTGGCGCTCCGGGCGGCTCACGATCCGAAGAGGACCGGTGGAATCAGCCATCGAGCGCCGCGGAGAGCTCGGCGGGCGTAGAAGAGGGGGAGCGGCAGGCGAAGTTCCGACAGACGTAGGCAACCGCGTGCCCGTCGCGGGACTTTCGCGACCGGACGAGCGGCGAAATGGACGCCAGGCTTTCCGCCGCGTCGGCGTGCGCGAGAACCCGGTTCAAGCCTGGGCGGGCGAAGACGGTCCGGCGCAGCGATTCAAAGTCCGGCCGGCCCGGGTCTCCGGCCAGGACGATCTCCGCCGCGGTGTCGCAGCGGTAGTCCAGGGCGCAGAGGAGCCTCGGCAGCGCGGGGCCGGCCCTCGCGAGGGGAGTCGAGAAGAGGGAAAAGAGCGCCTCCGCCCGGTCCCGGTACCGCTCGTCGCCGGTGAAGGAGAAGAGCCGGAGAAGGTTCATGGCCGCGACCGAGTTGGACGAGGGGGTCGCGCCGTCGAAGATCTCCCGCGGGCGGAAGAGGAGCCCGTCGTGGTCTTCGGAGGCCAGGGAGTAGCCGCCGGCGGGGTCGAAGAAGCGGCCGTCGAAATCCTGCTGCAGGTCCACCGCCGCGCGGAAGTAGTCCGGCTCGAAAGTTGCTTCGTAGAGGTCGAGAAGACCCTCGATCGAATTCGCGAAGTCGGAGGCGAAGCCGGGAATGCCCGCCGCTCCGTCTTTCTCTCGGTGGAGCAGGGCCCCCTTCCGGCGGCAGTTGCGCAGGATGCGGTCGGCGGCCCCCCGCGCCGCTCTTTCGTAGCGCGGCTCCGAGAGCACGCGGCCCGCGAGCGCGAAAGCCGAGACCGCGAGCGAGGTCCAGTCCGTCAGAAGCTTCTCGTCGCGCCCGGGCCACACGCGGCGTGCCCGGGCCTCGTACATATGGCGGCGAGCGTCCGCCAGGAGCGCGGCGATCTGGTCCTCGGATCGCCCGAACCGGAGAGCCAGATCGGGCACCGGGGCGGCGACGGACAATACCGTCTGCCCGTCCTCGAAGTTCCCGGCCTCCGTCACGCCGAACCGCGCCGCGACGATCGGGGCGACGTCCTTTCCGACCGCGTCTTCCAGGGCTTTCGGGTCCCAGACGTAGAAGACCCCCTCTCGCCCCTCCGAGTCCGCGTCCTGCGCCGCGAAGAAGCCGCCCGAGTCGGGCGTCATCTCGGCGAGGAGATAGTCGAGGGTCTCGCGGGCGATGCGGGCGTCGTCCGGATTCCCGAAGGCGCGGAAGGCGAGGAGATACACCCGCGCGAGCAGCGCGTTGTCGTAGAGCATCTTCTCGAAGTGCGGCACGAGCCAGCGCTCGTCCGTGGAGTACCGGTGGAAGCCTCCGCCCACATGGTCGTACATTCCGCCGGCCGCCATCTTCGCCAGCGTCGTCTCGACCATCTCCCGCGCGGAAGGCTCTCCGGATCGGAGGTGATGGCGGATCAGGAACTCGAGGCGCATGGCCGGAGGGAACTTCGGCGCCCCGCCGAAGCCGCCGTTTCGCGCGTCGTATTGCGAGGCAAGAGCGCGCGCGGCCTCGTCGAGAGTCTCGAGGCCGACCGTCGCCGTGCCGGGACTCGCCTTCGCGCCGTCCTCCAGATGCGCCGAGAGATCCGCCGCGGAGCTCTCGAGCTCGCCGCGCCGCGTCTTCCAGGCCCGGGCGACCGAATGGAGAAGAGTCACAAAGCCGGGCCGGCCGTAGCGGTCCTCGGGAGGGAAGTAGGTGCCTCCATAAAAGGGCTTTCTGTCGGGCGTCAGAAACAGGGACAGCGGCCATCCGCCGGTCCCGGTCATCGTCTGCACGGCCGCCATGTAGATGTCATCCACGTCGGGGCGCTCCTCCCGGTCCACCTTGATGGAGACGAAGTTGCGGTTCAGCACCTCCGCCACGCTCTCCTTCTCGAAGGACTCGTGTTCCATGACGTGGCACCAGTGGCATGTCGAGTAGCCGATCGACAGGAAGAGCGGCTTCTCCTCCGCCTTCGCCCGCGCGAACGCCTCCTCTCCCCACGGATACCAGTCCACCGGGTTGTCCTTGTGCTGGAGGAGGTAGGGACTCTTTTCCTGGGCAAGACGGTTGGCCATCGCTTCGAGGATAACCCCGGCTCAGACGGCCGGATTCCGGTTATGAGAATCGGGTGATCGGGTGATCGGTTGGTCTGGTAATTGCGAGCGACGAGCCCCGGTCA
>DATIRW010000105.1:0-19232 GCA_035469365.1 Thermoanaerobaculia bacterium
CGGCGCTGTCCGGTGGGCACGATCACCATGCAGAGCTTCCACACGAAGGAGGACGCCGTTGCCTGAAGATCCCGAGGATCTGACCGGGATTGAGGAGGCCGTGCCGAGCCGGCGCGATTTCTTCGGCCGCGTCGGCTTGGCCGCATGTGCCGTGGCCGCGGCCGGCTCCGGGATCGTGACCCTGGACTTCCTGAAGCCCAAGGTCCTGTTCGAGCCGCCGACCCGCTTCCGCGCGGGCAACCCGCTCGACTACCCCGAGGGTGTGGTGCGGTTCAACAAGCAGCAGAGGGCGTACGTCATCGGTGCCCCCGGGGGCGTCTATGCCTTGTCGGCCGTGTGCACGCATCTGGGATGCATCACCCGGTTTCTGTCCGACGAGAAGTGCATCGCCTGTCCATGCCACGGGAGCCGATTCGATCTGGAAGGCAACGTCATTCACGGACCGGCCCCGCGCCCCCTCCAATGGCTGGAAATGCAGGTGGACGGGACCGGCACTCTCCTCGTCGACACGAGCGTGACGATCCCCCACGGCAGGATCTTCAAGGCATGAGAGAGCTGTCGCTCACCACGCTCGGGACCCGCCTGCGGGATTCGGCTCTGTACCGCTCCATCGTGCGGCATGGCATCGCCGACACGAACCGTAACCGCTCGCTCGTCATCTTCGAGAACCTCTTCCTGCACGTGCATCCCGTCAAGGTCCGGAAGAAGACGTTGCGCTTCTCTCACACGTACTGGCTGGGCGGGATCACGCTGGCCTGCGCGCTCGTGCTCATCGCGACCGGGATCCTCCTGATGTTCTATTACCACCCTTCCGTGCCGCAGGCCTACCGCGACATGAAAGAGCTTGCGTTCGTCGTCGAGAACGGCATGTTCCTGCGCAACCTCCATCGCTGGGCGGCGCACCTGATGGTCTTCGCGGCCTTTCTCCACATGCTGCGAGTCTTCTACCACCGCGCGTACCGACCCCCCCGGCAGTTCAACTGGGTCGTGGGCGTGGTCCTCCTGATCGTGACTCTGCTTCTCTCCTACACCGGGTACCTGCTCCCGTGGGACCAGCTCGCCTTCTGGGGCGTCTCGGTCGGGACGAACATGGCCAAGGAGGCGCCGCTCATCGGCGACCAGGTCCGATTCCTGCTGCTCGGCGGGCATGCCGTATCGGAGAACGCCCTCCTTCGCTTCTACGTCCTGCACTGCGTCGTGCTGCCCGTCGCGCTGCTGCTGCTCCTCTCGGTCCACATCTGGCGGGTGCGCAAGGACGGCGGGGTCCAGGGGCCGCCCGAAGAGCCGGAGATCGCCGAGCGCGGGGAGGTTCCATGAGCGCCCAGCCACCCCTTCACGTCGTCGAGTCGGCCGATCCCCTCGCGACACCGCGCCGGGTCGCGCTCGTGCGGCCGGACATCCGGCCCGCAGTCCGCCGCCGGGAGGAACGCTGGGTGATGACCTTCCCGCACCTGATCGTGCGCGAGGTGATTCTCTTCCAGCTCGTCGTGATCGCTCTCGCGCTCGCCGCGATCTTCTTCGACGCACCTCTGCAGGGCATCGCGAACCCTCTGGAGACTCCCAACCCCGCCAAGGCACCCTGGTACTTCCTGGGCCTGCAGGAACTGCTGCACTACTTCCCTCCCGTGGTCGCCGGGGTCCTGATGCCCACCCTGGTCGTGATCGCGCTCGCGGTGATCCCGTACGCGCGAGTCAACCTGACAGCCGGGCCCCTCTGGGCTTCCCATCCCGAGAGAACGGCGGCCGTGGTCGGGACCGTCACCTTTCTTCTGGCTGCCCTCTTCGCCGCCTTCGCGTGCTGGCCAATCGTCGTTCCCACGGTCCTCATCGCGGCGGCGATCTTCGCGGCGCGCGGCGGCGAATCCGGCGGCAGGCTCAGGCGGCTCCTGGCGCGCGTGACACTCCCGGAATGGATCATGACCTGGTTCGTGGTGATCGCCACGATCCTGACTGTCATCGGGACCTTCTTCCGCGGACCCGGCTGGTCCCTCGTCTGGCCGTGGAATGCGGCGGTGTTCGGCTAGGACGCGAAGGTGAGCTCTTTTCCGCTCCGCCGGCTTTTCGCCGCGACGAGCCTCCTCTTCCTGGCGGTCCTGGCTGTCTCTCCCGCCAAGAGCGCGCTCTCCTCTTACCGATCTGTGCAGCGCAAGTATCGCAACCTTGGAATGGCCCGGGCGAGGAGCTTGAAGGCTGCCCGGGATTACGAGCACCGGCCGATCGCAATCCAGCAGGCCTGGCTCAGGGATTTCGAGGGCCGCGTGGACCGATGCACCACCTGTCATCTTGGAGTCGCGGACACCTTGATGAAGGGCGCGGCCGAGCCGCTGCGCTTCCACGTGCAGACCGCGCATACGCCCGACGCGTTCGATCGCTTCGGCTGCACGTCCTGCCACGGCGGGCAGGGCCCGGCGACTTCCACGGAAGAGGCGCACGGGACCGCGGCCGACGCCGGCCCGCCCATGACGCCCGCGGCCTACCTCGAATCGGGCTGCGGCCGCTGCCATACCGCACAGGCCGTTCCCGAAGCTCCGATCCTCTCGCGCGGACGGGCCCTCATGGACCGGTCAGGCTGTTTCGCCTGCCATGCGGTCCGCGGCCAGGAAAACTTCCGTTCGCAGGCGCCTTCCCTGACGACGCTCTCCATGAAGACAGGCGGGATGTGGTTGAAGCTCTGGCTGCGCGGACCGCGGGCGGTGGATCCGAACGCCACGATGCCGAATTTCCATCTTTCCGACGGGGAGATCGAGGAACTCTCGCACTACCTCTTCAACCTGCCAGTCCCCTGGGAGCTGGCCCGGCGAATTCAGTCCGCCGAAGAGGAGCCGGCCGGCAGCGCCGCCAACGGCAAGAAGCTCTTCTCCGAGTCGCGCTGCATCTCCTGCCACACGGTGGAAGGGAAGGGAAACGGCTCGGCCCCCGAGCTCTCCAAGGTCGCCTCCTACGTCACGCGGGGCTGGCTGCTCGCGTTTCTGCGCGATCCCCAGTCGTTCTATCCCCGGACCCGGATGCCCCGCTATCACTTCTCGGAGAGCGAGTCACGCGACGTCGCCGCCTACATCGAAGACGAGTTGCGCGACTTCGACGCCCCCAAGGACATGCTCACACCGGTCCGCGTCAATCAGACGCTCGCTGAGAAAGGAGCGAAGGTCTTCCGGCTCGCGGGCTGCTTCGCCTGCCATTTGGAACCGAGCGGATCGGAAGAGAAGTTCGGCCCGGAGTTGAACGGCATCGGCGACAAGAAGGCCGCGTCGCTCGATTTCGGCCGCCGGACTGACCTCGCCCGCACCCTGCCCGCCTGGCTCGCGGCCAAGGTCGACTCGCCCCGCTCCTTCGCACAGGGATTGAGAATGCCGTCCTACGAGTTCAACGGCGAGGACACCAGGGCTCTCGTCACAGCGCTGCTCTCGCTCGCCTCGCAGCCGGTTCCGGAGCCCTACCGTTTTGCCGCTCCGCGTGTCGCTTCCCTGGTGCCGGGCGGCCCCGTCGGGGCCCTCCTCGACCGATACCGCTGTCTTTCCTGTCACCGCATCGGAGATGAAGGCGGAGACATCTCGACCGCCCCCTTGACGTTCGAGGGAAGCAAGGTCCGGCGCGATTGGCTGATCGACTACCTGATGCTCTCTTATTCGCTCCGTCCGATCCTCGAGGAGAGGATGCCGGTCTTGCGCATGCCGCGAGAGGAGGCGATCCAGATTGCCGACGCCTTCGAGAGCTTCTACCTGGATCCGCGGATCCCGTCGGATCCCTTTGCGGGCCGGCCCGCTGCCGACGCCGACGCGGCGGAAGGGCTGAGGCTCTACGCGGGCCTCGGGTGCCGCGGCTGCCACATCGTCGGGTCTTCGGGCGGCTATTACGGCCCGCCGCTGACGGACACGGGCAAGAGACTGAAGATCGGGTGGGTGTATGCGTGGCTGAAAGGCCCGCAGCGCTGGAGGGCGGACGTGCGCTGCCCCAACTACGGTCTCTCGAACACCGACGCCTTGCAGCTGACCGCGTACCTCGGCACGCTCGGTTCGAACCCTTCTCCGGCGCCGGCGGGAGGCGCGCGATGAGGAGGTTCCGCCGCCGGAGCCTGGTCGCCTTCCTCTTGCTGATGGCGGCCGCGGCATGCTCGAAGAGGACGCCCGCACCGAAGGCAGTCGCGGCCAGCGCTCCCGTGGATTCTTACGAGCTGCGGCTCGGCAAGGGTATCTATGGCCATTACTGTCAGACTTGTCACGGCGAGACCGGGGCCGGAGACGGCTTCAACGCATTCAACCTGGATCCCCGTCCCCGCGACCTCTCCGATCCAGCGCTTCAGAAAAAGAAGAGTGATGCGGAACTGGCCGACACGATCCGCCGCGGCGGCGCCGGCGTCGGACAGTCCGTTCTGATGCCGCCCTGGGGACACACCCTCTCCGCCCGCCAGATCGACGAAGTGATCCTGTACCTGCGAGCCTTGCGAAAACCCGAACCGTCCGCTGGTGGGGCCGCAGCAGCTCCGGAGCGCACGCCGATTCCTTAAATGCGAGCGAGCTGGCACGGGAAGCTCGGCACGACCCAGTAGTCGATCGCATCGCCACACACTCCCTAAAGAGATCCTTAGAAACGTGGGCCGCCCGGAGCGCGGGTGGAAGGCTTCTTGCTCCGGGCGGACCGGGGCTCCGCAGAGTCCCGGCTAAGAAAGGGAGGTCAAATGTCAAGTTCCGTAAGAGTCGTTCGCGCGTTGCTCATCGTCTCGTTCCTGGCGGTCGCGTCCATCGCCGCCGCCGCCAACAACTCGGAGCAGGTCGTCTTTTCCGGCACGGGGTTCGGAACCTTCACGCCCAACGGCGGCAGCCCTACAGATACGCCGTTCGGCTTCTGGATCTGGTGCGAGGCCGACTCGGGAAACAGTTACCTCGGAAGTGCCACGGAGCGATGTACTTCTACGCGCTGGGCATCACGCGCGCGGTGGAAGACGCCGGACCAGGAGCCGTCCAGGAGCTTTCGGAGGGCATCTACAGCATCAGCGTCGTGGACAAGAAGGGACAGGGCGCAACCATCGCCTGCACGTTGACCAACTCGAGCGACGATCCAGGCCCGAGCAACATGATCACCGTCTCCTGCGGCGCGCCGGCAGGAACCGGCATCGCACCCAAGTCCGTCGTCAACGTGACGGGACCGTAAGAAAACCCAGGTCGGCGAGATCAAGCGGGGTAATCCCGAGGGGAGGGGGTTTAACCGTAGCCGACTTTCCGTTTAGCTACCTCGACTCACGGCTCTTCAAGAGCGCGATAGCGGCTCCGGCTGGTACGCCGATTCCGAAACACCGAAGCGCCGTTCTACCGACGTCGACCGTAGGCACGACCAGGGGCTGTTCGTAAGGAGTCGTGCTCCGGCTGGAATACGTTCGTTCCTCCGGGAAGAGCAGCCTGAGCGCGATGAGGATCGCGCCAACGATCAGGACCGCTTGCCGGCCGATTCTCCTTATGCGTGCCGGGCTGACCTCCGCTGGAGAAGGCCCAGTGCCAGCCGATGAGCCGCGTCATCACCGCCGCCACCGCGAGATCGAGCGCATCGTTCCACGGGGAGACCACGCTTCCCGCGAAAGGTTGGAAACGCGGCAATCGGAATGACGTCCGCCGCGACCGCGATTAGACGCGCCGCCCCGACGCGGTCCGGCATCACCGAAAATCGAAGGGACGCGGCGTTCCGGGGGCTCTCTCCCGCGGCAGAGGAACGGCGCGCGCGTCCTCGAGGACAAAAATGCCGGCGCGGGTTCCGACATAGACCCGCGGCGGCGAGGACGGAGCGATCGCGAGGGTCGTGGCATTCCCATCCGACAGCCCCCCGTTGATCGCCGTCCAAGTCGCGCCGCCGTCGGCGCTCACGAACACGCCGGCGCCCCGGGTCCCTGCATAGACGTTCGCCGCATCGCCAGGAGCGACCGCAAGAGACAGGACGTCGGCCGCGACTCCGAGCGATCCGCCGGTCCAGGTCGCGCCGCCGTCCTCCGAGCGGAACACGCGCCCGTTGCCGGTGCCGGCATAGATCCTCCCCGGTGACCCGGGCGCCTGCGCGAGCGCGAGCACGTCGGGCTCTGTCAATCCGGCATTGGCCGGGAGCCAGGACGAGCCGGCGTCGGTTGTCTGGTAGACGCCGTTGCCAAGCGTGCCGGCGAAAAGCGTGGAGGACCGCCCGGCATCCGCCAGAAGGGACAGAACGAACGGGAACGCGAGGCCGCCGCGGGCCGGACGCCAGCTCGCACCGCTGTCCTCGCTCTTGAAGACCCCGTCGCCAGACGTGGCGGCATAGAGGATCGTGGGAGAAAACGGATCCACCGCAATCCGGCCGACCCACCCCGCAGACAGGCCGCGATTTGTCCCCGTCCAGCTCATCCCGGCGTCGGTGGACTTGAAGACACCACTTTGTTGGAGAGCCGCATAGACGGTCGAGGATGCAGTTGGATCGAAGGCGAAGTCCACGACCGGAGGCGGAGGGAGGAACTCGCCGGGGGAAACTTTGAGCCCGTTGCCCAGAATCGCCCAGGTGCGTCCGGCGTCCCCGCTCTTGAACGTGACGCCCGCTACCCTCCCGGGAACGAAGACCGTCGCTCCGACGTAGAGAGTCTGGCTCGAAGCCGGGTCGATCGCGAGCACGGTGACGTCGGCCGGCAAGTGATATGGCCCCAAGTCGAGCGGGCCCAGCGCTCTCCAGACGAGCTGGCCCGCCTCTTCCGTCCCCGAAGCCGCGCACGGAAGGATCGCGCAGAGCGCCAGTGCCCCGAATCGCGAGGACCACTTGAAACGTCCGCCTCGCCTCACGTCATCACCTCGGCTCGTGTCCTCCGAATCCGCCCGCTGCTTGCAGGGGCAACCGGCATCCCCGCTCCGGAATTCCCGTAGGGAGCGTCGGAAGTCGATTGTCAGACTAGCTCTCGGACTCTTCCGGCCGCATGATTCGCGCACGACGTGCGCGACGGCGCCGAACAAGGTCACGCCACGGTTGGTGCTGCGGGCGATCCTGGGTCACGGGCCGCGGGAGGTAACGGACCTCTACGTCTCGGTGACGTTGGAGGACGAGCTAGCCTCGCTCAACCGTTCAGCACTTCTGATTGACGGAGAGCCGAGACAAAACGTGGTACCTATGGTGCCCGCCAGTGCGGAAATGGCGGAAAGAATGGGAGTCAGCTCGGGTGCTCAGAGGAAGAGTTTTGCAAGTTCCTGACTCTTTTGGTGGGGCCGGGCGGACTCGAACCGCCGACCTAGAGTTTAGGAAACTCTTGCTCTATCCACCTGAGCTACGGCCCCGCGGCGGAACACTCTAGCAGGTGGCGCCGGGAGTGCCCCCACCCCGTCCCTCTCCCGCGGGAGAGGAGACTCACTTGTTGGTGAGGGACTTGACCTTCCGGAAGCGGAGGGTCTCGCCGGTCTCGACGCTCTTCAAGCGGAAGGAGCCGGGCTCCATCTGGAATTCCCACTTTCCGGAGGTGGGGTTCTGGAACGCGGTCTGGCAGGCGCCCGCGAGGGTCACGCCGACGAAACCGTCTCCTTCGGGATGGATGTCGACCTGGCAGTCGGAACGCCTGGTCGCCCAGATCAAGCGAGCCGTCTCGCCCTGCGGCTGAACGGACAGGACGCCGTCGAAGCTGACGTTGTTGCCGTTGTAAGTCCCCTGAACCGTCACGGTGAGTCGCTGCTCGTCAATGAAAGGACGAGCCGGCTGGACGATGACGCGGAGCTTGTTGGCCGGCCCCGCGACCGCCTCGTAGTGGCCGACGAGCTGATTGGCGAGACCGACGTATGGCTGCTCGGCGGCAAGTCCCGCCGAAGCCAAAGCCAGCAGGCTACCGAGGGCCGCCGTGATTCTCCAAGTTGAAGCTTTCATAAATCCTCCAACCCATCCATCTCGCAAGCCCGAGGCCAACTCCTCGCCCGGAGCCTTCCGCATAACCTCCTCATTCCCAGTGCTTTGCGGCAATAGCACGAAGCGGGTCGGAACTTCCACGCCCCCAAAGAGGACCAGACAGTCCTCAAAATAGGACGAAGACGGTCTGCATGCTCCGGTCGGCCATCCCTGGTCGTAGCTACGTGCCCAGCTCCGGTCGCGGCGCGAGGAGTCCTCCCGAAGTAACCGAAGGGAGGAGCCTCGCGCCGCGGGAGCGGAGCGCTTGCAGGAATCAGGCGAGCGGTCGAGGCCGCATCCAGCCGAGCCGCTCGCCGGTGCGCCGAAGGCGCAGATCCCGTGCAAGCGCGGAGCGACGGCTATCCGCCCCAGCGGGCTCGGGTGCCGCGGGCATCGATGTGCACGAAGGGGCCGTGCGCGCTCGTGGCCGGATAGATGCCGATGCCTCCGGCGAGCTCGGGATGCCGACGCTCGACGGCCTCGGCCGCGAGGGCAAGGATTCGAGCGTCTCTCAAGTCCACCCGTCCGTCGCCGTTCAAGTCGTCCATGCGCCCCTTCGCATGGTCGTCGGGATAGACGTCGGCGGCGTCGCCGTACTGGTGGCGCGAGACCGCCGAGCGGCCGCCCGCGCCGACGCCCTGCTCGTTGTACTCGGGAGTGCGGAAACCGCTCATGACGAAGAGGCCGCGAACGGAGTGCCCCTGGCGGCGAAGCTCTTCGATCGTCAGCTCCAGCTTGTCCAGCAGGCGCGGCTCCAGGACCACGTACTTGGGCCAGACCGAGAGCTGATCCTTGGTAATGAACTGCCCCAGCGTGAAGTGCTCGGACAAATGAGTCGAGAAGTTCTCCGGCGTCACCTCGACGAAGCCTCTCGGGTTGGCGTAGATCAGATTGGAGGGCTCCCGATTCTCAAAAGGCCAGTCTCCCAGTCTGTAGGACCCGATGCGTCCGTTGACCTTCGCCGAGAAGGGCTTCATCACGATCAGGTGAAACGCCTCGGCCCCGGACCGAAAGAGTTTGATGAGGTTGTAGACGCCCGGCTCTCGCGAAACCACATCGGCGGCGGCGGCGACCCGCTCACCCGGGAGCGCGAAGAGAGCGCGCAGCCTTCCCGACTGGCCTACGAGGGAACCCAGAGAGACCAACCCCGAGGAATTGCCGGCGAGCGGCGCCAGGAGCCCGAATGAGAGGAGCCCTGCCAGAGCGAAGGTCTGTTGCTTCCTGGTCACGCGAGGTTGTCCATCCTAGGGACACTCTCCTCATCTGTCAAGCGAAGCACGCAGGAAATCGGAGAATCTCAGTAGATGATGACCCGGTCACCCACCCTGGCCATGCCATAGAGCTTCTCGATGTCGGCGTCGGAAAGGCGCACGCAGCCGTGAGAGGCGCTCCGCCCTAATTGCCTGGTCGCGAGAGTCCCGTGGATGCCGTAGCCGCTGCCGATGTTCAACCGATAGTGTCCCAGGACCTTCTCGAACCGGCGCTGCCGCGTTCCCGAGGGGGGCACCACGATCGCCTTGCCGGCCTTGATCAGTTCGCCCGGCGGCAGCTCCCGTTCCGAGCCGTCGGGCGAGACCTCGACGACAGTGTTCTGCCTGATCTTCAAGACCCGGCCCTGCGGCCGAGCGGAGACCCATGACCACACTCCATGCGGCCGCTCCTCGGGGACCGGATCTCCCGTGTCCGCGTCGATGGCCTGTCCGGCGTTCAACCGCACGACCCCGAGGTTCTTCTTGCGCGCCTCCTCGATGAAGTGCCAGTCGGGAGGAACCCAGACCGGGTTCTCCTCCTTCGACTGGATCCGAAAGCTCCCGGTCGGCGTGTCGAACACCATCGTCCTGCCGTTGACGACCATCGTCGTTCCCTTGCCGGTCGAACAGACGGCCTCGAAGACTGTCCGGCCGGAGCGGCGCACGAAGAGCCGATTCTCGGTGGTGGAGACGATGATGGTCTGCTCACTGTCCCGCGAGTCGTCCAGCCGGATCGTCGCGTTCGCGACCGCGGAGCGAAGTTCCTCCAGGCGCTCCCCTTGCTCCCCGGCCAGATCCCGCAACTTCTCGACCTTCGCTCCCATTCGAAGGGCGATCGCCCGGTCGATCCTCACGAGCCGGGCGAGCCTCGCGGCCTCCTGCCAGCTCGCCAGTTGAGCAGCCACCACGAGACCGGCGAGGCCGGCTCCAATAACGAAGAGCGCCCACGCTCCGAGGAATCCGAGCCGGAACCGCATGCTCATCCTGGAAGCCTCAGAACACGTAGACCCGGGTCCCGGGTCCCACCCGGCGCCAGACGGCTGACAGGTCCGCCTCCGGGACCATGAAGGAGCCGGGCTTCGCACCCTTCAAAGGGCTCTCCGGCGGGGGCGGAGAGTGAATCAGGTAGCCATCCGAGAAGACGAGGACGTATCGGCCGAGCCCGGCCCGCACCGTGGGAAGCGGGTCAGGCGGTTTCTGCCGGTTCATCAGGTACACCCATTCGGGAACCGTCCAGTCCGCGTTCTCGAGCTTCTCCTTGACGGTGAAGGCGCCGGTGACCGGCGCGAATGTCCAGCGCGCGCCGTTCTTCGCCTCGATCACACGAGACGCGCCGGTGTCGAGACCGGCTTCGCGGACGATCTTGTCACCGTACTTGAACGCGAACTGCCGGCGCCGCGTGTCGAGGAGAATGTAGAACTCGCCTTCCTTCTGGATGCGCGCGTACTTCAACCGCGTGTCGAGCTCCGCGGCAAGCGACCTCTCGTCCAACTCCTGGTCGGCGAGATCCTGGCGGATCCTCTTGATCTCGAAAGGCGCCGAGTCGGTCTGCCGCAGGAGTCCTCCCATCCGGGCATCGAGATTGCGGCGGTAGATCGTCGCCGCCGCGCCGCCCAGGAGAGCGAAGCCGAGAAGAAAGACGTTGAGCCAGAGAGGAGGCCGCCAGAGCTTGCGGCGCGCCGGCTCGCGAGAATGTCTCGGAAGAAAGCCCGTCTTCAACCGGACAATTCCCGAGGCGCTCATCGGGTTCCGGCGCCACCACGTCCTGGGCTGATTCGGTCCGTTCATTCCTTGCTGGCGACCTGCAAGAGCTCGGCCGGCGGAGAGGGGATCAGGCGTTACGGCTCTTCAAGTGTTCCGACGCCGAAGTCACGCGCGGACGAGGTGGCGGCGATCTCTTCCGGGACTCCGAGGTAGAAACCCTGTCCGAACGGGATTCCGAGACGGCGGCACTCCTCCAGGTCTTCCGGCGTCTCGATGCCCTCGGCCACGCAGACGGCGTCGATGCGCCGGGAGAGGTTGACCAGCATCTCCACGACGTCCCGTTTGATCGTGTCGCCGTGGAGGCCTGTCACCAGCGTGTTGGCGACCTTCAGGAAGTTCGGACGCAGCTCGGCGATGGACTGGAGCGAGGCGTATCCCGACCCCGCATCGTCGATGGCGACACGGAAGCCCTGACGACGGAGCGACGCCAGGGCCTCCCGGAAGACCGGCACGTCGCGAATGGCGGAACGTTCTGTGACCTCCAGGACGACGCGGTAGCGCAGGTGCTCGAGCGGCGCGAGTACTCCCGGCCGGGCAGCCAGCGACGCCACTGAATCCGCTTCCACGTTCAAGAACAGGAGTCCGCCTCCCGGTCCTTCGTAATGACCCGCCGAAGACTCGATGCAAAGCTGTTCGAGGTCCCAGGTGGCCTCGTGGTCGCCGGCGAACTCGAAGAGGAGCTCAGGGCTTTCGAAGGCGGTGTCCACCGGGCCCCTTGTCAGCGCCTCGTGGCCGAAGACCTCCATCGTGTTCAGGTCGAAGATCGGCTGGTAGACGGTCCGGATGCGGCGCTTGCGCAGGATCTCCTTGAAAGTCTCTCGCAGGAGGGCCTGGCGCTCCCCTTCCTTGGTCGTCGCGATGACGATCGCCTGCCGCAGGGCCCTGTACACGAGGCGCTCGATCCTCATCTGGGGGTTGGACTGGATGACGGTGTGCCCGACGAAGACCCCGATCCGCTTGTGGATACGGGGCCCGAAGGCCTCGTCCAGCGTCCCGCGCAGAGACTCCTCGACCTGCCGCGCCTTGCGCTGAAGGCGCGTGAGCGAGTCTTCCGCCGCCTCGAGGGTCGTGAAGACGTAGAAGTCCGATCCGCCCGCGCGGTTCACGGCGACGAAGTCTTCCGTCGCGAAGACGGTCCCGAGCATCCGGCGAAGGGCCTTGGCCGCCGCCCGCAGGAGGTCGTCGAAGACCTCCCAGCCGTAGGCGTCCTCGATGTGGCTGTACTGCTCGACATCCACGACGAGGACTCCAAGGTCGCGGCTGTCCAGGAGGCGGTCCCTCAGGGCGTCGATGATGACGGGGACTGTCGGAAGCTCCGTGATCGGATCGAAGAGCAGGTTGCGGAAGCGGACGTCCTCGTTCTCCGTCGATAGGTAGGCCGACGACGACGGCTCGCCCCGCTCGTCCAGGAGCTTGCGCACGGTGGAGAGAAGCCGGCGCCGCGTGAAGGGCTTCGTCACGTAATCGTCGGCTCCGACCTGCATGCCGGTGATGAGATCCCGGATCTCGCTCTTGACGGTCAGCATGGCGACAGGGATCTGCCGCGTCTCCGGGGCATTCTTCAGCGTCGTGCAGACTTCCCAGCCCGACAGCTCCGGCATCATGACATCCAGAAGGATCAGGTCGGGCTGGAGCTGGAGCGCCATATCCACGCCCTCGCGTCCGTTCCGCGCGGTGAAGGTCGTGTAGCCCGCGGAGGTGAGGATCGTCTGGACGATCAGCAGGATGTCGTCGTCGTCGTCAACGATCAGGATCTTTTCTGCAGACATCGGACGTCAGGCTCTGATACCCGTGATTCCGGAGACGTATACGAGATAACTCGGCATTGTAGCAGCGAGGCGCATCAAAGCAGAAGAACGGAATGCAGTCTTCGGGTGGCGAGCAGCGAGCGGCCGTTTAATCCTTCCAGCTCGATGAAGAAGGTCATTCCTGCGACCTCGGCTCCCAGGCGGTCCACCAGCTCCCCCGCCGCCCGGGCCGTGCCGCCGGTTGCCAGCACGTCGTCGGCCACGAGGACTCTCTCACCCGCTTGGAAGGCATCGGTGTGGATTTCCAGGCAGTCCTTGCCGTACTCGAGCCCGTAGCTGACCCGGAAGGTCTCCCTCGGGAGCTTTCCCGGTTTCCGCGCGGGGACGAACCCGACCTCGAGGTACCGTGCGAGCGCTGCCCCGAACATGAACCCGCGGGCCTCGATCCCCAGCACCTTGTCCGGCGGATGGGCGCGGAAGGGCTCCGCCATCTCGGCGACCGCCTGGTGGAACGCCTCGGGCGAGGCGAGCAGAGGAGTGATGTCGCGGAACAGAATGCCCGGCGAGGGAAAGTCGGGGATGTCGCGGACGAAAGCGCGCAGGTCCGTCATGCCGCCATTATCCCGTGATCTCGAAGGAGCCGTATCCCGCGAGCGCCCTTTCCTCCTGGATCAACGACGTGACGCCGCTTCCGCCCGGTCCCGCGCGCAACCGCTCGAGGTATCGGACGACGGCATCGGCTTCGCCCTCGACGACCGTTTCGACGGTCCCGTCGGAACGGTTGCGGACCCATCCCTTCACACCCGTGTCACGAGCGGCCCGCTCGGCGAAGAAACGAAACCCGACGCCCTGAACCCGGCCGGAGATCACGGCGCGCCGGGCGATCACCGCGGAACGCCGTCGCGGCCGAAGCGGCCGAGAAGGGGCACGAAGACGACCTCTTCGCCGTCCTCCTGTCCGAAGTGGTCCTTGCGCCGGCGGATCACGCGCAGGCGCTGGCGGTGCGGAGGGCCGATGGGGACGACGAGCTTCCCGCCGATCGCGAGCTGGTCGAGCAGCTTCTCGGGGACTTCGTCGCTTCCGGCAGTCACGAGGATCCTGTCGTAGGGTGCCGCGGCCGTGTACCCGTATGTCCCGTCGAAGGCCTTGACCGACACGTTGTCGCAGCCAATCGAGCGAAGAACGGCCGCCGCCGAGCGCGCGAGCTCGTCGATCCGCTCGAGCGAATAGACCGAGCGCGCAAGAAGCGAAAGCACGGCGGCCTGGTAACCCGAGCCGGTGCCGATTTCGAGAACCTTGTGCGCCGGATCGAGCGCCAGTCGTTGCGTCATGAGGCCCACGACGTAGGGCTGGGAGATCGTCTGCCCGTGACCGATGGGAAGCGAATGGTCGCCGTAGGCCTTGGACCGGAGCGGCTCCGGAACGAAATAGTGCCGGGGGACCCTGCGGAGGGCGTCCAGAACCCGGGGGTCGTCCACTCCCCGCGGCTCGACGAAGCGGGCTACCATCTCGCGGCGCAGGGCGGCCTCCCGCTCCCGCTCCGCCGATGCCGCCCGCTCGGCTCTCAGTGGCATGTGTCTCAAGTGTAAGGGATTTCCGCCGCATGGGACCCGCCTGAAATCGCCGGGGTTAGAATGGCGTTCTTTTTTTGACGGAGGAGTATTGACGCCCCAAGAGACGGCAGAGCTGACCCGGGTGTCGGGACATCCCGACATCTCGCGGGAGGAGCTGAAGAAGTGGTACGGCCTGATGCATTTGTCCCGGGTGCTCGATGACAAGGCGCCAAACTACCTGAAACAGGGGCTCGGCTGGAGCTACCACGCTCCGTGCGCCGGCCACGACGCGATCCAGCTCGCCCTCGGTATGACTTTTCGCCCCAACCTGGACTACCTCTTCCCCTACTACCGCGACCTCGCGACCTGCGTGGCGGCCGGGCTGACGGCCGAGGAGATCTTGTTGAACGGCATGTCCAAGGCCACCGACGTCGCCTCCGGCGGCCGACACATGTCCAACCATTTCGCCAAGCCCGAGATCGGCATCCAGAACGTCTCCTCCTGCGTGGCCAACCATGCCGCGCACGCCGCGGGCCTGGGCCGCGCGATCAAGACGTACGGAAAGGACTCGATCGTCTTCTGCTCGATGGGCGAGTCCTCGCTCTCAGAGGGGTATTTCTACGAGGCGGTCAACGGCGCCTCGCGGGAGAAGCTGCCCGTCGTGTTCGTCGTCCAGGACAACGGCTACGGCATCTCGGTGCCCAAGAACGATCAGACCGCCAATCTCTATGCGTCGGACAATTTCTCCGGGTTCCTGAACCTGCGGATCATCCACTGCGACGGCCTGGACGTCTTCGACTCCTTCCGCGCCATGCGGGAGGCGGTCGAATTCGTCCGCACGGGCGCCGGCTGCGCGATCGTGCACGCGACCTGTGTCCGCATCCACTCGCATTCCAATTCCGACCGGCACGAGCTCTACCGGACGCCCGAGGAGCTGGAGGCGGCGCGCTCCGCCGACCCTCTTCCGCGCTTTCGCCGCACGCTCATCGAGAACGGTCTCGTCAACGAGGAGGAGATCGCCGCGATCGAGGCGCGCAACCAGCAGATCTATGAGGCGGCGGCCGACCGCGCCAAGGCTGCTCCCGATCCGGACCCCGCCTCGATCCACGACTTCGTCGAGCCCGAGCCCTGGGTCCCGAAGGATTGGCCGGATGGTCTGCCCGACGGTTCGGGCAACGCGGAGACCCTGGTGCAGGCCATCAACGCGACGCTGAAAGAGGAGTTCCGACGCAACCCCGATACCTACATCTGGGGACAGGACGTCGCCTACCGCGACAAGGGGGGCGTCTTCAACGTCACGAAGGGAATGCAGCAGGAGTTCGGGCCAAAGCGCGTCTTCAACGGCCCCCTGGCGGAGGACTTCATCCTGGGCACCGCCGACGGGTTCTCGCGCCTGAACGACAAGATCCGGGTCGTAGTCGAAGGAGCGGAGTTCGCCGACTACTTCTGGCCGGCCGCGGAGCAGATGGTCGAGATGACGCACGAGTACTGGCGGACCAACGGCAAGTTCGTGCCGAACGTCACCATCCGCCTAGCTTCCGGCGGCTACATCGGCGGCGGCCTCTATCACTCGCAGAACATCGAGGGGTGGTTGACGACGCTGCCGGGCATCCGGATCGTCTCTCCCGCCTTCGCCGATGACGCGGCCGGGCTGTTGCGGACCGCCGTGCGCTCGCGCGGGTTGACGCTGTATCTCGAGCCCAAGTTCCTCTACAACAACCCGATGGCGCGGGCAAACGTGCCGGCGGAGTTCGCAGTGCCGTTCGGAAAGGCTCGGCTGCGGCGCGAGGGAACGGACCTGACCCTCGTCGCCTACGGTACCCCCGTGCACTTCGCCCTCGAAGCGGCGAAACGGCTCGAGGCCGAAGGAAAGAGCGTCGAGGTGCTCGACCTGCGGTCGCTCGTGCCGATGGATCTCGAAGCGATCCGGAGATCTGTCACGAAGACCGGCCGGGTCGTCGTCGCGCACGAGGACAAGGTGCACGGCGGGTTCGGCGGGGAAATCGCCTCGCAGATCCAGGAGGCCGCCTTCCCGTGGCTCGACGCTCCCGTCGCGCGCGTCGGATCGGAGTTCACGCCAGTCGGGTTCAGCCGGATCCTGGAGCGTGCCATCCTCCCCAATACTGAGAAGGTCCTCGCCGCGGTGAAGAAGACGCTCGAATACTGATGTACGCGCATCATTTTCGGCCGGCACGTAAACGCTAGGCTTGCCCGCGCGTCTGTTCGTCGTGGGACTGAATTCGGTCGCTATCCCAGAAAAGGAGTTCTCGATGAAACAGCTGTGCCGCATCCTGAATCTCGCAGTCGTCCTCGCGCTCTCGGCCCTCCCCGCCCTGGCGCAGGACAGTACGCCCCAGGCGCGGGACCGCGCGCCCATCGCCATGGCCGAAGGGCGGGCATTCCCCGTCCTGCGTTGTCTCCGGGCGGCGGACCTGACCGATGCCCAGAAGGCCGACATCAAGGCGATCGTGGAAGCCGCCAAGCCGGTTCTCCAGGCGGCCCACCAGAAGGTTCGCGCCGACCGCCAGAAGCTCCATGCCGACCTCGAAGCCGGAGCCGACAAGTCCGTCCTGGGACAGGACGTGCTCGACCTGCACGCCGACATGAAGGCGGTTCAGGCGGAGCTGGCGTCGGTTAAAGACGAGATCGCCTCCAAGTTGACCGACGAGCAGAAGGCCAGGATCGGGGATTGCCTCGCGGTTTCGAGGGCCCACCATTTCAGGGAAGGCCCCTTCGACTAGCTCCCGGCCGATCTCCTTTCCATCGCGCCCCGGTCTCAAGAGCCGGGGCGCTTCTTTTGTGCCAGGGCTTCTCTCGGGCGGCCGGTGCGGCCCGCTTGCGCGATCCCGCCGGCGATCTCTTCCAGGACCTTCATCGAGCGGTAGTCGGTCAGGTCGAGATGCAGGGGGGTCATGGAGATGAACTTGTCGGCGATGGCGCTGATGTCGGTCCCCTCCTCGGCTTCCCCGACCGGAATGGTCGAGCCGATCCAGTAGTACGGCCGGCCGCGCGGGTCGGTCTTCTCGATCACGGTCTCGCCGTAGCGGCGCTTGCCCAGCCGTCCGACCCGGACCCCTTGCGGCTCTCCGGCGGGGATGTTGACGTTGACGAGAGTCCCGGGAGGCAGCGGTTCCTCCAGCAGCCGCCGCGCGAGCCGTTCGGCAAACGCGGCCGCCGCGTCGAAGGTGAAGCCTGTCTCGATCTCCTGCGAGATCGCGACCGAGGGAATCCCGATGAGCGTGCCCTCGAACGCGGCGGAGACCGTGCCGGAGTACGTCACGTCGTCTCCGAGGTTCAGACCCAGGTTGATGCCCGAGAAGACGAGCCTGGGCCGCTCTTTCTTCAGGAGGTGCAGAACCCCCCAGTTGACGCAGTCCGTCGGAGTGCCGTCCACGGACCAGCGGTTGGGGCCCACGAGCTTCGCCCGCAGGGGACTCTGGAGCGTCAGGGAATGACCGGCGGCGCTTCTCTCCTGATCCGGAGCGACCGTGAGGACCTCTCCCACCGAAGAGAGGGCGGCGGCCAGCCGCTCGATTCCCTCCGAGAAAACGCCGTCATCGTTGGTGACGAGGATTCGCGGGCGGGTCACGGCACCTGCTGATCCGGCGGCGGGATCACGAACATGAGGATGATGTAGGCGAGAATGCCCGGGAAAGCCGCGGAGATGATCGAGAGGATCACGTAGGCGACTCGCACCGCCGTCGGGTCGAGCTGGAAGTATTCCGCGAGGCCGCCGCAGACGCCGGCGATCATCTTGTGCCGGCTCGACCGCGTCAGCCGCCGGGGCGGCGGGGCACTGCTCATGTTCTTCCTCCTTCGTACACGACGCGGTTCTTTTCCGTCTCGTCCAGCGCGACCCGCACGAGACGCGCCGGAGCCACCTTCGACTCGAGCCGCCGCCAGACGCCGACCGCGATGTTCTCGGCGGTCGGGTTGACGCCCCGCAGGAAGTCCACGTCGAAGTTCAGGTGCCTGTGGTCCAGATGGCGGAGGACGTTCTCCTGGATCGCACGCCTCAGGTCTCCGAAGTCCATCACGTACCCTGTCTCCGGGTCTATCTCCCCATCCACCGTCACCTCGAGCATGTAGGTGTGCCCGTGGCCGTTGGGATTGTTGCACTTGTCGAAGACGCGGCGGTTTCTCTCCGCATCCCAGTCCTCCCGGTGCAACCTGTGCGCCGCCGAGAAGTGCGTGGACGAAACGAGGCGAACCCTCACGGAACAGATTCTAGCCCCCCGTCATCGGAGGAGAGCTCCTCCTTGTCATTCCGAAGGAGCCAGGCCATGTCAGTCCGAGGAACGCTTCCCCCCTGTCATTCCGAGGAGCGAAGCGACGAGGAATCTGCGCTCGAAGTTGCGCCGAGACGGGAGCGGATCGTTTGACTTCCCGCCTCTCCCCTGCTCAAATGCGCCCTCCGGTCGGGACGTGGCGCAGTCTGGTAGCGTACCTGAATGGGGTTCAGGGGGTCCCGGGTTCGAATCCCGGCGTCCCGACCAACTTTCCTGAGGAAATTCGAGGACCGGTGCCCGATGCGGTGCCCAACAGGCACCGGTGAGCAACGCGGTTCCCTGCGGTGGGATCGAGGTTTATTTCTTCGCCTTCGAGTGTAACGCGACGATCCGCCGGCCCGATGCCTCTTTCTCTCGCATCGCAACCTGCTCGAGCGCCCGCGCCATATCGCCCGTCTCGACGATCGAATGACGCCGGAACATCGACGGCGTTTTGTGCCCGGTAACCCGCATCGCGACGGCTTGCAAGCAGCGGGGCCGGGTCAGGGGTGTTAAGTCGCCTCGTTTCAACGTGGAGCATCGGCCCGACGAGCCGATGATGCGGCGGACTCAGTCGCGCCTTCGCTTCAGATATGAAGAATTGGTGACTTCGAATCATGCGGCAACTCAATCCCTGTATGTCTGATCGGACCGGTAAGACACAACAAAAAGGAGGATGAGATGCACTCAAGGAATTGGGCCCGGTTTGCGTTCAAAATGTTGTTCGCTCTCGCTCTCGTTCCGGCCATGACCGGAGTTGTCCAGGCCGCCGAGCGAGTCCCC